>JAEEII010000066.1 GCA_016281295.1 Bacteroidales bacterium
GGCACGCATCGCCATGTTCTCGCCGCAGGAGCGTCTCGCCTACATGGTCAGCCAGAAACACTACTGGGACAACCTCAACACCATCGCCTACTCCTTCGAGAAAGGAGAGAAGGCCGGGAAAAAAGCCGGATTAGCAGAAGGGAAAGAGCTAGGATTAGCAGAAGGAAAAGAACTCGGAATCGCCGAAGGAAAAGAGCTTGGGGTCGCCGAAGGCGAAGCCAAAGCGAAACTGGAGATGGCGCAGAAACTGCTGGCCATGGGCTTGAGCAAGGAAATGGTGTTTGAAGCGACGGGATGTTCCTTTTAGGAGTAGTTTTGAATCTTTCGCACACCGGCATCACCTTCATCGAGGTAGCACCTCTTCATAGCTTAGGGATGGCTTGGAGGTAGCTTGGAAGTAGCTTAAAGATAGCTCGTGGGGTGATCTGAGGTGAACACTTTAAAGAAAAGAGGGCGGCCAGAAATGGTCACCCTCTCAAATCAATTCAAGGAACTGTGTTCCATGCCGGATTATTCTTCCGTCATGTCAACAACAGGTGCCTCGGGAGCATTCTTCATCACGGAAGCCACACCGTTGAGCATGTTTTTCTCATTGACATACATCTGGCTGGAACCGATGATCTGGCCATTGGTGGCTTTCAAGTTGAAGAAAGGCTTGCCATTTGAGGCGACCTTCTTGTCGAAACGAGCCTCCACCTGGCTGTTTTTCTTTACTGACTCGATGCCATTCAAGCATGCTGTCTTGGTGGTGTAACCTTCACTGGTAAGAATTACCTGGCCATTGGTGGCCTTCAAGTTGAACTGGAATTCACCGTTCTTTCTGAGCGTAATAACGAATTTTCCCATCTTTGTCTTTTATTAAGTGTTTATTGTAGAATTGATTAAGTGTTTCAATTCGCAAATATAAACATTTTTAATTACAAAACACAAGATTTTTTTTAAATCATTCGCTCAATCGTCCAAACAAAGGCGCGAAGTCCCAGTTCAGGTGCCTGAAGGTCTTTCTCCTTCAAGGCCTTCATGATGCCTTCCACACGGTTGTCTTCCATCACTGAGATCATGGCGTTGTTCAGTGTCGGCCACGCATGACTGCCGAGATGCGGTTCCCCCGTCTCGCTGCCATGGCCTTTGATCTCGTCCCATTCGGTATAGCCTTTCACACCATTGGCATTCAGCACAGCGGCGATGTCGTCATAATAGGCTTGATTGTATGTGATCAATATTGCTTTCATGGTTAGCTTTTAGCTTTTAGCTTTTAGCTATTAGCTTTTCTTTAAGGTTGATATTAATTTATTAAGCATTGCTTTTATTTCATTGACGGAATCATTAAGTCTGAGATAAGTTATCTCTTCAAGATAGCCAAGATCATAAGCCAAAAGAAGTTCCTCATCAACTTCCGAGGTCGAACCAGCAGCTATATTCAAGAAGTGAGAAAATTCAGAATCACTATTACGACCACAACCTTCAGCTATATTAATGGGGATAGAGGAAGCCGCTCTGCGAATCTGGGAAGTCAACGCAAACAACTCTGCTTTAGGAAAAGAGTTGGTCTGTTGATAAACCTCAAGAGCAAACTCATGTCCTTTTTTCCAAACTAAATATTTTCTAAAATCTCTCATTTTTTGCTATTAGCTTTTAGCTATTAGCAGTTAGCTGTTGCCATATAACCTCTCGTCCGATAGCAAGAAGCTAAAAGCTAACAGCTAACAGCTAATAGCTCACCTTATATTCTCCGTCTTCGTTAAGGCTTCTTCTGCTTTGCGTCTCTTGCGACGCACGGCACGGGTCTCAAGGGAACAATACAGAGCTGGTATTAATAATAAGGTGATCAAGGTGGAGATGGACAAACCCCAAGCCACCGTGATACCCAAGCCATTCCACATCTCAGCGCCTTCACCGCGACCGATGGCCATCGGGATCATACCCAAGACGGTGGTCAAGGTGGTCATCAAGATAGGACGCAGACGGGAACGGGCAGCACGAACCGTGGCTTCCCTCACCTCAACTCCCCGCTCTTCGAGCAAGGTGGTATAGTCGATGAGCACAATACCGTTCTTCACCACGATACCCATCAAAATCAAGATACCCACAAAAGCCATGACACCCAGCGCGGCATTGTTGAGCCACAAACCCAACAGCACACCAGTGAAAGTGAACGGCACGGAGAACATGATGACGAAAGGCTTCATCAAGTTCTCGAACTGGGCAGCCATCACGATATACACCAGGATGATAATCAAAATCAACAACACGATTAAGTCACCAAACATCTCCTGCTGAGTCTCGTAGTCGCCTGCGATCTTGGTCATGATCTCAGAAGGAATCTCGGTCTCGGCAATCACTTCGTTAGCCATTTCAACCACCTCACTCAGCACCTGTCCCTTGCCCACCACAGCGGTGACGCTGACCATACGTTCACGGTCCTTACGCTGGATGTTAGGCGGTGTCAAGGCCTCGACCACTTTGCCGAGATCTCCAACACGGACTGCTTGTCCATAGCCGTTATAGATTTTGATATCCTCGATATCTTCGATGTTGGTACGGAACTCCGGAGCATAGCGCACGCGGATGTCATACTCATCGCCGTCCTCACGATAATATGAAGTCACCGAGCCACTGATCCTGTTTTTCACGTATGTGGCAGCCGTAGAGCTGTTCAAGCCGTTCAAAGCGAGCTTCTCACGGTCGAAATCCACTTGATATTCAGGGATATAGTCGTCACGACCCACGATAACCTGCTTGATGCCTCGCTCACGAAGCTTCGCGGCGATATCGTTGGCGACACGGTCAGTGGTGGTGAAGTCATAACCATAGACTTCCACCTGGACTGTGCTCATGCCACCCATGCCGCCGCCACCTTCGTTCACATTGGCTTTCTTAATAATAGGTATGGCGTTCAGGCGGGAACGCAAATCGTCAGCGACTTCTGTCGAGGAACGAAGCCCCGCCTTGCGACGTTCGGTCTTGGTGCCGATACGTAAGTTATAGGAGATGATATGGGTGCCGTTGTTACGCATGGACGCGAAGGCATTGTCGCTGTCGGCCTGACCGTAACTGAAGTTACAGATCTTGACTTCAGGGATGGCCATAAACTCCTCGGCAAGATTCTTGGCAAAAGCACCCGTCACGTCTTGGCCGGTTCCCACAGGAAGCTCGATGTTAATGGAGATACGCTCTGAGTCCGACTTCGGCATCATCTCGGTTTTCAGATTGGGGGCAAAGACCGCAACAGAAACGACAAAAACAATCATCATGCTGATGATCACCACCTTACGATGATTCACTGCCCAATTGATCAGTCGGGCATAGCCGTTGCTGATGGAATCCAAAGCCCTGTTGATGGGTCGGAAGATGGCTTTGTGGAACTTACTCTCGTGCGGATTCTTCACCAGGATTCGCGAACACATCATCGGCACCAAGGTCAAAGCACCGCAGGTGGAGACAATCATGATGATGGAGACAATCCAACCTAACTGGCGGAACATCACACCCGTGACGCCTTTGATCATGGTAAGCGGCAGGAACACCGCCAACATGGTCAAGGTGGAGGCGATGACGGAAAGAGAGACCTCCTGGGTGGCATGCACCGCCGCTTCTTTGGGTTTCTCTCCCCTATCGATATGCGTCGTGATGTTCTCCAACACCACGATGGCATCATCCACGACCATACCGATGGCGATGGAGAGTGCCGACATAGAGATGATATTCAAGGTGTTGCCTGTAGCGAAAAGATAAACCAGGGAGGCCAGCAAGGAAATCGGGATGGCCAGCACGATGATGAAGGTAGCGCGCCAGCGACCCAGGAAGACAAACACCACCAGCATCACGAGGATGAAGGTGATGAAGATGGTGCTCTTCAAGCTGTCGATGGTATTAATGATATCGTTTGAGCCATCCACGATGATGGTCACTTTCACATCAGAAGGCAGGGTCTTCTCGATGGATTTAAGTTGTTCCTTGATACCCTTGATGACATTCACCGCATTGGCATCGGTCTGTTTCTGGATGACGATGGTGGCACCTTGCACACCATTGCTATACGACTCCTGTGAACGCTCTTCGGGACCATCCACCACACGGGCCACATCCCTGAGATAGATGGGGGCGTTGTTACGGGAACCCACCACCACCGATTCCATCTCTTGTGCCGAGCCGAACTCTTTCTGCACACGAAGGTTATAGGTATTGGAGCCGATGTCGATATAGCCGGCAGGGATGTTTCTGTTCTCGTTCATCAAGATGGATGAGAGCGTCTCGATGGTCAATCCGTAAGCTTCCAGTTTATTGGGGTCCACATACACCTGGATTTCTCTCTTGGGGGCACCATTAGCGGAGACAGTACCCACGCCGCTCACACGAGCCAACGGCGTGGTGATACGGTCGTCGATGATTTTCTCCAATGCGGGAAGGCTCTCCTTGGCGGTGACGCTAAGGAGCATGATTGGCATGTCTTCCGCGTTGAACTTGAAAAGCACCGGGTTAGTAGCTCCGTCGGGCAGGTAGTTACGAACCACGTCCAACTTGTCGCGCACGTTGTTGGTGGCTTCCTCGATATCGATGCCGCTTTCAAACTCCAGCGAAATGACAGAGGTGTTCTCACGGGAGGTTGACGACAAGTGTTTCAAGTCAGGCACCGCATTCAGGGTGTTTTCCAAGGTCTTAGAGATATTTGTTTCAATATCCTCGGCACTGGCACCCGGGTAAGAGGTCAGCACCATGATGAAGTTAGTCTCCATGTCAGGGAAACGGTTGATGGAGAGGTTCATCAGGGAATATATGCCGAAGATGGCGATAGCCACGAAGACCAACGCCGTCGTCACGGGATTATTAACTGCTGTTCGTTGTAGGCTCATTGAGAATTTAGAATTGAGAATTTAGAATTTAGAGTTACCTTTCACCTTTTACTATTCACCTTTCACCTGGACGGTCACGCCGTCTTTCAGGCGGGGTTGGCCTTCGGTGACGATGCGGTCGCCCTCGTTGATGCCGTTGATAATCTCATAGCGGTTACCGAGGCGTTTGCCCACTTCCACCAGTTGGTATTTCACGGTGTTGTCGGGTTGCAGCACATAGATGAAATGCTCGCCTGAGCCCATCTGTTTCACCACGGCGACATCAGGCACCACCACATGATGGTTGGTGCCGAAGTTAGCGGTCACTCGGGCGAACATGCCGGGACGGAGACGTTGGTCGCTGTTTTGGCAGATGACTTCCACGGGGAAGGTATGAGTGGTGGCACTGACGGTAGGATAAATCAAGTTGACCTTGCCTTTGAAGGTTTCGCCAGGATAGGCCTCCACGGTGATGTCGAACTCCATGCCTTTGTTCACCTGAGTGAACATACTCTCAGAAAGGTTGATGAGCATCTTCACCGGCGTGACCTGCTGAACGACAAAGATAGGCTGCGTCATAGAATACATGTCGCCCTTGTCGTAGTTACGCGCCGTCACCACACCGTTGATGGGGCTGCGAAGATAGGTGTTCTCCAACAAGTTGTTATAGGTTTTCTTGGTGATTTCAAGAGAGAGCTTGGCCAGGTCATAATCCGCCTGTGCCACGGCACCTATCTTATAAAGCTCGGTCAGTCGGCCCAGTTCTGTGGAGTCGTTGACATACTGCATCCGGGTCTTGGCGAGGTTTACATCGTCCATCTTGGCCAGCAGCTGTCCCTTACTCACCTTTTGACCCACTTCAGCATTGATGCTGATGATACGGCCTGCGGTTTGCGAAACGATGTTATTCACTGCAAAAGGCTCGATGTTAGAGGTGTAGGTGTTTTCCACATCCACATCCTCGGCTTGAGCTGTAACGACGCTTACCACGGGGGCAGCGGGTGCCGATTGATTGGTTTCCGTTTTCTTAGTCCCACAGGAGGCAAGCAACACAGCTGCCGCGAGGGCGAAGAATGAGATTCTAAAGTATTTCATATAATTATTTATTTTATTTCATTATTATTCTTTTCCAATCAGCTCATCCATAGAGGCTTTAGCGACCATATAATTATAGATAGCTTGAGCTTGAGTCAGCTGTGCCTGTTGCAGAGCTAGCTGTGCATCGTTAAGTTCCACGAGGGTAGCCTTGCCCACTTCATACATCTTCTCGGAGATCTCATAGCTTTTCCTTGCGATTTCGACGGTGGAGTTAGCGGCGAGATAGTTCTTCACGCAGAGGGCGATTTTGTCGTTATAGTTACGAATAGCGATACGGATCTGGCGTTCAGTGTCTTGACGTTGGGTCGCCAGCATGTCGCGGTTGATTTTGCTTTGTTTGATGTTGAACCGTTTTTGGAACCCATCGAAAACCGGGATGTTAAGGCTCACCGCAGCCGTTGAGGAAGGGAACCAGCGCAGTTCGTCATCACCCATTGCGCTGTAGTTGTAGTTGATGTTTGCTGCCAACGTCGGAAGGTATTGTTTCTTTTGCATCCGCAGGGTGGATTGCAGCATCTTGTCCTGGATGTCGAACTGGAGCAAGGAGCTATTGTTTTCGATGTTGTCTTCTCTGACGTAGGGTGTCAACAGTTCGTTGACATAGTCTTTCAGGTCACCCACCACATCGATATCGTTTTGCAGGTCGAGGCCCATGACGGCTTTCAGCTGCCAGGTGGCGAGCAGCACGGCGTTCTCAGCACTTGACACATTTGGTTCAGCGTTCATCACGTTGACTTGGGCGCGTAGTTTCTCCAGTTCGGAGGCTTTACCCACCGTAAAGCGTTGTTCAGTCTTCTCGTAGTTGGCTTGGGCGTTTTCATAGACCTGGGTCATCACGGCGAGTGATTCTTTGGCAAGCAGCACGCCATAGAAGGCTTGTTTCACTTGTGAAATCAGAGACACTCGTGAGGAGCGGGCTTGTTCGACGGCGAGTTCCACGTCGAGGGCTGACAGTTTCAGGCTTTCCCACAGCGAGGCATTGATTAGCGGCATGCTGGCGCTTGCTGAGGCGCTGATATTGTTGTCGCGACCGACTTTGATTTCCATAGGCTGTCCTCCCATATCCATCACCATGACCTGTTTCAGCAGGGTACGTTGGTATGAGCTGGTCACATTGACATTCGGGTAGAGCGAGGCATAGCTACCTTTTTTGGCATAGCCGCTTTTCTCGACGGTCATGTCGGCGATTTTAACGGTGTTGCTTTCTGACAAGGCGATTTCTATGGCTTGGTCCAATGAAATCCGAACAGGTTCCTGAGCCTTGGCGTTATAACATAACAAATTAGTTATCAATAAGATAAATAAAATCCGAAAAGAATGATTACCCATGAGACGATTTCTATATGAAATGAGGTGCAAAGATAGCACTATTTTACTGACATCAAATGGATTTTAACAATAAGATTGGATGGTTTAGGAGGGAAATAGTTCGTTTCGACAGTGTTTCCACACAGCCCATAACATTCCACTGGGCAGCCTGCCGAAACCATGCCGTCCCAACGCGCGCTTAAGGTTTCTCAAGAGAGATTTACTGGGGAAGGCAGAGGCGGAACCCGCTGCCGTCGCCCCCGTAGTCGGGGTCGCTGCCGTTCCGGTACGACATTCAACGGAATCTCGCGTTGAGATTCCAATACCACCTTTAACAAATGATCCTTTTAATTACGACCACTCATCCAATTCCAGCCAACGCAGTTCTTTCTCATCCAACAAATCATTGATTTCTTGAATCCGGTTTCCCATCTGCTGTAGTTTTTGATAGTCGGTTTCGGTGTTCATGGTTTCGCTGAGGGTGGCTTTTTCTTTCTCCAGCGCTTCGATGTCGGCGGTCAGCTGGGCATACTCGCGTTCTTCTTTAAAGGAGCGTTTGGTCTTCTCACGGACGCGTTTCGGTTCTTCCTCTTTGGCAACCGACTTCTGAGCCTGCTGAACCAGCCGTTGCTCAGCTTCTTTTTGGTCAAGGTAGTCTTTATACTGCGAATAGTTTCCCATGAACCCTTTCACCTTGCCATCACCTTGAAAGACAAACAGCTGATCCACAACTTCATCCATGAAATAGCGGTCGTGAGAAACCACGAGAAGGCAACCTTTGTAAGCTTTGAGGAAGTCTTCCAGCTTCTGTAGCGTAAGAAGGTCAAGGTCGTTGGTGGGCTCGTCGAGGATGAGGAAGTTGGGGTTGGAGACCAGCACAGTCAGCAGATAAAGCCTGCGTTTCTCACCGCCTGAGAGCAGTGAGATAGGCTGCCGTTGCATCTTGTGCGGGAACATGAAATGGGCCAGCAGCTGGTCGGCGGTGTACAGCTGGTCCTTGCCATAGTCGAGCACCTCGGCGATGTCGCGGATGGCATCGATGACGGTCTTGTCCTCGTCAAACTTAATGCCTTCCTGACGATAGTAGCCGTATGTGACTGTATCACCCACGATGATCTTACCGTGGTCGGGCGCGATGCTCCGTGTAATCAAGTTAAGGAAGGAGGACTTCCCCACCCCGTTCTTTCCAATCAGCCCGATGCGTTCGCCGCGTTTGAAGACGTAGTCGAAGTCCTTCAGCACGGTGGTCTCGCCGTATTGTTTGGTGACGTTGTACATCTCGAGGATCTTACCCCCAAGGCGTTGCGCTTGAAGTCCAAACTGGAGCGACTCCTCTTGTTCCTGGTATCTCGCCTTGTCTTTCAGCTCATAGAAGGCGTCGATACGGCTCTTCGACTTACCGGTACGGGCTTGCGGGGTGGCGCGGATCCACTCCAGTTCACGACGCAGCTGGGTGGCCGCTTTTTCCGCCGTGGCGCGTTTCACCTCTTCCCTTTCGCGGCTCTTCCTCACATAATAGTCGAAGTTGCCATAATGGGTGTACATCACGCTTTGATACAACTCAAAAATCTTGTTGCACACACGGTCGAGGAAATAACGGTCGTGCGTCACCATGAGGAGGGTGACGCTCGACTGGGAGAGGTATTTCTCCAGCCATTCCACCATCTCCACGTCGAGGTGGTTGGTAGGCTCGTCGAGGATGAGCAAGTCGGGGTCGTCGAGCAGCACCATGGCGAGGGCGAGGCGTTTCACCTGGCCGCCAGAGAGGTTGCCGATACGCTGTTGAAGGTCAGTCAACTCGAAACGGGTGAGCATCTGGGTGAGTCGCTGTTCATACGACCAAGCCTCCATGGCATCCATCTCGGAGATGGCAAGCTCCAAGGCGCTTTTGGTGGCTTTGTTGGTCTCGTCGGTATGTTCACGAAGGGCTTTCTCGTAACGACCCACCACACGCATCAGCTCCACATGACCTGCGGCGACGACATCCTGGATGGTAAGATCCGGGTCATAATGAGGCAACTGCTCAAGATACCCCACCCGGATGTCGTTGGCAAAGGTCACGGTGCCAGTGTCCATCGACTCCTTGCCCACGATGATCTTAAGCATCGTCGATTTGCCTGAGCCATTGGAGGCAATCAGCGCGGTCTTGTCACCCTTCTCGATGCCGAAGGTGACATCGGAGAACAAAGTCTTGATGCCGTAGGATTTGGAGATGCCGTCAACGCTGAGGTAATTCATCACTTACGGGGAGCGACGCTGAATTTATAGACGCAAGTATGCTTATAGGTCTGGCCAGGATTCAGCACAGGTTTCATGGCGAAGTTCTCTTGGTTGATGGCATCCGGGAAGTTCTGCGTCTCCAAGGCGACAGCGCCACGATAGAGGTGCTTTCCATATTTCCCACTGACTTTTCCATCGAAGAAGTTTCCACTATAGAACTGTAGTCCCATTTGGTCGGTAAAGACCTCCACTTGACGGCGGCTCTTAGGCTCGAACAAGGTGGCGGCATATTCCACATGGTTGGTGTTCTGACGGCTGATAATCCAGTTGTGGTCGTATCCATGGCCGTAGGCGATCTGGATGTCGTTCGACTGGATGCTGTCGCCGATGGCATGCATCTTCAGGAAGTCGAAAGGCGTCTTCTTGACGGAGATGAACTTACCGTCAGGAATCAGCGTGGAGTCCACTGAGAGAGCCCACTTTGAGTTGATTTGCAGCTGATGACTCAAAATGTCGTAGCCTTCCCCTCTCAAGTTAAAGAAAGTATGGTTGGAGAGGTTGCACAGCGTGGGTTTGTCGGTAGTGGCTTTATAGTCGATACGGAACTCATTCTGGCTAGTCAGGGTATATGTCATGGTGATGTCGAGGTTTCCGGGAAATCCGTCCTGACCATCGGGGAGCAACACATGCATCACCATGCAGCTGTCGTTGGCCGACATCACATCCCACACCACACGATCGGTGCCCAGGGCGCCTCCATGCAAGGTGTTGTCGCCATCATTCTTCACTAAAGAATAGACCGTGTCGTTAAGGGCAAAAGAGGCATGAGCGATACGGTTGGCACAACGGCCCACCACGGCGCCGAGGTAACGTTCCCCTGGATTGTCGAGGTATTTGTCGATATGGTCGTAACCCAAGGTGATATCCTCGTAACTACCCCGTTTGTCAGGGGTCCACAATGCTACCACACGACCGCCGTAGTTAGTGACCTGCATGGTGACATCGCCGTTTTTCAGGGTATAGAGCGACACCTGTTTCCCATCCACTTCCTTGTTAAAATTGGCAGCATCGATGAGCTGCACCTGTTTCTTTCCACAGCCCACCATCGTCAGCAGAAGGCAGGCAAAAACCAGCATTTTTTTCATTTGAATTGAATTTTGAGGTGCAAAAATAGTGTTTTTGCGCGAACTATCTTTCAAAAAACTAGAATATGTCACTGCACGCGGCTAACCCCTTGATAGGAGACCGTTTTCCGTTTCTTCAGAAACTGGATCACCATCTCCTCAGAAGTCATGAACTGGCTCTCGCCCTCATCGAGGCTCTCGAACCGCACGGTTGAAGCCATGAAGCTGTTCATGGCGACGGTATAGGTGGCATCGGGTGAGAATCTACCACGGTTCAAGGTGATACTCACTGATTTAGGATAGCCATCAGCAGCGGCGTTCACCGTATAACGCATCCCTGAAACATACGAGGGATAACGTCCGTTCTTTTTATAACTCTCCATGATGAAACGCTCGACCTGCTTTCCCTTCATGGTATAGACCACAATCTCATTGTTAAAAGGATCGACGCTATAGACATCTTTGACCGTGATGGGGCCTTTCTTAAGCCGGTCAGCCCGCAATCCACCCGTATTGACGAAGGCGAAGTCAGCCTTGGTGGCCTCGCAAATCGCATCGGTAACCATGCAACCCAGCTCCTCACGGTTTTGGAAGGGTGTGACCGCAGTGGCCAAGACTTCGTTGAAATTCGCATCGTTGTTGAACTCATCGAGCATGGCTTTCACCTCGGGGTTTTTCTTCCTGAAGTTTTTGACATCCAAGGTCTTAGCCTCCACGTCAACCACCTGTCCATGCTTCACCGTGAAGAGGATCAGCGTGGCGTTTTTCAAGCTGGACCCCGCCTGTGTGACCATCACCCCGTTGTGTTTCTGAGGATATTCCACCAAGGTATGGCTATGGCCACCGATAATCGCATCGAAGGACGGAAACTGCTGCGCGACTTCGATATCCTCCTCATACCCCAGATGGGAAAGCAAGATAAACACATCACTTTGGTCTTTGAGATACAGATAGTTAGGGATGACTTCCTCGGCACGTTTAAAGCTCACCTGGTCGAAAAGCATGGGATGCGCCCCCGGGATGCCATTGGCACGCACTTCCACCACACCCACCACAGCGACTTTCAGGCCTTGACAAGTGAGAATCTCGAAAGGCTTCACGTCGAGTCTCACCGTCTCGGGCACCATGATGTTCGCGCAAAGATACGGGAAACGCGCGTCTTCGATATTCCGCTGCAAGGCTGGGATCCCCCCATCAAACTCATGGTTGCCCACGGTGCAGAGGTCGAATCCCACCTTATTCATTAATGCGATCATGGGATAGCTCACCGGATCATACTGGTCATTGATGGGATTGCCCGTTCTGTTGTCGCCCGCTGAGAACACGAGCAAGTCGGGATAGACCCCACGCAAGCTGTCGGCCAAAGCCGCAAACTGAGGCATCAGGTCAACGGCTGAGTGCATGTCGTTGACTGACAGCACAGCCACGACACCATCCTTCCCTTCTTCAACAGGAGATTCCGCGACATCCTGTGACGTGTTAAACAACCTGCTCACTCCATAAAGAAAGAGGGCGATGAGGACAATCCAGAGAAAAAATCGTTTCATTTTGTAGAATTTTTTTGCAAAAATACATTTTTTTCAGATTTAATAGTACTTTTGCAACAATGAAAAAAATATTTGAGCGAAGAACGAGCTGGAAAGTGGTGGTCACCTACCTTTTTGTCATCGTGTTATGCGGTGCCATGTTCTATTATATTTACAAGATACAAGGGTCCATCCAGAACCAGAAGGTCAACGTGAGCGTACAGAACAGGGCCTTGGACCTCACCAACCGGTTCACCCAGCTTGTGCATGAGGCACAGTCGGAAGCCAACCTCTTCGCGTTCACCGACAACTCGAAGCACTTGAAACGTTTCGGGCAAATTAACAATGAGATCAGCCAATGCGCCGACTCCTTGATGTTGCTGCTGCCCTCCAAAGAAAACAAGCACCGGATCCAGGAAGTGGAGCGTTTGATTTTAAGGAAAGGCCAGATCAGCTATGTCCTCTCCCGTCAGTTCTCCTATTTCGACCCATTTGCCGAGATCGATGCCAAGCTGCAATCCTACACCCCAAAACAAGGCAGCTTAACCACCATCACGAGCATCACAAAAAGCGACACCATCATCCATAACCAAGAGAAAAAAAGCCTTTGGAGACGCATCGGCGAGGTGTTCAACCCTTCAGAAGCCGACAGTATTGTGCAGGTGAGCAACCATACCGTTGACACCACCCTGATGGTGGAAAACGACTCCATCAACATCCTCGAGGACCTGAAACAGCTCTCGGAAAAAGCGCGCATCGAATACAAACAACGCATCAAGGAATACGAGAAGAAAACGGCGGAACTCATCACCGACGACAACCATCTCTCCGAGGAGATTGCCGAGCTTCTGCTTGCCCTTAACAAGGAGATTCTCGACAGCTCCATCATTGAAATCGAAAACAGCGAGAGTCTCATCAAGGAAAACTCACGTTCCTCCACCATCATTGCCGCAACAGTGTTGGTGTTGATTGTTATCTTTATCATATTGATTCTCAGTGATGTAAGTAAAGGTTTCAGAGCAAGGCAAGCCGCCGAGAAAGCCCAAAAAATCGCTGAGGAAGCCAAACGGAAGACCGAGGAGATCATGGAGACGAGGCACAAGATGCTGCTTTCGGTGTCACACGACATCAAGACCCCTTTGTCGTCAATCATGGGTAACTTGGAGCTGATGGACAACACAGGCAACGAGAAGGAAGTCCACTCCATCCAGCAATCCGCCGACCACATCCTGAGTCTGCTGAGTAACCTGCTGGAGTTCTCCAGTCTGGAGCAAGGCATGTTACAGGTCGAGAACACAGACTTCAACGTCAGTGCCTTATGCGAGGAAGCGGCCTCGATGTTCGAGCCCATCGCCCGGAAGAAGAGTCTCGACTTCCATTTCAAAAACGAGCTTCGCACCAACCTTTATGCCAACGCCGACCCCTTGAAAATCAAGCAAATCATCATCAACCTGATTTCCAACGCCATCAAATACACCATCGAAGGCCATATCGGATTCCAGAGTAGCCTGGAGAACGGATGCCTGGTTTTCAGGGTGGAAGACACCGGCATCGGCATCCCCGAGGACAAACAAGAGGAGATCTTCAAGCCCTTTGTCAGGACCGAGAGTGGCAGCAAGCTCTCCGAAGGCAGCGGCTATGGGCTTTCTGTCGTCAAGGGTTTGGTGGATTTGATGAACGGCACCATCGAGGTGTCATCCGCACTGGGGAAAGGCAGTCTCTTCACCGTACGCATCCCCACGCCGGTCGAGGTGATTGATGACGACACCCAGAAAAGACCTGCCGAGACAACCGCTGACGAAGCCATCCCATTGGAAACCAACGAGGTGCCCTCTGTCCCTCAACGGCATATCTTGGTTATCGACGACGACGACACCCTGCTCAATGTCACCAGCAATATGATTGGCAAGCTGGGGCACGACGTGTTTATCTGCCGCTCGAAAAACGACCTCGACGAGGCACTGAAACAAGTGGAGGCTTACGACTACATCCTCACCGACCGCGAGATGGGAGCCTTGACCGGAAACGACATCCTTAAGCTGTTCAAGAAAGCCGACCGAAGCAAACCAGTCTATCTGATGACCGCACGCATGGACTACACCATGGAAATCGCCAAGAAAGAAGGATTCGACGGATTCCTTCAGAAGCCCTTCAACCTGAAGGCCTTGGAGAGCTTGTTCGGGCGACACAGCCATGAAGACAACGCTGCCCAAGACAACGCACAGCATGACAAGGCAGAACCATGTTGTTTCACTGACTTCCCAGAACTGGTTTCCATGATGGGTAATGACGAAGATGCCGTCCGAGGCATCTTGACGGTCTTCGCGAATTCCACAGCCGACAACCTTGTGGCCTTGAACGAAGCGGTGGACACTGACGACTTCGCCACTGCCCAAGCCCTTTGCCATAAGATGCTTCCGATGTTCATCCAACTGCAACAAGAACAAGCGATTCCATTCCTCTCAAAGATGAACTCATTGCGCAGCAACAAGAAAGACGCACGGCATTACAAGAAATGGAAGGATGACGCCACACATTTCATGAGCTTGGCAGACCAGCTGCTGGAGATGCTTGCGGAGAAATATGAAATCATATAGGATTGAGGAGTATTTGGATAGTCCACACAAAAACAACTTACTTCTTTCTTCTTAATTTGGAAGCAGCCCCAATTGGTGCATCTTATTGTATAAAGTCTTACGATCCACTTGCAAAAGGCGGGCGGCGACGGTTTTGTTGCCTCGGGCTTTGACCAGGGCTGCCTCGATTTGCTCACGCTCATTGCCGGGGCGCAAGGCATAGTCCTCATTAGTGGGTGTCTTGGTGGAGACGGGCGTGTCGAAATACACGGGCAGGTCTTCCACTTCGATGTAGTCACCTTCGGCAAAGAGCACACAACGGCGAATCACGTTACGCAACTCACGGAGGTTACCATTCCAAGTCATCTGTTTCATGGCGGCGACAGCTTTGGGTGAGATGCCTTTGATTTCCTTGCCCAGCTCCTCGTTGGCCTGTGAAAGGAAAAACGCCGCGAATTCCTCCAAGTCCTCTAACCTTTCACGCAGTGGCGGCACTTGCAGGGTGAATTCATTGATACGGTGATAAAGGTCTTGCCGGAACTTCCCTTGTTCGATGGCTTTCTCAATATTCTCGTTGGTGGCTGCCACGATACGCACATCCACGGGAATGTCGATGGCAGAGCCCACGGGGCGAACCTTTTGTTCCTGAAGGGAGCGCAGCAGCTGCATCTGCACCTCGTAGGGCAGGTTACCCACCTCATCGAGGAAAACTGTCCCACCCTTAGCTTGTTCGAAGACCCCTTTCTTGTCGGCGATGGCCGAGGTAAACGAGCCTTTGAGATGGCCAAACAACTCACTGGGAGCCAGCTCTTTGGAGAGGCTTCCACAATCCACGGCGATAAAAGGTTTGTCACGGCGAGGGCTGGCCTCATGAATCATCTCGGCGATATACTCTTTGCCGGTACCGCTCTCACCAAGAATCAGCACCGAGAACTTGGTAGGAGCCACGAGCTCCACATGTTTGTAGAGACGCTGGATGGCGTCGCTGCTGCCTTTCACCATCACCTTCTTGGGTCGGAAGAGCTCCTCCGACTCCTGTTCAGACTCGAGGGCAGACATGATTTTCTCTTCAAGCACGCTGGGGTTGATAGGCTTCTTCAGGTAGTCGAAAGCCCCTAACTTCATGGCTGACACGGCAGTCTGCACCTCCGCATACCCTGTCATCACGATGAAAGGCACACGGCTCTTCAGCTGTTCACGCACCCAGGCCATCAGCATGATGCCGTCCCCGTCGGGCAGACGCAAGTCGGTAAGAATCAGGTCAAACGACTTTGAAGAGATCTCACGCTTTGCCTGGACATAATGGGTGGCCAGGACCACGTCATAATTGTTTTTCTTCAACCAGGTTTGAAGCATCACTCCGAAGGAGGCATCATCCTCAACGATTAAGATGGTATGTTTCATGACAGCAAATTCTGCTGCAAAGATATAAAAATAAAACGATATAAAAAAAGAAGCCTTGCAACGGGGAGAAGCAAGGCATTCGTAAAAATTGAAAACGAGCAGAATTTTATTTGATGGAGATAATCAAATAATTAGATATATTCCAGAAAGCATCTTGGTTGACGATTTCGAGAGAGAGCATTTCATCGTCGCCCTTGTTGATTTGATAACTGCTTTCAGGATGATTGGTCAATATTGTTGCTTTTTTAGTGTTCAGAGGGATGACCTTCAACTCACGCTTATCGGCGGCATGGAAGAGGTTTTTGTTGATGTCGGTGTTGACGCTGCTCTTTTTGAAGAGGCCTCCGCCGGTCACCAGATCATTCTCTTTCAAGACCTCCATGGTAGCCACGAAATAATACACTGTGTTCATCATGGTTTCTTGAAGACGGATGGTAGCTTGTTGTTCCGCGCTTTGGGCGTTGAGGTTATCCACATTCTCCGTCAGGTCCTCGACGTTTTTGTTAAGGTCCTCCACTTGGTTGGTCAGCTGAGCCACTTGAGCCTTGCTGATGTTCAACTCTTCGCGAAGGTTATTCAGATAGGTGTCCTTGTCTTCCAGTTCTTTTTTGAGGCGGTTGATGGTGTTGTTCAGTTGTTTTGACTTGGACCCAGCATCAGCCAGTTGTTTCTCAAGTTGGGCAATCTTAGCCTTGTTTTGCTGAATGGTACGGTCGATAGCTTCGATCTGGGAAACCGCATAGTTGGTGTTACCCTCTTGGTTTTCCATGATGATGATGTTTTCCGCTTCGCGAACGGTCTGCAACGCCATCTCGATTTCATTGATGGTACGCAACGACGATTCAAAATCGGTGGTGGCATTGGAGGCTACCACTTGCAGTGAGTCTCTTTCCGCCGCCAGAGCCTTATACTTCTTGGAGCTCTCCACACAGGAGCCGAGAGCCAGCACAAGAGCCATTAAACCAACGATTATTGTTACCTTTTTCATGATGCGAATTTTTACGCCGCCCCATTAAGCCAATTCCATGCCAATCAAAGAAATTTTACTATTGTATTGATATTCAATATTTTATAAAAAGAGTCATTTATAAGAGAGTGTGGAATTTTGTGGAAAGCATTCCACAAAAATCATCATTTGTGGATTTTTGTGGAATTTGTGGGAGGGGAACATAGTTTTTGTAATTTTGTCCCATCAACAAAAACGCATGAATATGGAAAACACCTTTGACCCCAATGCCGCCGCCGTTGCGGACTCCGGCATTTACGGACTTCCCTGCACGGCGGAGGAAGCGCAGATCATCATCATCCCAGTGGAATGGGAATTGACCACCAGTTACAACCGCGGCACGGTTGACGGACCTTCGGCAGTGATGGAGGCCTCTTTGCAAGTTGACCTATGCCACCACGACTATCCCGACTTGTGGAAAAAGGGCATCTGGATGGACGAGTTCCCCAAGGCGTTGCGTGAGCTTCACGACGAGATGGCACCTTTGAGCGAAGAGATTATTAACGCTCTGTACGAAGGCACCATTGACAAAGCGCCGGAGCATTATGCCGAGTTATATGCCCGCATTGAGGCAGCCACAGAGCGGAAGAACGAGTGGCTGCGGAGCCGCATCGCCTACTGGAGGGAACAGGGCAAACACGTAGGCTTGTTAGGAGGTGACCACAGTTGCCCCCTCGCCTATCATCAATATCTCAATAATAAAGGTGTGGAATATGGCATCCTTCACGCCGACGCCCACTGCGACCTGCGCGAGGCCTTCGAGGGATTCAAATACTCGCACGCCTCCATCTTCTACAACACCTTGCAGTTCCCCAACGTGAAGAAGCTGGTGCAGGTAGGCATCCGCGACTACTGCCATCAGGAGAAAGCCTTGGCGGAAAGCCAGCCCGACCGCATCAAGGTGTTTTTCGACCGT
Source organism: Bacteroidales bacterium (assembly GCA_016281295.1). The sequence goes on from JAEEII010000066.1 coordinate 18,011, forward strand.
GACTGCCGTCGCCGCATGTATGAGGGATGCACCTGGAAAGCCATCGTGGACGAGATGGTGGAGACATTGCCCGAAAAAGTGTATCTCTCCATCGACATCGACGCGTTGGATCCGAAGCTCTGTCCTAACACAGGCACACCTGTGCCAGGAGGCATGGAATACGAAGAGCTGATGTACTTGTTGAACCGCATCCGTGAGTCAGGCAAGGAAATCATCGGCTTCGACCTTTGCGAGGTCTCTCCCTCCCCCGACGGCGGAGACTGGGATGGCAACGTGGGCGCGCGAGTGCTGTTTCACCTTTGCGGAGTAACGGTGGAAGGATAGGTAAACGTGACGGTGCTGCCGTTACGGAGATAGATATATCCCTGGCCGGGTTTGAGGGATTGCAAGGTGCCTCTCCACTGGCCATCCAAAAAGGTGCTGTTCGATTCCTGGCCTTTGATCATGTCGCCGTTGACAGGTGTCAGATTCACCAAGGCGTCCGCTATCGAAGTCTCTTTGTCAAGCAAGCAGCTGATCCAATTCCAACCGTTAAACAGGGTGATGGGACAGTTGGCAGGATTCACTTTCCCTCCCTGAAGGGTCACATCCGCCTCCTCTCCTACCATAATCAGATACATCTGCTTGTTAGAAAGGTCGCGTAACACTCCCGTCCAGATGTGATTGTTCAGATTGGCGAAACCGCCACCCTGCGATTTGATCATGGCCGTGGATGAGGTGGCCGCGATGCAGTTCTCGATGGCTTCAAGGCTTCCATCGTGGTATTCCATGTAGCTGGAATACCAATTCCACCCCGGGACAAGATGCGCCACATGCCCTGACTGATGCAGGATGATCTGGTTCTTCACAGTCAGCAAGGTGCCTGTTTGATTAACGGGATTCAAGGGGTCGAAGTCATCATTGTCGCTATAGACACGGAGGGCTTGGGTGCCATTCGTGTTGAACACACGGCATGACAAATGCGGAGCGTTACTCCAATTACCCGTATTATCATCCACGATGAGCGCGAGGTTTGAAACCCCGTCGTAGTCGAACGGCGTGTCGAACACTATCTCCGTCCAAGCACCCTTTGTCAACGACACCTCTCCACTGAACACGCGGTCGTCTTCTGTGGTACTGATCCAGTCCAGATTATTTTCAAAACACACCTTACTAGTTGGCACCAGATAGATGTCGAAGTTCCTCGTCTTAGTCTCTCCTCCATTGAAAAACGAGAGGCTGCTGATTGAGCCCTCCTCGCCTATCTCATCCGCTGTGTAAATCTGCTGCGTCAAGGAATATTTGTAATAGCTGTAGCTCGGCACCCATTCATTGGTAAGGTTAGCGGAACCATCGCCGATGTAACGTCCATCAATAGGCTCAAAATGAGCCACATACTCAACGTTTTCGTTCGATATGAAAGAGTAAGGTGACAAAGCGCTGACATATTCTCCGTCCTTGGTCCAATACAGGAACGTGTAACCCTCGGCGGGTTCAGCACTCAGCGCAACTTGTTCATTTTTGAAGTAAACCCCTGAACCCGTGACGTTTCCACCTTCTTCAGGATCAGCCGATACGGTCACTGAGTAATAGGTGTTGATGAAAGAAGTCCCCACCCAGTTGCTAAAGTTAATCCCGTCACCACAGCTGGAACGCACCTCCACATAATACTCCTTGGCGGGTTCAAGACCGTTTAAGAGATAAGAGGTGTCATTGATATCCGTAATGACCACCGCATTCTCGGACATACCATAATGAACATCATCCACAAGGAGGGCATATTGGTCATAACAGTTGAAATGTCGGATGGCGATATAGCCTGTTTGGCCCGCATAATCGCTCAAGTCAACGCTGTACTCATACCAAGCACCTAAGGCGCGGTCTTTGGCGGTCATCGTCCACTCCTTAACGGTCACGAAATCAGCAACATTGGTCTGGCTACCCGTGGAGACCGCGACGCCGAAATGTTCAGCTGCGTACGCGTGATTATAGGCGCAAGCCCAGAATGAAAACACGTCGCCAAGCTCAACGAGCGGCATCACCAGATAATTATCCGGATGCAGCCCAACATTCGCGTAACTCTGAGATGCGACACAGTTTGAGGACTCATGCCCAGTAGCGTTATTATACATCGTATTCATCATACCCCAGTTGTACCCGTCACCATCTGCATCGATGGTAATCCATCCTTCGGGGATGCCGTTCTCAAAACCTTGGGTGCTGGTATTCTCATAATACCTTAACTCAAACCAGTCGTTGTCGGAAGTCCAGCTGACGGTCACCTCGTCGGGACCAGGATTGGTGACGTGGACATTCTCGGGATCCTGGGCACAGTGGTCCACTTGCAGAAGGAGCTGGTTCTTCTCCATCATTACCACACCTTCATAGTTTTTCGGATTGAACGGGTCATAGTCAACACCATCGCTATAGATACGCAGCGTCTGGCTTGGAGCATTAAACACGCGGCAGCTCAAATGAGGGGAATTAGACCATGAACCTGTGTTATCATCGGTGGTCAGGACCAGGTTGGAGATGCCGTCATAAACAAACGGCGTGTCAAATTCAATGACAGTCCACAAGCCACCCGTCATATTCACGGTTCCGCTAAACACCTTGTCGCTCGGGGACACTGGTTCCCAATCGGAGTTTCCTGTGAAGTCACTTCTCCCCGTATGATTCAGGTAGAAGTCATAGGTACGGGTTTTCTTGGCACCTTCATTATAAAAAGCCATGCTGGTGATGATGCCTGCGGGGCCAATCTCATCGGGTGTATAAATCTGTTGGGTAAGGGAATAGTTGTAATACGAGTAACTCGGAAGATAGTCGCTGGATGCAGACCCGCCGTCACCGATGATGACAGCACCCTCGGGCAAGTAAGTCACTATAACGGATTCTGATGTTAATGAAAAAAGTCCGTTAGCGTCAACACTTTTCAAAAAATAGGTATATCGTCCGTATGGAAGGCCACTGTCGATATAGGAAGTCTCTGTGGTGTTGTCAATTTGATGCCCATCCCTGTAGATGTTATACGATACCGCATTGGCAGCCGCATCCCATGACAAAAGGACATTATCGCCTTCTAATGTCGCCACAAGGTTGGTTGGGGCCTCGCAATCACCCGAAGCGCCATACCTGAAGGAGATGGTGTTTCCCGCGCTGGTGATGTCGTAAATGGCGAAATCATAGTCAAGGGTACCATCAGTGAGAAACGGGTAGGCTTCCGTGGAGAAATTGAAGTCTGTTCTTCCGACATCCGAACTGAAATAAGCGTCATTCAGGTTGCCATTTTGAGAGACTGACCCATCAGGTCTGAAGACATAGACCTCATCAAAATAGCCGATGCTCGGATTATAATCGGCATTACCAGAGAAACGAGTGTCGATACGATAGATAAGGAGTCCGGAACCCGGCAAAGCTGTTTCAAAGAGCGAGGTGTTGTCCCTATATTCCAGCACATAAAACTGGTCGGGGTCAGCCGTAGCAATTTTATAAGCCACATTGTCAGGAGAAGCAGAACTGATGGGGTTCAAGGTATAGACACCCGGCTCGGTAATCTCAGGGATCTCGTCAATCCAGTGTCCGTATTTCATCTTCATATAGGCCCCGCAATGCTGGGGTGGTGTGGCGTTGTTCTCCATGAGATCCCAGATGCCGACGGCGGTGGGACCCGAGTAAGAATAATGATACAAGTCGGGGGCACTCAGCGAGTGGTTCATCTCGTGGCACATCGTGGAGGTGTTGAAATAGCCGCTTGCGTCGGCGAGCTGAAAGTTGAACGTCCACACTTGTTTTCCGTTGATAAGCACCGTCCTGTCGTAGAGCGCCCATTTATGAGGCCAGAGCAGGGAGTTCCATTCACCCACGGTGCCTTTCACGATGAAACAGATGTTATCGACATAGCCGTCCTCGTCATAATCGATGTTCAAGTCGGAGGGTATCGGATAATTGGCATTGACATACCGTACCGCTCTTTCCAGCAAAGAAAACTCGCGTTCCGCCCTATTGGAATCTTGATAACCATTCAGATTGGAATACTCGTCGTAGGGCTCGAAATAGCTGCGGGGATAGGTGTCTTGGTAAGAGATAATGTCCTCACCGTTGTGTCCTGGATAAAAGGTGGTAGGAATCTCAATGGCGCCGTAGGAAGCCGCTCTGAAGTAGGAACGCATGGAAATGGCACCATCCGACACATCGTTGAACATGTTGTCGATGGCCGAATAGGAGTTGGTGAGAGGCTCATCGTCGGAGAAGCGGATGAAGATCACCAGATTATTGAGAGTGCCATGGTTAGGGATATAGTCGCGGTGTTGGCGTTGTTTTTCAGGTTCTTTCCAGGCTTTTCTGCGCGCCATCCATTCATCGGGAGAGATGAGGGCGTAAGGTTGAAGGCCTTTGCTTGAGGGGTCATGCCTGCCTGCTACAAGGTTGGTTGCCACCAACTTACCATCACGTTTTTCGGCATAGACATAATACCCTGTTTGGGGATGTCGCATGATGGTATATCCATTCTTGTCGTGCAGGTAGTTGAAGTATTCATCACCCGAGGCGAAGCAATACAAGGTAGTGCCGTCGGGTTGCGTTAGGGTCATCGGAATGTTTCTCAGGTAGGCCGCGTGAAGGGTGAGGCAGCAAAAGCCAAGCCATAGTATCAACAATAATCTTTTCATATTCTCCTTGATTTAATGATTCACAAGAAATCGAGGTGGCAAAAATAATAAAAAAATTAAGAATTTCACAAAATACTCCATACACAAAACTTTGCGCAATGAATTACTATTGAAAATAATTCAATAAAATAATCCTTGTGGATTAAAAAAAGTTTCTATCTTTGCATCGTCAACCTAAAAAGGACATTGCCATGGAACCCATGAGACTCTACACCGCAGGCATCGCCGACTTCGAGCGCATCCGTCAGGATGGACGAGTCTATATCGATAAGACCGACCTGATTTATCGTTTGACGAAAGAATTGAAATTTGTCTTCCTTAACCGCCCGAGGAGGTTTGGCAAAAGCTTGCTGTGCAGCACCTTGAAATATTACTTTCAAGGAAGAAAAGATTTGTTTGAGGGTTTGGCCATGGGCGAATTGGAAAAGGACTGGAAACAGTATCCTGTGCTGCATTTCGACATGAGTGCCTGCAAGAACAAAGAGCGGATCAGTCAAATCGCAGAGGAATTGAACAGTCAGTTGGATGATTTTGAGCGAAAGTATAAAAGAGAAAAAAGCGAGGGAACTCCTGGCACACGGTTTAAAAACTTGATCAAAGGTCTTCATGAGGATACAGGACTTAAGACGGTCGTCATCATAGATGAATACGATGCTCCCCTGCTCGACTACCTCCACCAACCCGAGGCGCTGAAAGAGGTGCGACGAATCATGCAGGAGTTTTACCAGATGGTCAAGGTATGTGATGCGGACGAGCAATTCGTCTTTATCACGGGCATTACCAAATTCAGCCAATTGAGCATTTTTTCCACCATCAACAACCTTCGCAACATCTCCATGCATCCGCATTATTCCTCACTCTGCGGTATCACTAAACAAGAGCTGTTGGAACATTTCGCACACGATATTGAAGAGTTGGCTCAACAATACCATTGCTCTTACGACGAGATGGTTGCCATGCTGAAACAGCAATATGACGGTTATCATTTCTGCGACCAGTCCGAAGACATATACAATCCTTTTAGTTTGATGAATGTGTTTTTGGACAAGAGATTGAATAGTTAATGGTTCTCCTCCGGCACTCCCACCTTCCTCTTCGAGGAGATGAAACGCTTCAACACCGACCTTCTCTCTTTGGAGAAACTTGAAGTCCCTGCCACCCAGTTCGACACCCCTACCGAGGGCATGACCTCTGCCCTGCCCCTCCTCTACCAAAGCGGCTACCTCACCATCAAGGGCTATGACTTCCACCGCAATAAATACACTCTCGACTTCCCCAATGGCGAAGTCAAGGTCGGGTTCATGGAGAACTTCCTCACCCGCATGATGAACATCCATAACAGCGACCCAAGAGGGTTTGCCGATGACTTCTATGCCTACCTCCTCGACCATGACCTTGACAAGGCTATGCGGGCTATGCAGGCTTTTTTCGCCTCCATCCCATACCTTGACTACGGAGAGAAAGAATTGGATGAGATCACCAAATATGAGGCATATTATGAGACCCTCACCTACGTCGTGTTCTCTGTCTTCAACTGCCGCACCTTCACGCAGGTCAAGGTGGCTCGTGGAAGAACCGACGTGGTGGTCTTCATGCCTGATGCCACCTACGTGATGGAACTCAAGATGCGGGAGTCGGCACAGGAAGCCCTCGAACAGATCAACTCCAAGGACTACGCCATACCTTATCAGAATAGCGGTAAACCAGTGGTGAAGATAGGGATTGCGTTCTCGCAGGAGACGAAGACGGTGAGAGAGTGGAAAATTGAAAGTGATTGATAAAAATCGAAAAACACGAAAAGCACGAAAAAATAGGAAGAAAAACTTTCGTTTATTTCGTGGTTTTCGATGTTCAAAAATTATTTGGCCAACACGAAACGTTGCGCGATGAATTACGGTTGGGCAAAATGTGTTTTTTTTTGTATTTATAAAAAAAGGATTATCTTTGTGCCATCATTCATAACCATTTTGAAGCAATGGCACTGAACAACCTTTTCACCAAGGGAACACGCGACAAGCACTTCTTCCCTATTTACATCAAGCAGGCCGAGACTGCTCAGATCGCGGCCAAATACCTTCAAGAATTAGTGAAATCAGAAGACCCCGAGGAGCGCAAACTGCTCACCCGCATGATCAAGAAACAAGAGACCACGGGCGACGAGTTGCAACGTGACTTTTATATGGAGCTCAACAGCGCCTTCGTCACGCCTTTCGAACGGGAGGACATGAACGACCTCGCCATGTCACTCGACCGTTTCCTCGACTTCATCAACCACTCGGCCAAGACCATCCTGATGTACCACCCCAAACGCATCGACAAGCAGATCAAGGAGATCGTCGATAACATCGTGGAGGACTCCTCCCTGATGATCGAGCTGTTCACCAACCTCGAAGACTTCAACAGCAGGCTTCAAGAGGTGACCGAGCTGTGTCAGAAGATCACCCATATCGAGCATGTGGTCGATGACATCTATGGCGACTACATCTCCTACCTGTTCAGCAACGAGAAAGACGAGATCGAGTTGCTGAAATACAAAGAGATCTCGCAAGTGGTGGAAGACACCACCGACCGCGCCAAGGACGTGGCCGACACCGTGAAATGTCTGATTATAAAACAATCGTGATGAACCTCCTTACCATAGCCATCATCCTCTCGATCCTTCTGGCTTTCGTCTTCACCTTCCTCAACGGCATGAACGACGCGGCCAACTCGATATCGACCATCATCGCCACCAAGGTGATGACCCCGATCCAAGCCATCATCTGGGCCTCGTTTTGGGAGTTCACCGCGTTTATCATCATCCGTGTGGTACTCAACCAGCAGTTCGCGGTGGGTAACACCATGGCCAACTTCGCCGACCAGTCGGTGATCAACCCTTACCTCATCCTCTCGGCGCTCATCGGCGCGGCCATCTGGGTGGCCATCTGCACCAAGAGCGGCATGCCCATCTCCACCTCGCACGCCCTCATCGGCGGCATCATCGGCGCGGCCTGGTTCGTCAACGGCAACGAGGTGCTGCACGCCAAGCCCATCATCTTGACGCTGGCGTTCATCGTGTTATCGCCTTTAATCGGACTCTTCCTCGGCTTCCTGCTGGAATGTCTGTTACTTAAAATCTGCAAGAACAAGGCTCGCAAGAAGGTAGAGAAAGCCTTCAAGGGCTTGCAATACTGCTCCACTGCGCTGTTCTGCATCGGCCATGGCTCCAACGACGCGCCCAAGACCATGGGTATCATCGCCGTTCTGATGGCCAGCGTATTCGCCACCCCGGGTGTGGGACAAGGCATGCAGGACTTCATCTCGGTGTTCTACGACCACAGCCAGGGATTCCACATCCCCGACACCTTAGCTATTATCTGTTACATCATCATGTCGCTCGGCATCCTCATCGGAGGCTGGGGCGTCATCAAGACCATGGGCGGCGGCCTCTCTAAGATCAACCCGATCCGCGGTTTCTCTGCCGAGTTCGCCGGAGCCACCACCCTCATCGCCACTTCGTTCCTCGGCATCCCCGTCAGCACCACCCATACCATCACGGGCGGCGTCATCGGTGTGGGACTCACCGAAGGGGTGAAATCCGTCAAATGGGTCACCGCCAAACGCATCGTGTGGTCATGGATCCTCACCATCCCCGTGCCACTGGTGATCAGCGGCCTGCTCAACCTCTTGTTAAACCTCTGTTTCCCGCTGTGATATGAGCCTTAATTCTTTCTTCCAATATTTCGTCCCCAAAGAAGAACGTTTCTACCCGTTGTTCAGCCAGCAGGCCGACCACTTCGTGTCCGCCTCCACCGCCTTGCGCAAGATGATCCGGGCTAAAAACGAAAACGAGTCAGAAACCCTGAAAAAAGAAATCAAACGCTGCGAGACCAACGGTGACGAGGTGCTGAAACACATCTATGCCTTGCTCGGAAGCGCTGTGCTCACCCCCTTCGACCGTAGCGACGTCCATGAACTCGCCGAACGCATCGACAACCTGCTCGACCGACTCGACGACTGCGGCAACATCCTATACACCAGAAAGTTCCATGAATTCGACAACGCTGTCATCTCCATGACTGACAACATCTACTTCGCTTGCCAAAGCCTTCAACAGATCATCGCCGAACTCCCCTACCTCAACAACGGCAAGGGACGCGAGATCGCCCGGATGTGCAACGAGGTGAAGACCATCGAACATGAATGTGACGAAATTTATGGAAACTACATCTCCGACTTGTTCAGCCAACCCCTAAACTTGGTGGAAGTCATCAAACGCAAAGACCTCATCCAAGTGCTTGAAAACACCGCCAACGCCACCAAATACATCTCCGACCGCATTCGGAGCCTCCAAGCAAAATCAAGTTAAAAACAAAAAAAACACATCATGAGAAGGATTATCAACAGTCTGTTAGACAACGATTTATACACATTTAGCGTTTGCTACGCATATCTACAGAAGTTCCCGCGTGCCATGGGACAATACACTTTTGTAGATCGCAACAACACCGTCTATCCCAAAGGCTTCGCGGAGAAGCTAAGGGAACAGTTCGACAGCCTCGCCGACCTGCGCATCACTGATGAAGAAACACGTTTCATGAAACGGAAATGCTATTACTTCCCTCTGTGGTTCTTCACCTTCCTGAAAGGTTTCCACCTGAGACCCTCCGAGGTCGAGGTGAGCCAAGACGAAGAAGGACATCTTCACATCATCGTCACAGGCCTGCTGTGGCGCACCGTATTCTGGGAGATGCCCATCCTGGCTACCGTGTCCGAGCTTTCCCATGAATTGAAAGGCGAGTTTGAGCATTACGATGCGGAGAAAGAATACAAGAAATCGTACGACAAAGGCATCAGGTTGATTGGCAATGGCGTGAAATTCAGCGATTTCGGGACACGTCGCCGATTCTCATTCGAGCATCAGGACCTGGTAATCCGCTCTTTCATCGAGGCACAGAAACAATTCACCAAGACCTGTTTCGTGGGTACCAGCAACGTGCTGTTGGCCATGAAATACGACCTCACTCCTATCGGCACCATGAGTCACCAGTTCATCGAGACCTGCTCGCTCTACGGCTACAACGAGGCAAACTATCTCGCCATGGACTACTGGCAAGAGGTGTATGCAGGCAGCTTGGGTGTGTTTCTCTACGACACCTACACCCGCAAGGCCTTCTTCCAGAACTTCACCATGCTGCATGCCAAACTGTTCGACGGATTGCGTGTGGATAGCGGCGACAACTACGAGGCTTTGGAAGAGATTATCAACAAATACAAGGAGTTAGGCATTGACCCCGCACAAAAGTCCATCATCTTCAGCAACGGTCTGAACGTCGATGAAGCGCTGGCTATCCACGAGGCGGTGAATGGAAGGATGCAGGACTCGTTCGGCATCGGCACCCATCTCACATGCGACATCGACAACGTGAAGGCCATGAACATCGTGGTGAAACTCACCGCAGCCAAGATCACGGAGAAACGTACTTGGAAGAAGGTGGTCAAGCTCAGCGACGACCTCGGAAAATATACAGGAGACCCCGAAGAAATCGAGATCTGCAAGAAGACGCTGGAAATCAGTTAAACGGAGAACGGAAAATGGGGTTACCCCGATAGGGGTTTTCTCTTGGCAGAAAGGGAATTAGGGACGAACCCTCCCCTCTCCACTATGGAGAGGGGTCGGGGGTGAAGTAAGATCAATTCCGGTAATCGCTGTAATAGACGCAATTAGAATACACCGTGGTGTAATAATCGGTTTGTTTGTAACGCTCAAACTCGTTCCACAAAGGATCGGAGACGGATTTCAAATACCTATTGCCTTCACGCTCTAAGTCTTGCTGGGCGTTCTTGGCTTGGGCAAAGACGATATGGGCTTTCAGCTCATCGTCTTTGGCATACTTTTTGGCCTTCTCAAGATATTGCTCCGACAGATACAAGGTATTCAGATAAGTATCGTCATCTAAGCTGAATTTGCTGTAACTAAAGCCGTTGTTGTTATCAAAGCGCAGATAATGACGATAATAGCCCGTCACACTGACATTATAGAAGAAGTTGGCCATCAGGTAATAGGCTTTGGCAGCGCGATCGCCATCCTTCTCCTCCCCTATAGCCTGGAGCCGCATCAACACATCCGTCACCTCAGCCTCGTTCATATTGTCGTGAATGAAAGAGAACTCATCGAGATAGTCCGCACGCATGATGTTCCTTTCCTTACCACTGTACCACACCTGGATATTATGCCCGAAGATACGCTTGGAAACCTTGAGACGGGTCTGCTGGTCAAAGAGCGGTTTGGCGGCTTTGAGATTGCCTTCGGAGAGTCGCAGGACTCCCTTTACGTAGGCTATATAGCGGTTGAAATCCACCATCTCCGCAGTTCCACGCATAGCTAGGTAACGTTCCAATGAAGTCTTGTCTTTCTTGTTCAAGAAGGACTGAATCTCATCCAGCAACTCTTCCCGAGGATTGTTTTCAATCTCAGTGAGATGTTGCGTCACCAAAAAAGATTTCGCGAATTCCTCCTGCAAAGTATAACGGTTTGTGAGCACTCGTTCAACAAAGGTCGGGTAAACAGAATTGAAAACATATTGATTCTCATACAAATCATAGCCCTTGGTAATCAAATCCTCATATTTCCCAAACAAGGTATTTTCAACCTCTGCAGTAAGATTTGGCTGTTTACAGATGTCGATATAGGCCGTCAGGTTGCGCACCATCGTCATGTACAATTCATCTTTCGAGTTCACCTTAGCCAAGGCAGAAGAAGCCTTGTCGAAATCCTTGTTGAGGAAATGCAGGTAGGAAGAGGCCAGGTTCCAGAAGTTCTTTTCTGTGGCTTTGCCACATTGCTTGTCGCTGAGTGCCATAGTCTGGTTCAAGAAAGGTCTTAGTGTCTCCTCGTTGTCTTTGGAAATCATCGGATAACGAGGATCAGAAGTTTCAACATCATCGGTAAAATAGGCTGTCAACAAGTTACGCTCCAGCATGTTGATGGCACGCACCATGAGCACCTTGGCTTGTATGGCATCGGGGTTATTCGCAATAATCTTCTCGATTTCGTTGACAGGATTGTTGAAGTTGCTGTAGCCCATGAGGAGATAGATCTCGTTGCGTTCATTGTCGTCGGCGGCTCCTGCCACGAAGTCGGCGAAGGAAATCTCATTATCCCAGCCCATAGTCATGGAGGTGTAGGCCTGGGTCTTCAGGTCGGTAGAGTTGGCAAACACACGGACAAATTCGCGATTCGCTTGTTCGGTCTCCCCCATGCCGCGCAGCGCACCCGCTTTTTGGCTCAAGGCATAATAATACATCTCGGTATGCAAGTTCAGGGGCTCCACGTAAGTGTCGAACAGTTGGACGGCTTCTTCGAAGCGACGGGTATAATGTGCCAGGCGGACTAACTGGTAGCCATAACGCAACTTCAGCTCGGTGTCAGATTCAGCCTTCCAGCTTTTAGTAAGCACCGTCTTTACTTTATTATAATCCAAGTCGCCAGCATGATGCTCATAGTCATCGCTGAAATCCCAATAATCTATATTATTATCCTCTCCAGGGATGATGCGCATATAAGGCTCCAGATATTTTGAATAAGCCAAGTAAAGTAATGCTTGCTTATGTTTTTTAGCGAACTCAGGGGTGACAAACGACAGTTTGGGGTCGGAGGCCGTCTTGCCTTTGGTGATACTCTGAAGATCCTCACGTTTTGACTCAAACACCAGATAACGAGTGTCTTCATAGCTCAGACCGAGATAACGCTGCCATTCCTCAATATTGCCATTACGCAAAATCTCATTGGTATAATAGCGATCGTAGGTCAACAAGAAAGGTTTGTAACGGGGGTCATTCATGATTTCCTGGGAGAAAAGATTAAAGAAATAATCATCCGCATCATACCATCCACAAGCGATGGTTCTTCCCATAAATGCCGTAAGCAATAAAACCAGTAAAAAAAATTTCCTAAACATATTGTTTTCTTTTTAATTTAACTCATCAATGGTAAATCGAGTCAGAAAACCCCGACTCAAGTGGAAATACACCCAACGGAAATCCCTTTTGATGGTGTGGTTGAGATAGTCTTTCGCTTCCAACAGAAGCTCAGGAGTAATAGCCTCAATCTTGATTTTAAATCCGCTGTTGATGTAGAGTCCTTGGCAAAAGCCATCCTCTTTCACTATATAAGTATTCTCGTCAATCTTCTCATACATAGGAGTTTGCAAGTCATCCTCGGTAAGTCCGTTGATCAATTTCACCTTTCCCAGATGGTTGGTGACGACGCCCCAAGAATAGATAGGCAGAATCACATCAAAGGGAATCGGGTATTCGTTGATGTTAGAGGTATAGGCTTTCAGCAGTGCCATGTCGAGGATGGAGTTACGCGTCATGCCTTCGAGGGGGCTGGAGGTGGCATAGCACATCAGGCTACCTCTTTCAACAGGAGGCACGCCCGTCTTTTTACGGTCGCGGATTTGATGAAGGCGCAAGGTGCAAGTGACTGCACATTGCGATTGTTCAGAGAGTTCCTTCAGAAATCGGAAATAAGCGTCACGGGTTCGTTCGGTCCAGTCGCAGTCGATTTGAATCTCATGGAATGTCACTTCAGCGGCTTGCATAAAGTGTTCGATGCCAGAGAAGACATTGGACGCCAGCTTCGACACCTCGTCATCGCTGACGTAGGTCAAGAAGGTACGGTTGGTGATGAACACCACGGGAATCACTTCGATGTCTTGCGCGGGGAGCTTGTCTTGGTGAAAAGATTGAATTGACCCAACAGGGATTGCTGTGCCATCTTCCAGATCCACATCGAAGAGGCGGAGAAACAGGCGTTGGCTCTTGAGTTGGGTAAAATACGCAGACTCAGTCTCCCCCACATCATAATGCGATTTCCAATAATAGAAATCGACACCATGGCTACGCTGACACGCGCATGATAGTAGCATCATGAGCGCGCAAAACAAGGAAACTGACATCATTCTGTTCATTTCGCAAAAGTAAGGATATTTTTCAATCAAAACAACTGTCTCCACCCGCATCCATTCTTCCATTCGGAGCAGCCGTATGCTGTTTTGCCTTTGATAATGTGGCCTTTGCCGCATAAAGGACACGGTTTCCCCACCAAGGCATCAGAGTTGACAACGGCAGGAGCTGCCACGTTAACGGTTTCTTTCGCCTTTTTGGCTTTGGGAGCCGTAGTTTTCTTAGGAGCCGCTTTCTTCGGCTTTGGCTTCTCCTCCACCATCACGGTCACACGACGGTTGCTGTTGTCAAGCATCACCTGGTTGACGATTTCGGTAACCATCTGTTTCAGTTCCTCCAAAAACTGCCTTGCATCATACTTATGCTGTTCAATTTCACGGAGTTTCTTTTCCCAAATACCTGTCAGTTCAGCGCTTTTCAAAAGGTCTTCATGGATGAGGCCGATGAGCTCAATGCCTGTGGGTGTAGGCTCAAGGCTTTTACGCACCTTTTTAATATAATTACGTTTGAACAGCGTCTCGATGATGGCAGCCCTGGTTGAAGGTCGGCCGATGCCATTCTCTTTCATGACCTCACGGAGGGAGTCGTCATCCACCAGCTTTCCTGCCGTTTCCATGGCTCTCAGCAATGTAGCCTCGGTAAATGGCTTCGGCGGCTGAGTCCATTTCTCCGCAAGCTGAGGAACATGCGGCCCGTGTTCGCCTTTCACAAACACCGGCAATGTTCGCTCCTCCTCTTCTTCCTTCTGTCTCCCGTCTTCTGCCTTCTGACTTTTGTCTTCTGCCTTCTCAAAACGAATCACCTCGCGCCAACCAGGAACAAGAATCTGCTTTCCGGAGGTCTTGAATTCCACTTCTTCCACTTTTCCTAATACCGTTGTGGTAGAGAACTGGCAATCAGGATAGAACACCGCGATGAAATGGCGGCACACCTCGTCATAGACTTTCCCCTCGGCAAACGACAGGTTTTGCGGAACCACCCCTGTTGGGATGATGGCATGGTGATCCGTGACCTTGCTGTTGTCGAAGACTTTCTTGCTCTTAGGCAGCTTCTTTCCTGCCAGTGGCGCAGTCAAAGAAGCGTAGGGCGTGAGTTTTGAAAGGATGCCGGGACATTTCGGGTAGATGTCATCGCTCAGATAAGTGGTATCGACACGAGGATAGGTGGTGTATTTCTTCTCGTAGAGGCTTTGGATGGTTTGCAGGGTTTGGTCGGCTGAGAAGCCATATTTCTTGTTGCATTCCACTTGCAAAGAAGTCAGGTCGTACAGTCGCGGCGGAGCTTCCGTTCCTTTTTTGGTAGAGATATCAGTTACCGTAAACTCCTTTCCTTGAACACTTTCCAAGTCTTTTTGTCCTTCCTCCACTGAGCCATATTTGCCTTTGGTAGCTGTGAAGGTAGTGTCGCGATAGATGGTGGAAAGCACCCAATAGGCTTCAGGCTTGAAGTTGACAATCTCATGATGACGGTTGACGATCAAAGCCAGCGTGGGAGTCTGCACCCGACCGATGGATAGCACCTGACGGTTCTGTCCGTATTTCAGGGTATAAAGACGGGTGGCATTCATCCCCAGGAGCCAGTCACCGATAGCACGTGAGAGTCCTGCTTCGTAAAGCGACTGATATTCAGACTGATCTTTCAGCGTCTTAAATCCCTCACGAATCGACTCTTCCGTCAATGAGGAAATCCACAGACGCTGTACCGGGCAGGTTATCTTTGCCTTTTGCATCACCCAGCGTTGGATGAGCTCTCCTTCCTGACCGGCATCACCACAGTTGATGATACGTTCCGCATTTTGGAAGAGCGACTCGATGACTTTGAATTGCTTCTCCACCCCTTTGTCGGGTATCAGCTTGATGCCAAATCGAGGCGGTATCATCGGCAAGCGGGTCAAGGCCCAGGCCTTCCACTGGTCGGTGTAATCATGAGGTTCTTTCAAGGTGCAGAGGTGTCCGAAAGTCCATGTCACCTGGTAGCCGTTGCCCTCCATATAGCCGTCATGAGCCTGGTTGGCACCCAGCACTTTCGCGATGTCTCGCGCTACACTCGGCTTTTCAGCGATGCAAACAATCATGGGAGGTTAGAGGTTAGAGGTTAAAGGTTAGAGCTTAGGTTCATCAGGTGTTCAGCCTTGGCTTTTTGGGCGACAAACCACACTAAGTCATTAGGTTGGAATTTGATTTTGGCGGATGGGTTCAAGATAAACTGGCCGTCACGTTCGATGGCGATAATCATGGCTTCGTATTGGTCAGCCAAGCCAGAGTCCATCAAAGCAACCCCCACAAAGGGGCTGTCAGAATGCACTTCCACCTTATACATATCCACGTCGCTCTCCTCGTGTTCCTGAATCAAAGCATCATCAAAGGCCTCCACCTTACCCAACAAGAGACGAAGATGATCTTCATGACCCACAAAGGTTATCTTGTCGTAAGGAAACAGCTGGAAGTCGGACTTGGGCAACTCATAAAGCTGTTTGCCTCGCTCAACGCTGACCACACTGACATTATAGTTGTCACGGAAATCCGTATTTCTGATTAACATCCCTGAGTATTCACTGTCGGGACTGAGAGTCATCTTCTGCAGATGGCAATTCTCTTGGAGAATCTCTGGAATAGCGAACACCTGTGAGCTCTGACGTTTGTTGAGATTATCAGTAAAACGTTCTTCTATACGTTTATGGAATTTCATAGCAGGACTCAACACACGGAGTGTCACCGCATACACCAAGCCGAAGCCGATGTTGATAAAACGGTAATAGGGAGCTCCCACTCCCAGTCGATCCCAGAAGGTAGCGTTCAAGAAGTGACGCAACACCGAATTAGCCACCACCCACACAATGACAAACCTGATGATGAAGATGGTCAAAATCAGCGTCTTGTTAAAACGGCTGTTCTCCATGAGCTTATGAGTGGTTTTCACCAAGGTATGTCTGAAGCCAATTGCCCATAAGAAAGGCGATAACAGCGTTAAAGTGAAAGCCACACTAATCGCATTACCCCAGACACTCGGCACATAATTCATGACCTCGGAACCCACCCAGAAACAGATAAACATCACGGCGATGACGATGGCGACATAGATGATGATATGCTTGAACTGGCGTCCCACAAAACTGGCCATGCTCACCTTCTTGCCACTTTTCACCTTGATGCCGCTTTCTTTGTTTTCCAAGTGCTTCAGCCACTGGTGCGGGATGTGTTTGCTCACCCACTTATACGTGGGAAGTGCCGCCTTGATGGCGTAAGGTGTGAGGAAGGTGGTGATGATGGACACGGAGACGATGATAGGATACAAGAACTCGTCGATGACACCATAACTGAGGCCAAGGGTGGCGATGATGAAAGAGAACTCGCCAATCTGACTAAAGCAGAAGCCGCCTTGGATAGATTGTTTAAGCCCCAACCCCGCAATCAAACGACCGGCCACATTGCTCAATGGCTTGAAAATCAGCAACACCAGGGTAATAACGAGAATCTGCCACCAGTAATTCACCAAGATCTGAGGATCGACCATCATACCTACTGAGACGAAGAACACCGCACCAAAAAGGTTTTTGATGGGGGTAGTCAGTTTATGAATCATCTCGGCCTCCAGAGTCTCGGCCAAGATAGAACCCATGATGAAAGCGCCTAAAGCCGAGGAGAAGCCTGCCAGGTTAGCCAACACCACCATCATGAAGCATAAACCGACTGAAAACACGGTCAAAGTCTCTTCCGACATGAACTTCCTCGCCCAACGCAAGACCGTAGGCACCAGAAAAATACCGCCGATAAACCAGACTAAAAGGAAAAAGCCCAGCTTCAACATGCTGGACAGCAGCTGCATACCATCAAAGGTCTTACTCACCGCAAGCGTCGATAGCACCACCATGAGTAACACCGCCTCGAGATCCTCCACCACCAGCTCTCCAATGACATTACCGCTGAACTTCTCACGATTCAGCTTCATGTCATCGAAAGCCTTGGCGATGATGGTAGTGGAAGAGATGGAGAGCATCGCGCCGAGGAAGATACAGTCCATCTGTGACCATCCCAGCGTTTTACCCAAGATGAAACCTACCAAGCACATAGTCACCAGCTCAGTGAGAGCAGTGATTCCCACGGTCCCTCCCACCTTTTTTAACTTCTTGAAGCTGAACTCCAAACCGATACCGAACAGCATGAACACCATGCCAATCTCGCTCCAGGTTTCCACGCTCGTATGGTCGTTGATGACGGGGAACCACTCGAAATTAGGACCGATTAAAAAACCGGCTATGATATAACCTAACACCACGGGTTGTTTCAACCACTTGAAAATAACTGTAGTGATACCAGCGGTGACTAAAATAAGGGCAAGGTCGAAAAATAAAGCAGGCAAGGATTCCATAGCGAGGTTATTGGTTTTCTAAATGTTTAGCATATTTTTGCACTTCCTTAGCATGGGTCTCGGAGCTCACAAACCACACTTTGTCACCCAACTCAAACACCAAGGAAGAATTTGGATTGAGAATGAAATTGTCGTCACGCTCGACAGCAATCACAAAGACATTGAAACGATTGCGCAGATCCGAGTCATGCAGTGAGACTCCACGATATAGGTTATTTTCATCAATATCAGCGTAATAGATATTCACATCACTTGCCGGACGCTCCTTGATAAGAACATCGTCTTCGACCTCCACATACGGTCTCAGCTTGCCCAGTTGTTCCTCGGTTCCAAGGAATGTGACTTCATCCATAGGATAAAGCACAAAATCACGCCGTGGCAGATCGACAGCTTCGTCACCACGATCGACCCCCACCACGCTGATGCCGTATTTCGCGCTGAAATCACACTCACGAATGCGTTTGCCTGCATACTCGCTCTTGGCAGTCAGCAACATCTTATCCAAGGTGAAATTCTCTTGTAAGACATCAGGAAGCACAAACGGCTGGAGGGTTTGACGGTTATTCATATTGTCAAGGTAACGCTTTTCGATACGTTCATACCACTTCATGGCGGGGCTCAAAGTGCGAAGCAACAGGAGATAAACCAACGCGATGACAATAGCGATGACGTTGGCATCCATCACTATATGGAGGGAACGCCAAAACTCAGCGGTCATGCCCCGTCTGAAGATAATAGATGCGAAGAACCATGCCACGAGGAAACGAACCACATTCATGATTCTCATCATGGTACGGTTCGCCTTGTTCGATTTGAACTTCGCTTCCGTTTCCTTATCCATGAGTTTCTTGAAACACAAGGCCCAGATGAAAGGCGACGCAATCAATAAGGTGACAAACACCATGATGATTCCTGAGTAAGGCTGCCTTAAACTGGTCATCACAGGCTCGAGGAGCGAGAAACAAAGCAATATCAAGGCAAGCAGGATGGCTCCATAAAGCACAATAGATTTGGTTTGGTTCACCACCAGCGTCTTCAGCGTGACGATAACACCACTTTTCACCTTTACATTCTTCTCTTTGTTGCCAAAGAAGGTGGTCCAGCTCTCAGGCACCTTTCGCTCAATCCAATGGAACAACGGCTCACCCCCCTTAATAAGATAAGGTGTAAGGAATGTGGTGATGATAGACACAGAGACGATGATGGGATAAAGGAAGTCATCGATGACGCCAAAGCTCATACCCACTGTAGCGATGATGAAAGAGAACTCACCAATTTGTCCAAAGCACATTCCCGCTCTGACAGCGTTATGCAGATTGTTGCCCGAAAGCAACATACCGATGCCTGAGCTCAGCGATTTCAAAGTCACCACGACGATGGTAATCACCAAAATCTGCCACCAGTATTGCACCAGGATAGCGGGATTGACCATCATACCGACCGAAACAAAAAACACGGCACCAAAAAGGTTCTTGATAGGCGAAGTGAGTTTATGAATCATCTCCGCCTCCAGTGTCTCAGCCAGGATAGAGCCCATGATGAAAGCGCCCAAGGCTGAAGAGAATCCCGCTTTGTTGGCCAGCCATACCATGAAAAAACACAAGCCCACCGAGAAGACCGTCAAAGTCTCCTCCGACATGAATTTACGAGCCCATTTCAAAATGGTTGGGATGATAAAAACGCCACCCACATACCAAACCAGCAGGAAGAAAACAAGTTTTAAAACACTAAACAACAGCTCTTTACCATCGAGAGCCGTGCTCACAGCCAACGTGGAGAGGATCACCATCATCAAGATAGCGGCTAAGTCCTCCACCACAAGAACACCTATCACACCGCCGGTGAACTTCTCCCCTTTCAGTTTCAAGTCCTCGAAAGCCTTGGCAATGATGGTGGTAGATGACATGGACAGCATAGCCCCCAGGAAAATACTATCCATCTGTGACCAGCCCATCAGCTTGCCTAAGAAAAAGCCGATGATACACATGGACACCAACTCTGTGAGGGCAGTGATGCCTACAGTCCCCGCTTGTTTTTTTAATTTCTTGAAACTGAATTCCAAACCGATGGCAAACAGCAGAAAGACCATGCCAATCTCACTCCACACCTCCACGCTTTCATGGTCGATAATCACGGGAAACCATGGAAAATAAGGGCCGATAAGCAATCCTGCGATGATATAGCCAAGCACTAACGGCTGTTTTAACCATTTGAAAATAATTGTAGTGACACCCGCAGTAACGAGGATTAAAGCAAGGTCTGAAAATAAAGCGGGAACAGATTCCATGGATATTGAAAATTAAAAATTGAAAGATGCAAAGATACAAAAAAAGAGGGATTGACCCTCATTTTTTTTGAAGTAAGAAATAAGAAGACAGAAGTCAGAAGATAGAATCCTGAGCTCTATCTTCTGACTTCTGTCTTCAGTATTCTTAAAGCAGGTGACAAGTGACGGTCAAACCAGCCATCACGATGGAGACCATGCTCATCAGCTTGATAAGGATGTTCAATGAAGGACCTGACGTATCTTTGAAGGGGTCGCCGACGGTATCACCGACGACGGTAGCCTTATGATTGTCAGAGCCTTTACCTCCGAAGTTACCTTCTTCGACATATTTCTTCGCATTATCCCAAGCACCGCCTGAGTTAGCCATGAACACAGCCATCACAAAGCCAGTGGCGAGTCCGCCGATCAACAGGCCCATCACACCGGGAACGCCGAGGATGACACCCGTGAGGATCGGGACGATGATAGCGAGGATGGAAGGCACCAGCATCTCGTGCTGTGCACCCTTGGTAGAGATAGCCACACAACGTTCGTAGTCAGGCTCGGCCTTGCCTTCAAGGATTCCCTTGATGGTGCTGAACTGACGACGCACTTCTTCGACCATCTTCTGGGCAGCGCGACCCACCGCGTTCATTGTCATGCCGCAGAACACGAAGGCCATCATGGCACCGATGAAGACACCCACGAGAACGACAGGATTCATCAAGTTGACGTTATAGGCATCCATGAAGTCAATCAAAGAAGCTTCTTTGACCTGATCGACCGTCCAGGCCACGGTGTCAGTCACCTTGGCCATGCCGGTGGAGGCAGCGCCTGCCACACGGACGAGGGCGATCTTAATCTCTTCGACGTAAGAGGCCAGCAGGGCGAGTGCGGTCAGAGCAGCGGAGCCGATAGCGAAGCCCTTGCCAGTAGCAGCCGTGGTGTTGCCGAGGGCGTCGAGAGCGTCGGTACGTTTACGAACCTCAGGTTCGAGGCCACTCATCTCAGCATTACCACCCGCATTGTCGGCGATGGGACCGTAAGCGTCAGTAGCCAGGGTGATTCCCAAGGTGGAGAGCATACCCACAGCGGCGATGCCGATGCCATAGAGACCCATGGAGAGATTCTTGGCGTTGAATGACAGATTGAAGCCATTGGCGCAGAGATAAGCCAGCACGATAGCCACACCCACGGTGACCACCGGGATAGCGGTGGAGAGCATACCGAGACCCAGACCGGAGATAATCACCGTAGCGGGGCCCGTCTTGGAGCTCTCAGCCACCTTTTGGGTGGGTTTGTAGCTTTGCGAAGTGTAATATTCCGTAGCCTTGCCGATAATGACGCCAGCGAGGAGGCCGACGACCACCGACAGTGACACATGCCACCATTGGCTGGTCTCAGTGCCGAACAGCCAGGCGAAGATGCCGAAGGTGGCGGCAGCAATCAACACAGCGGCAGTGTTGGTACCACGTGAGAGCGCACCCAGCAACTCTTTCATGCCAGCGTTCTCTTTGGTACGCACCAGGAAGATACCTATTAATGAAAGGATCACACCCACAGCGGCGATGAACATCGGAGCGAGCACCGCTTTCATCTGCAAGCCCTCCACAGCGGAAGTGGCGAAAGCGGAGGCACCCAATGCCATGGTAGCCAGGATGGAACCAGCGTACGATTCATAAAGGTCAGCACCCATACCAGCGACATCACCGACGTTGTCACCGACGTTGTCAGCAATGGTAGCCGGGTTACGCGGGTCGTCCTCCGGGATGTTGAACTCGGTCTTACCCACGAGGTCAGCACCGACGTCAGCGGCCTTGGTGTAGATACCACCACCAACACGGGCGAACAAAGCCTGTGTGGAGGCACCCATACCGAAGGTCAGCATGGTGGTGGTGATGGTCACAAGGTCAGCCTCGGCACCCACCATCTTAAGGAGATTAGTGCCTTTCAAGACCAGGAACCACACGGAGACGTCAAGCAAAGCAAGACCCACCACGACAAGACCCATCACAGCGCCGGAGCGGAAAGCGACCTTCAAGCCACTGTTCAACGAGCGACGCGCGGCGTTAGCAGTACGAGCCGAGGCATAGGTGGCGGTCTTCATGCCAAAGAAACCCGCCAAGCCAGAGAAGAAACCACCGGTGAGGAAGGCGAACCACACAATGCCGTTCTGTAAATGGAACAGGCTCATGACAAAAAACACAATCGCCAGCACGATAAATACGATGATGACCACCTTGTACTGCTGTTTCAAGTAGGCCATAGCACCTTTACGAACATGTGCGGCGATCTTCTTCATTAAATCAGTGCCTTCGTCTTCTTTCATCATGGATTTGTAGAAGAAGAAAGCGAATGCAAGCGCCAAAATTGAGGCGGCAAGCACCCAATAAACGACTGAGAGACTCATAGAAATTTAATTAAGTTATACATAAATGAATTACAAATTTCTAATACCAAGATTCCAAAGTTACGTTTAAGGAGACAAAATTATGAACAAATCCAAAAAAGCAAAAACATTTTTTAAAAAAAATGCGAATCTTTTTTTTTCTTGGAAAAGTCAAGAAATGTCTCTAATTTTGTCATTTGAAGGGGAATAGATACCAACACAAGCTATCTTTTTGAAAATGAATAAAATTGCATTAGAGATCAAAGGACTTTTGTACAGTGAGTCGCAAAGTGGGGCCTACGTGTTGATTTTGGGCGACAAGCATTCAACCCGTCGTTTACCGATTGTCATTGGCAACAATGAGGCTCAGTCCATCGCACTGGGCTTAGAGGACACTCCTTCATCGCGTCCCCTCACCCATGACTTGTTCAAGCGTTTTGCGGAGCATTACAGTGTGGAGCTATTAGAGGTTGTCATCACCAGGTTTCGTGAGGGGGTCTTTTATGCGATGCTGGTCTGCAAGCAAGGCGATGACATTTCCATGATTGACTCGCGTCCTTCCGATGCCATCGCGTTGGCGGTCAGGTTCCATTGTCCCATCTCTGCTTACGAAAACGTGATGGAAGAGGCGGGCATCGAGATGGACGAGGTGAAAGACATGGAGGGCAACCCCGACGACAAGGACAAAGAGCCTTTGGAATCCGACGACACTTTAGGAGGCAGCATCGACGAGTTCCTCAACAAATACGAGACGCTGGAGAACCTGACACTTGACCAGCTTCAGCAACTCTTGCAGATGGCCATTGACGAGGAAAACTACGAGAAAGCCGCTGAGCTTCGTGATATTATCAATGAAAAAAACCAATAAATTTTGAATTCTAACTAAACTTTAATCTATATGAAAGGTATTAAATTCAGACTGATTGTGATGAACTTCCTGATCTTTGCGGTTTGGGGAGCTTATTTATGTTCTTTGGGTATTTATTTAGGCCGTATTGGCATGGGGGCTCATATCGGAAAGTTTTTTGCCATCCAAGGTATCGTGTCACTATTCATGCCCACACTCATCGGCATCATTGCGGACCGTTGGGTGCCGGCGCAAAAGATGTTAGGCATCTGTCATTTCCTGGCGGCGGTCTTCATGGCATTGGCTGGATATATGGGCATGAAGTACGGCAACGAAGTCACCTTCGGACAGATTTTTCCCTATTATGCGTTGAGTGTAGCCTTTTTCATGCCAACTATAGCATTAGGTAACTCCGTGT
Source organism: Bacteroidales bacterium (assembly GCA_016281295.1). Next base: position 41,894 of record JAEEII010000066.1, read on the forward strand.
CATACAATGCGTTGACTCAAGCCGGATTAGACACGGTAAAGGCCTTCCCTCCTATCCGGGTGTTTGGAACCATTGGATTCATTCTCTCCATGTGGATTGTCAACTTCACTGGATTCAAAGACAATTACATGCAGCTGTTCATCTCCGCCGCTTGGGGCATCATTCTGGCTGTATATGCCTTTACCTTACCGAACTGTCCCGTGAACAAGACTGCCAAAGGCTCATCGTTTGTGGACACCTTTGGACTCCGCGCCTTCTCACTTTTTAAAGACGGCAAGATGTGTGTGTTTTTCATCTTCTCGTTCCTGTTGGGCATGTGCCTTCAGGTTACCAACGGCTTTGCCACACCATTCCTTGACGCCTTTGGAACTGACCCTCAATACGCAAATGCTTTCGCGGTGAAAAACAACGTGTTCCTCTCCTCCATCTCACAGGTATCGGAGACCTTATGCATCCTGCTCATTCCATTTTTCTTAAAGAGATTCGGCATCAAGAAGGTGATGCTTATCGCCTTTATCGCTTGGGCTCTACGTTTCTTCTTCCTCGGTGCGGGCAGTCCGACAGGATTCGGTTTGGTGCTGTTAATCCTCTCGATGATTGTTTATGGCGTGGCTTTCGACTTTTTCAACATCAGCGGATCGCTCTTTGTGGACCAGAACACGGATGAAAGCATCCGGTCAAGTGCGCAAGGAGTATTCATGATGATGACCAATGGTTTGGGTGCTACGATCGGTTCTTTCTGTGCGCAAGCTGTGGTGAATCATTTCGTATTCAACCCATCAACTGCCGACCCGAATTTCAACGTGATGGGTGGCTGGTCAACCGCATGGTACGTCTTCGCCGCCTTTGCCCTTGTGGTAGGCATCTTGTTCGCCATCCTGTTCAAATACAAACACCATCCTGAACAGGCGTAAACGATGAAGCAATACCTCGACCTCTTACAACATATCCTTGACCACGGCGTGCAAAAAGGCGACCGCACGGGAACAGGCACCATCAGCGTGTTCGGGTACCAGATGCGTTTTGACCTCTCCGAAGGGTTTCCTTTGGTGACCACCAAGAAGGTGCATCTGAAATCAATCATCTATGAACTGCTCTGGATGCTCAACGGCGACACCAACATCCAATATTTGCATGACCACAAGGTCAGCATCTGGGATGAATGGGCTGACCCGAATGGCGACCTCGGACCTGTTTATGGCGCACAATGGCGCAACTGGAACGACGAAGGCATCGACCAAATCAAGGACGTGGTGAAAAGCATCCAAGAAAACCCCAATAGTCGTCGCCATATCGTGACGGCATGGAACCCTTCGGTGCTTCCTGATGAACACGAGAAAGATTTTGCCGCCAATGTCCGCAACGGCAAAGCCGCCCTTCCTCCCTGCCACGCCTTTTTCCAGTTTTACGTGGTGGAAGGAAGACTCTCCTGTCAGCTCTACCAACGCAGTGCGGATGTCTTCCTTGGCGTTCCGTTCAACATCGCCTCATACGCCCTGCTCACCTTGATGATGGCACAGGTATGCGGCTTGCAACCCGGTGAGTTCATCCACACCTTTGGAGATGTACATATTTACAATAATCATATAGAACAAGTAAAAACACAACTTTCAAGGAGTCCTCGCCCGTTGCCCACCATGCAACTTAACCCCGAGGTAAAAGACATCTGCGGTTTCCAATACGAGGATTTCACCTTAATTAATTATGATCCTTGGCCGACCATCAAGGGAGAGGTATCCGTTTAATTGAGAATTGATAATTTAGAGATATGACGTTATCTATTATTGTGGCGATGGCCAAAAACAGGGCTATCGGCAAAGACAACCAGCTGATTTGGCACATCAGCAACGACATGAAACATTTTAAGGCGGTAACCTTAGGGCACGCGGTCATCATGGGTTATAACACTTGGAAGTCGCTTCCGGGACAACGACCGCTACCACATCGCCGCAACATCATCATCTCCTCCCGTCTTGAGCAAGAGCCAGAGGGTTTTGAGTTAGCCCATTCCATCCAAGAGGCGTTAGCGCTTGTCAGTGACGAAGAGGAAGTGTTTGTCATCGGCGGAGGCAGCATCTACGAGCAGCTCCTTCCGAAAGCAGATTATCTTTATCTCACCCGAATTGACAGAAACTTTGAGGCAGACACTTACTTCCCTTTCATCAACTTCGAGAACTGGAACCTGATTGAGTTGGAAGTCATCGACGACGACCCGCAGGTAGATTACTCATACCGGTTTGAGGTTTGGGAGAAGAAGTGAGCATTGAGAGTTGAGAAATAAAAAAGGCGGAGCCTACTTTTTGCAAGGGGCTCCGCCTTTTGTTTTCTGTATTCTGTGTTCTTATCGAATCACCGACAGTTTCTTGGTAGTTTCACCGTTTGCGGTGATGACTCTGACCATGTAAAGGCCTGATTCGACATCGCTGAGGTTAATCACGGTGCTATTGCCTTGGCAACGGCTGCTGTGAACCATTTGTCCCACCGTGTTATAGACCATCACTTCCTGAAGCTCATCGCCTTCGATGGTGAAGCTGTCCTTGGTAGGATTCGGGAACAAGTTGACGTTATGAGCGACGGACTCACCCAATCCTGTAGGATCGAAATAAGCAGTGACATAGAACTGGTTGGGGTCATTAACCCAGGCAGCGGGAGCGGAATAGCATTCGATGCTATGGTAATAAGCCACCACCTTGTAATTATAATAGCCCTCTTGAGTCAAACCAGCGTCCGTATAATTGGTTGCTGAGGATCCAGCGGTCTTGATCTTCACATAATCCTCATCATTCGCACCTTTGCGGTAGATATAGAAACCAGAGAGGCCATCGGAGACTTCAGGTCTTTCCCACACCACTTTGAGCTTATGCTGAGGTGTTACTTCCACATCCAAATTGGTAGCAGGATAGCAGCCATCACCAGCATTAGCGCAGGATTCGTTGGATGCCTCCATGTTTTCACCACCCAAGCTGAGGAAGACCACATAATAGCAGTGGCCACCCATAGGAGCGTTATGATCCACAAAAGAGGTACCCTCAATCACTGTATGGTTCAAAATACCATCACGATAGACGTTATAGCCATAACCTTCCTCTGCGACACCATTCCAGGAGACGTTGATGTCGTTGGGATTGTTCTCGTCACGAACTGCCACCAAGTTAGTCGGCACGCTGACGCCTTGTGGATTGCCACAACCGTTATTCGTACTGAAAATCACGCCTTCTGCGAGGTCGTTTGAAGAGCCCGAGAACGTGAAGACCGAGTTATTTTGAGAATCTTTCAGGATGATATTCATGCTTGGCACTTCAGCGGTAGGAGCATTCCAGACAAAGAAGACGTGACCGATTGGAAGGCTTACAGGCACGGAAGCGGGGCTTGAGGAGGTAGTGGTGCAGGTTTTGATTTCGGTGCCAGCGGCGTTGCAAATCGTCACCGAGCCACCACGCCAGCCTTGAGCATGGGTAGAAGTCATCATGAGCGTCCAATTGCAGGTTGGTCCAAAGCCCACAGGATCAGAATGGTTGATCTTGCCATGGGCACCATTGCTGACTGCATAGACATGATAGGTGAAATAATCATAACGGGGAACCTCGTTGTCAACGTAAGTCATCGTCGCACCAGGATTGGCATTCGGGAGGGTAGCGATCACTTCATTGTTACGCATGACGACGATATGGTCGATACCACTAAGGTTCTGGTTGTTCAGGTTCTTGGTAGGATTGACCCAAGTCAAGGTGGCGCTCAATTCGGTGTCAGAGGCGGGGGTCACGGTGAGGTTGGTAGGATTCTGAGGGGTGTTATTGTAAATCTCGGCGGGGACAAAGTTGAAGATAGCGCCGTCGTTCACATGGTAATCTTGGGTTTCAAAGGTGAACCAGTCATCACCGCTGCCGCTCCAGCCCCAGTTGAAGTGGTAGAAGTCATTGTCATTATAACCATCAAGCACGAAAGCGTGGCCGTAAGGAGCACCTTCCTCCGTACCGGAATAAAGCAGAGGCCAGCCCATATCCAAAGACTCTTTCACTTTCTGAGCCCAGACAGCGGCACCAAAATTCGCTCTTCTCTGATACGCAGCTTGATTGGTATATCTGAAATAGGTAGAGATCACCTGTGAGGCTAACAGGCTGTTCGAGCCAGAGCCGTCATAATCCCAGTCCATATCCACAGCGACAGCGCAATGGAACATCAGGGTAGCCACAGCGTCAATCTCAACTTGTGGAGAAGATGAGTTAATGCTCACGGGCATGTTATCCCAGTCGTAGGTGGTGGCGCCAAAGTTAGCGGTCAAGGTATGTGAGGGGACACCGCCAGGAGTGGGGTGAGCTTGAGAGGTATAGGTGTGAGAGCCTTGACCCTGAAGCGGGTGATTCCAACGTTTCATAATCTGAGCCATGGCAGTAGCCACGCAGCCCACATAAAAATGGCCTCCTGAGCCGCCAGCGTATGCGGGGCAATAGTAGTTATAGGGATATTTCTGGTCCCATTTGGTCTGGCAGAGGTAATCCACGCCACGACCACCGTTTTTCGACATCAAACGGCCTTCATTCAAAACCATTTCCCATTCGGCAGCGACATCAGGGGTAGGCATCCCAGTGCTCACCGAATTTCTGCCCTCTTGGATGGTTTTGAGGTAATAAGCCAAACCAGGGTTAGTGGGATCGAAGACGTTTGAGTTGGAATAACCAATGACAGGGCGGTAGAAGTCATCACCAGAGACGACGACATAACCCTCTTGGCCAATGTTGAATACATAGAATGCGGCATCTCCTTTATCCATTACAGGAGCATAAACGAGTTCGAGGTCAGTGCCTCTTGTTTGCATGGAGGTTTGGGCAAACTGTTGTCCAACCATTTTAGCCTTATTGACATCCACCGGGCCGGCAGTCAAAAAGCCGACACCGAGCATCAAGGCTAACATACTGAGTAAGTACTTTTTCATATTAGAAATTTAGTTTAATTAGAAATATTTCCTTTAGCTTGAAAAAAACGGACAAATTTAGCGAAAAAAAACGTAGCTCGCCATAAAATAAGGTGATTTTTATGTTTTTTGCTCTTTTTTCTTGGCGGCAGGGAATAAGATATTATTCAAAATCAACCGATATCCAGGAGAATTCGGGCACATGTCCAACTCCGTTGGCGGGTCACCCACGATATGTCTGTAATCTTCAGGATCATGTCCTCCCAGGAAGGTCCAGAAGCCATTCCCGAAATTACCATGGATGTAACGGTCTTCATCGAAAGCCGCATTGTCGCCCAGCACAATGACACTGGGTTTGACGTAAGCTTTTCTGAAGGCTGTGGTCTGCCCCATGAAGCCTTTGATGAGGCGTTCATGACACTGGGTCAGCATGGTAGGCACGGGATCCCATTTGGCTGAGAAGTCGAACAACAGGAAGAAATCGTTACTTTCCTTCACGGTACGAGCCCGTTCCACAGGCACATCGATATTAGAGACTTCATATTCCTGAGGGTTAATAGACACAGAGAAGTCGGTGAATGCGAAGCAGTTATCATAGTTCAAGCGCTGAGGATCACCAGGATGGATTGGATCCCCGTCGAACATATAGTCACAGATGTCGAGTCCTTCAGCGGCAAGAGCGATGTCATAGCTGTCGGGAGCGGAACACATGGCAAACATATAACCACCTCCTGCGACAAATTCGCGGATTTTTTTGGCCACGGCCAGCTTCAGCTGTGAGACTTTTGAGAATCCCCAACGCTCAGCGGTGGCTTGTTGCAGTTTCACATCCTCCTGATACCAAGGGTAGTTATGGTATCTAGCCCAGAACTTCCCATATTGCCCCGTGAAGTCTTCATGATGCAGGTGCAGCCAGTCATAGGAAGGCAGCATCCCTTGCAACACCTCGTCATCGTAAAGCACATCGTAAGGAATCTCGGCGTAGGTGAGCACCAGTGTCACCGCATCATCCCATGGAAGGGAGTTCTTGGGGGCATATACCGCCACCTTCGGCACTTTTTGCAGCTTCATCTCGTCCATGTTGACCCCAGGGTCGGCAATCTGAGCCAAAATGGCATCCGCTTGGGCATCCGCGATGACCTGATACGACACACTGCGCATCTTGCATTCTTTCTCAAACATCTCGTGATAGGGAATCAAGTAACTGCCCCCCTTATAATTCAACAGCCAGCTGATTTCCACCTCGCGTTGCAAGACAAAATAGGCTACGCCGTATGCTTTCAGATGGTTTGTCTGCGTGTTATCCATCGGAATCAACAGATACGCCGCACGACTTGGCAACGCCATCGCCATAAACAAGCCAACCAACAAAATGACAATCTTTCTCATGAATCTGTCTATTACAAAATAACTTGCAAAGTTACATTTTTTCTCTATTCACCGCATGGATTTTTTTAGTTGTTATTATTTTCATAATTTTGTAATATTTCAATCATTTATTATATATTTGCAACACCAAATTTCAATTGTCATGGCTTCCACAAAAAGAAAAATCAACAAAGGACTCATTGTTCTCAACAAAGGAGAACGCATCGCCGTCATCAGCCTTCTCTCAATGATTGTTATCTTATTAGGTTTCAGCATCTTTCGTCCAATGATAAAGCTCTCAAGAAAAGATATGATGGCCTTTCACCGACTGGATTCCCTGTTGGCGGTACAAGATGCCCTTCTACGGCAGCAAGAACAACAGCAGTCACTACAAGAGTCTAAAACTCCTGACAACATAACATATAACAAAAAACAGGAACCAAATGAAAAGACCTACTATCACAACTATACCGAGACAAAGCCCCAGCAATTTCAACATAAGAAACCGCACAAAGAATCCCGCACCGCATCCGAAACCACCCATCATGCCACTCAAAAAGTGCCCCTGGCTCCTATTGATATCAACCAAGCCGATTCAACGGAACTACTTGCGCTTCCACAAATCGGGGCCACCATGGCCAGTCGCATCCACCGCTACCGCAACCGTCTTGGCGGTTTTGTCTCCATGGAACAACTTTTTGAAATCAAAGGCATGGACACTGCGAGATTCGAGACCGTCAAACCATATATCACAATCAATATCAAAGAATTACAAACCATCAACGTCAACCAAGATGAGTTCAAGACGTTACTCCGTCATCCTTATCTTGAATACGAACAGGTGAAAGCCATTGTAAACCATCGGGAGCGTAAGGGAATGATTACCAGCTGGAAACAGCTAAGGGAAATCATCGGCGAGGTGAATCCCTTGTTGGAGCGATACCTTGTTTTTTGAGGTTAGAAGAACCCCGTTAATAGTTAGAGGAACCCCGTTTGAGGTTTGAGAAATCCCGTTTGAGGTTTGAGGAACCCCGTTTGAGGTTTGAGAAACCCCGCTTGAGGTAAAGGTACCCCGTTAGGGGTTAAAGCTCGGTAGAACAGAACCAGGGTAGTACGCTCCCCCTCTCCGCCATGGAAAGGGGGCTGGGGGGTGAGGCACTCTATTATCAAGCAAGTTTGAGCAAAGGGTCAAATGAGTCCCGTGACGAAGATTACGGCGATGGCAACGGGAGCCAAGTACTTGATAATAAAGAAAATGGCACTCTTAATAGAGAGTTTCAGTTTCCCTTCGTTGGTGATTTCGGCATCAAACTCTTTCTTACCCATAATCCAACCCACAAAGATGACGATGAACAAAGCGCCAAGAGGAAGCAAGATTTTGGCGGAGAGGAAATCGAGGCTGTCGAAGAAGGAAAGGCCACCAATGGTGAATCCGCTACCGTCTTTGAGGCTCAAAGAGGCAAACACACCAACCGCCATGCAGCCCAGCGATGCGAGAACCGTGGCCCATCGACGGGAAAGGTGAAGCTCCTCCACCAGATAGGCAACAATCACCTCCAGCAAAGAGATGGTGGAAGTCAAGGCAGCCACGGCAAGCAGCACGAAGAAGATGATACAGAAGAAATATCCCCCTGACATCTGGTTGAAAATCATAGGCAGTGTGTTGAATACCAACCCCATACCTGCTGTTGGTTGGATGCCAAATGAGAAAGCCGCTGGAAAAATCACGATGCCAGCCAGCACGGCCACCAGAGTGTCGGCCAGCGTAACCGACAAGGCTGTGGTGGTCATATTGTCGTCTTTCCGGATATAAGATCCGTAGGTAATCAGCACTCCCATTCCCATGCTGAGGGAGAAGAACGCCTGGCCTAACGCGCTGATCATCACCGGTCCGGTGATTTTTGAGAAGTCAGGTTTGAACAAGAAACGGAGTCCATCGTTAGCGCCTGGCAAGGTGACAGAACGCACACCCAAGACGATGAGAATCACCACTAAAACCGGCATCAGGACCTTGGTATATTTCTCGATACCTTCCGAGACGCCCTTAAACACCACAAAACCAGTAAGAAGAATAAAGATGCCTTGCCACAAGACGTTTTTCCAACCTATATTATGGAAGGCAGCGAAATCCGCTTCGATGGTAGCGAGATCACGACCATGGAACTGGTTTCCAACTGCTTTGATGATATACTCAAGCGTCCAGCCAGCCACCGTGGAGTAGAATGCCATGATGATAAAAGCGCAAAGCACGCCCATATAGCCAAGGAAAGGCCATCCCGAACGGGGGCGCAGCATCCTGAAAGCTCCAATGGGGTTTTTCTGTGTCCGTCGGCCGATGACAAACTCACTGAGCATCACGGGAACGCCGAGGCACAAAACGATAAGGAGATAAACTATCAAGAAAGCCCCTCCTCCGTTGTTGCCCAATTCACAGGGGAAACGGTAGATATTACCCAGTCCCACCGCAGAACCAGCAGCGGCGGCGATGATTCCTAACTTGGATCCAAAACCATCACGACTCATGATGTAAAGTATTAGGATTTAATAAATTAACTATGTTTCTCACCGAAAGCAAGGTCACCAGCGTCGCCCAGACCAGGAACGACGTATGCTCTTGCCGTCAACTCGTCGTCCACTGAGCCCACCCAAATAGTCACGGGTTTACGCGACATGCGGCTACGCACATGCTCCAGGCCATCCAACGAGGCTACAGCAACGGCAATATGGATATGCTTAGGCTCCTGATAATCACCCAATAAACCTTCAATGGTCTTCACAAGCGACTCCCCAGTAGCCAGCAGAGGATCACAGACTACCAACACCCGGCCATCCAAATCAGGCGACGAGAAATACTCCACTCTGATCTCCGAGTCGTCATCTTTGTCATACTTTCGATAGGCAGCGATAAAGGCATTGTCGGCATGATCAAACATGTTCAGCATCCCATGATGAAAAGGAAGTCCAGCACGAAGAATAGTGGCCAACACAGGTTGTTCTGAAAGCACACGTACTTCCTTGACACCCAAAGGAGTAACCACTTCTTTAACTTCATACTCCATGGTCTTGCTAATCTCGTAAGCCATGATTTCACCAATCCGTTCCAAATTACGACGAAAACGCAAACGATCCTGTTGGATGTTCACGTCACGGATTTCTGACAGCAGATGATTGAAAAGGCTGTCTTGATTCTCAAAATTAATAATGTCAACCATAATGCAAATGTTTGACACAAAATTACAACAAAATCCAAATAATAAAAAGAAAAATAGAATTTTTTCTTAACATCTATAGAAATAGGTGATAAGTATAACCGGGATATGACACCACCTCAGCACCAAACCCATGATAAAAACGAGCCAGCTGATCATCGTCAGAACCCTCAAAATCCAAAAACATGGGCTGCTGCGAAAAAGACTTAATCACCGAATCAAGCAGAAAAGTCATAGCTTGACAAGCTTTACCGGCTACACTATTTCCTGAAAAAAGAAAGGTAATACGTTGCTTATATACAAGAAATAAAGCACCACATATAATTTTATCATTATCAATGGATTGAATAGCGTAAATGAAAGCATTACTTGAAGATAAAGCAACAGCTGACAATTGTTCAAGACGGGCGTATTCTGCATCCCCCCAGTGACTCAGCTTGGCACCGCGGTCTTCACGGAAAAGAGACACTATCGGATGCAGTTCATTCAAGGAAACAAAGCGAAGACTATGATTCAAGGATTTCTTTAGATTACGCCTCGTATTTTCATGATAATGAGAAAATAAATAATCATAATCATGATTCAAATCGAGCAAATGATTACGATGAAAATCCACGCCCAACATCTCTTTGGGGATAGGGTTATGTTCGTTCAATCGAATCTCAATCAAGAGATACTTTTTCGGGATGGCATGCAAGAAAGAGGACGTGGTTTCAGCGGTCACCTGGTAACGGGAAAAAACGCCTAACTGTTGCACAAAAAAAGGCTGGCAAAGATAAGGGATAAAGAATTTTCTTTTTCGTGTTATAGGCATGACACTAAGATAGTTATCGCCATCCATCTCAACCAATGCTTCCCATCCAGGATGCACCACATCGAGATACCACGACCAAGCATAGACAAGCCCGTTGACCGCATGTTCGATGCAATCATCCCAGCGTTTTTTGTCGATTTCTTCGTATGTAAGATAGGTGATCATACGCCATATTCCAAAATACGGCGATACAAATCGGGCCATCCAGCCCATCGTTTTTGTCCGCCAAGGGTCTCATTATGCGTTAAAAAGATGAAGGTTCCATTCACATTTTTTACTTCATCTATTACTTTAGTTATAATATCATAAGAGTCTTTAATATTGACGTTTAGGTAATCACGTAGTGTTCCATCCATCACGGCAAAAGGATGGATGGTTAAGGAAGTGGTGACATCGTTTTCGAGGTCATAGAAGCGAAAAGGCACGGCAACGCCTGCACGGAACCCCACTTGTGAGGCGTAACCCATAGTAAAGTCATCCTTTATATCAAGCTCTATAAGTCGCTGATAACTACGTGGTAATGTCATTCTCAAAAAATGCTGTCGGCTCTTGGTTACTTCTCTATTCAGCACACTTGACAGTCGGTCCACTTCCTCTTTCAGCCTCACTGGATCGAGGTAGGATGAGAAAGAGGGATGGATGCCCACATCCGCGTGGTCTCCGATATCCTTAATTAATGTTCTAAAGTCATCTTTGCGGATGGAGATACTTTTGTCGTTGGTGTCATAATCGCCACAATGGATAAAATAGATAGGTTTCAGGTGGAACTCCTCTTGCAGTTGGAATTGGAAATCAAAGCTGTCAAAGGGATCCTTTTCATGTTTAAAAAGCACGCGGTTTCTTCTTCGCATCTCCTCCATATCCCCTGTCGAGAGGTCTTTCAGATACCCACCCACGGTACGGAAAAAGCCTTTGTGAAGGTATGCCCAAGCCGCATCCACATCGTATGTAGCTTGGAAATGGTATTTCCTTGTGGCCATTTTGTCTTCGAGATGAAGGCGTTTGGCCAGTTCCATCACCCAGAGATCGACGACGGGTTTAGCCAGTATCCCAAGTTGGAACAGGCAGGAAGACTCCGGCTTGAACCGTCCGTACTGGTCTCTGATTTGAGGGAGATACTCCTCATAGCGTGAAATCAAATAGAACGATGCGGCAAACACATCAAAAGGCATGATGGAACGCTGTCCATAGACAGGAAACATGGCTTTAACATCCAGAAAGTCAAATGATTTAAGATCCTGTTCACAGATATCACGTTCAAAGAGGAGGCGCACTGATTTCTGGAAAGGCTCATCCCACAAAGGGTTGTCGCCATAGCTCATTTTAAGCCCGTCGAAGTCCCGGAACATGGTCTTGTCGGTAGTCAGATTAAAAGGCACCCCCATCCTCTCCCGGAAGATGAAATCAATAATATAATGCAGCCGGTTGGTTATTTTGGGAACGAGAATCAGCATATCCGTCAAATTATTGAGCAAACATAAAGAAAAAAAACGGATTATCATCAAAAGGCAGCAAAAAAAAGTCTATCTTTGTAGATTCATTTTTATAAGAAGAATTCATGGATAATTTCATCGTATCAGCGAGAAAATATAGGCCTGTCACTTTTGACACGGTGGTTGGGCAACAGTCAATCACAACCACTTTGAAAAACGCCATCCGCAACAACACGTTGGCGCAAGCTTTCTTGTTTTGCGGTCCCCGAGGTGTTGGCAAGACCACTTGCGCCCGTATCATGGCCAAGACCATCAACTGCCTTCATCCCACTGAGAACATGGAGGCTTGTGATGAGTGCGAGTCGTGCCGGGCTTTCAACAACAACGCTTCATTCAACATCTATGAGCTTGATGCGGCATCGAACAACTCGGTGGATGACATCAGGAATCTGGTGGAGCAGGTAAGGATTCCTCCGCAGATCGGCCAATACAAAGTCTATATCATCGATGAGGTCCACATGCTCAGTACTGCTGCTTTCAACGCCTTCTTGAAGACCTTGGAAGAGCCGCCCGAGTATGCGAAGTTCATTCTGGCCACCACCGAGAAGCACAAAATCATCCCGACCATCCTCTCAAGATGCCAGATATTTGATTTCAAGCGCATTACCATAGAAGACATTGAGAAGCATCTGGCTCATGTGGCGGCGATGGAAGGCATCCATGCGGAACCGGAAGCTTTAAACATCATCGCCCAAAAGGCGGATGGAGCCCTTCGTGACGCTTTGTCGATCTTCGACCAGATGGTCAGTTTCTCCGGAAAAGAGATCACCTATCAGTCTGTCATCGAGAATCTCAACGTTCTCGACTATGACTATTATTTTAAGATTGTGGATGACATGCTTCAAGGGAATACCAGTGATATCTTGCTGCTTCTCAACGACATCATCAGCAAAGGCTTCGAGCCTCAACATTTCATCTCAGGCATGGGCAATCATTTGAGAAGCCTGATGGTGAGCAAAGACTCGGCCACAACCCAACTCTTGGAGGTCAGCGAACAGCTCCGGCAACGTTATATCAATCAGGCGCAACGCTGTCCCCTGCCCTTCCTCATTAAGGCTTTGGACCTCAACGACCAATGCGATATCAATTATCGGAGCAGCAGCAACAAACGACTTCACTTAGAAGTCAACCTGATGAAAATGACCACGTTAATACAGGCAACGCCAAACCCTACGCAGGGCGGAGTTAATCCGCCTGTCTCGAATCCCACCTCACAACCCACCCCAACGGCATCAAAACCCACATCGTCTAACCCAACAACTTCAAACCCAGTAACTTCGACACCAATAAAATCAACCCCAACAGTATCTAACCCAGTAACTTCTAACCCAACAGTATCTAACCCAACAGGATCTAACCCAGTAACTTCTAACCCAACAGGATCTAACCCAGCAACTTCTAACCCAACAATATCTACCCCAGCTTCGACCCCAACGGTCTCAATACCGACCACCCAACAGCCTTCTACGCAGAACGTTTCCACCTCTCCCCGCCCCCGTGCTCGTGGAGGATCAAGTACGATCTCCATCACCAACTCCTTAGCGGAAGCCACCAAAAAGGACGAAGATGAAGAACCCACCTGGGACTCTCCCTTCACGCAGCAACAGCTTGAAGAGTCATGGTACGAATTTGTCAACAAATACAAGAAGATTTCACCAAACTTCGCAGCTGGCTTGGGGAAATACAAGCCCCAGCTGAAACCGAATTTCGAAATCCATTTCAACGTTGACAATATGCTGTTTGAGAACGACACCGAAGGCATGAGCTCTTTGAAAAGTCATCTCAAAAACACTTTACACAACAACCAATACACCCTGGTTCCCGAACTGATGGAGAAACCCGCTGAAATTGAGGCCTATACCGACAAAGAAAAATTTGAGAAGTTGGTTCAGGCACACCCCGAGCTGCGGAAACTACAGATGGAACTACGGCTGGAGGGAGACCTTTAAGAGGTGAGAGGTTTTTGAATCTGAAACAATTGAAAAACACATATTTTTGTAACATGAGAAAAAAAGTATTAATTGCTATGATGGTAGCAGGAACAATGATTACCGGCTGCACGACAAAAGAAAAAGAACAAAATCAAGAACAAAAAAACATCGTGCCTGCCATTGAGTTGAGCAACATGGATCTCAGTGTGAATCCAGCGGATGACTTCTTCCGTTATGCCAACAACAACTGGTTGAAAAACAACCCAATCCCAGAGGAATACACCACCTACGGGGCTTTCACTGAGATTGACCAACGCAACGAGAAGCTCATCCAAGACATCATCGACGAGGCTTCCAAAGACACAAACGCCGCCCCTGGCAGCATGTCACAGAAAATCCGCGACTTCTACAACGCGGGCATGGACACCATAGCCATCAACAAACGTGGTTATCGGGAGCTTATCCCCTACTTTGCGCAGATCGACGGCATTACTGACAAGTCGCAGTTAGCAAGCTTGCTCGGCGACCTCCATTCCAATGGCTTCGGCGGTTTCTTCAACGCCGGCCCCAGCACCGACCCGAAAAACGCCAGCCAAGTCATCATGCACCTCTTCCAAGGTGGGTTGAGCCTCCCCGACCGTGACTATTATTTCGGTGAAGAGAACCAAGAAATGCGCGACAAGTTCGTTGAGCATGTATCCAACATGTTCCAACTCACAGGTGAAAAAGCCGATGAAGCTAATACGAAAGCCAACACCATCCTTACCTTCGAGACCAGCCTCGCCAAGAACTCTCTTACCCGTGTGGAACGCCGCGACCCTGACCGCACCTATAACAAGCGCACCGTCGCCGAGCTTCAAAAGTCCACACCTAACTTCAACTGGGGCGAGTATTTCAATAACGCAGGTGCCCCTGCCTTCGACAGCCTCAACGTGGGCATGCCCGACTTCATCACTGCCATGGATGGCATCATCCGCAAGACCGACCTGAACACCATCAAGGACTACCTGAAATGGAAGGTCATCACCAACAGCGCCAGTTTGCTGAGCGAGGATCTCGACAAAGAGGACTTCAACTTCTACAGCAACTATCTCTACGGCCAGGAAGTGCAACAGCCTCGCTGGCGTCGTGTACTCAATGCCACCTCAGGATGCCTCGGCGAAGCCATTGGCCAGCTCTATGTGGAGAAATACTTCCCCGCTGAGTCCAAAGAGAAGATGGTGAATCTCATCGGCAACCTCAAAGTCGCCCTCGGAGAACGCATCAAGAAACTCGACTGGATGAGCGACGAAACCAAGGAAAAAGCCATTTACAAACTCGACTGTGTCAACGTGAAGGTCGGCTATCCCGACAAATGGAAAGACTACGAGGGCCTCGACATCACAAACGAGTCATATTTCAAGAACTATCACAAAGTGATCCTCTTCGAGAACGCCCGCGAGATGGCAAAGATCGGCAAACCCGTTGACAAAGACGAGTGGTTCATGACCCCGCAAACCGTCAACGCCTACTATAGCCCCGACATGAACGAGATTGTGTTCCCTGCCGCCATCCTTCAGCCTCCGTTCTTCAACCCCGACGCCGACGACGCGGTCAACTATGGTGGCATCGGCGTGGTCATCGGCCATGAAATGACTCACGGCTTCGACGACCAAGGACGCAAATACGACGAAAAAGGCAACCTCAACGACTGGTGGACGGAAGAAGACGCCGTGAAGTTCAACGAGCGCACCGCCCAGTTAGTCAAGCTCTTCGATGAGTTCGAGCTGAGAGGACATCATATCAACGGCCAGCTCACCCTCGGCGAGAACATCGCTGACCTCGGCGGCCTTAACATCGCTTGGGATGCTTATCAGATGACTGACGAAGCCAAAGCCAACAAAAGCATCGACGGCTTCACCCCTGCCCAACGCTTCTTCATCAGCTATGGCACCATCTGGCGTAACAACATCCGTGACAAAGCCCTCGAACGTCGCATCAAGGAAGACGTCCACTCACCGGCGGAAGCCCGCGTGAACCGTACCCTTGGCTCCATGCCGCATTTCTATGAGGCATTCGACATCCAACCCGACAACAAGATGTATATCGCTCCAGAAGAAAGAGCAACCATCTGGTAATCAATATCATGGGAATCAAGAAATCGATTGCCAAACTTGGCTTCAAGGTCGGCAGGTGGAAGGTTGTCAACCAAGCCCCTGCCGACCTTGGCAATGCCGTCTGTATCGTCGCTCCCCACACCGCCATGGAGGATTTCTTCGTGGGGCTTTGCTTTTACTGGTACTACGACATTCCCTTTAAGGTGATGATCAAAAAAGAGTTCTTCAAGCCCGTCCTTGGCTGGATCCTCAAGAAAGTGGGCGGCATCCCAGTGGACCGCGGCAAACAGAACCACTTAGTGGAACAGATGATTGACATGTTCAGCAAAAACCAAAACACCCATCTCATCATCTGTCCCGAAGGCACACGCAAGAAGGTAAATCACTGGAAAAAAGGATTTTATGTCATCGCCGAAGGCGCCCATGTGCCCGTCATCCTGGGTTTCATCGACTACCAGAAACGATATTGCGGCATCGAAAGAATCTTCTACCCCACCGGTGACTACGAGAAAGACTTAGCCGAGATTTGGGACTATTACAAAGACGTAAAAGCCAAGTTCCCTGAGAAGTTCAATTTAGACGAGCAGTACAGGACGGAGCAAACTCCATCTTAATAAAAGTCCTTGGCACTAATGAGTGCATACACAATTATTGCGAGACGATATAATCCTCCACCGTCATTGTCTCTCTGTTGAACAACACGCCGACTTTCACCACTTTTCGGTTTTCGGTTTGGTAAGGAAGCGCATAACCTTTGCTGTTGATTTGGTCAAGCGCTTCTTGGGCGGTGCCGTTCACTTTCAATTCGAAGACGTAGGTGGTGCTGGGAAGCTTCACCACGAAGTCGATGCGTCCCCCGTGGCATTTCACCTGGGTTTGGGCATACACATTCATCATGTTGAATATCAGCCAGAAGGTATATTCATAGAAACCTTCCGAGGCGGCTGCCTCCTGTAGCTTCTTCTTGAAGCCCTCCACGTATGGGATGCCGGCGAGGAAAGCCCTCATCTCCTCCATCGCAGTGTTCATGTCCTCTTTGCGCAAGGCACGGTAGAACTTCAAGGCGAAACCGTCCTGTACCATACAGCCATCCAAACCTATATAAGCCGGGATGAGGCCGTCGATAAGACCCACCATAACCTCTTTGTTGGGAATCGAAAGGATGTAGGATTCCGTTTCACGATCATAATCCTTGATGGTGATATAGCCGCTTTGATAAAGCAGCGGCAAGGCGGTCGTCATGGCTTCGGTGGGGCGGTCGAAGGAAGAGGCCGAGGCCTCGATGCGTTCCATCTCCATGATGTCCGTTCGGAAATGCTGCATCTGGCGAATGAGGAAGGTCGGCGTGCCGCTTTCGAACCAATAGTTGGCAATCGTCTTTTGATTAAAGCACTTCAATAGGCTGAAAGGATTGTAGATATCGGGGGATTGTCTGGAAAAACGGTAGCCGTCGTACCGTTGTTTCAGTTTGGCATGCATCTCCTCGGGGGTGCATTCATACACTTCAGCAAGCATGGCAATGTCAGGAGCCATGTCGGTGGTGAGTTCTTCCTCTGTGATGCCGCAGATGGCCGCATATTCAGGTTGCATGGAGACATTCAGCAAGTTGTTGATCGTGGAGAAGATGCTGAGCTGGCTGAATTTGGTGATACCCGTGATGAAGCAGAACTTGATCATTGCCTCGCTGGCTTTCAGCGGCTGGTAGAACTCCTGCATCACACGGCGGAACTGGGGCAGAAGTTCCTCTTCATGCAACACCTCTAGTAATGGAGCGTCATACTCGTCAATGATAACGGCCACTTGCATGCCAGTCTTTTGGTAGGCACGGCGAATCAACCCCGAAAGCATTTCCCCAGGGGTATGTTCATCGGCATCAAAACCAAATTCTTCAGTCAATGGTTTCAGTTGCAACTTCAAAGCACGTTGCAATTCTGATGAATTTTGCTTTCCCTTGGCTGCGCTAACATCAAGATGAATGACAGGATAGCTTTCCCAATCCTGTTCCAGCTCCATGATTTTCAACCCCTCGAAAAGGTCTTTGCGTCCTTGGAAATAGGAAACCAAGGTAGTGGAAAGCAGGCTTTTGCCGAACCTGCGGGGACGGCTCAGGAAAACGTATGGGCTCTCTTTGGTCAACTTCCAGACCAAATCAGTCTTGTCGATATAGATATAGTTTTCTTTTCTTATCCTCTCAAAGGTCTGGATTCCAACTGGATATTTTCTGGGTTCGAGATTCATGTCCGCCATGATGCTATCGTATTTGGCAGCAAATATAAGGAATATTTTTCAAATAGCAAAACATTTTAACGAAGTTAATAGGAGAAGAAAAAACGCCCCTCCAGCGGTGTGTCACCTCCCCCTACCATCACGGTGAAAGCTCCTGGCTCAAGATGCCAGCCAGTTTGTGAGTCGTAAACTGAAAGGTCACGCTTGGTGATAAAGAAAACCACCTCTCGTGCCTCGCCAGGTTGGAGCGGCACCCGTTGAAAGCCTTTCAGCAGTTTGGAGGCGGGAGCCACTGAAGACACCTCGTCACGGATGTAACAGGGCACCACCTCGTCACCAGCAAAAGAACCGGTGTTGCGGACCTGGCTAATTATTTTATATAAGGTGTCGTTAGCCTGATAGTCTTCGACCTCGAGGCCGCTATATTCAAACTGGGTGTAGCTGAGACCATAGCCGAAAGGAAAGAGAGGCTTGGAGGAATCCTCCACATAGTCGCCTGTTGTGGGTTGGGAATAATAGACAGGGATCTGCCCCACCGAGCGAGGGATGGAGATGGGCAGCCTCCCCGAGGGGTTATAGTCGCCCCAGAGGATGTCGGCCAAAGCCGTTCCTCCTTCCATACCCGGGTACCAGAGTGTCAACAGTGCATTCGATTGCTCAGCGGCAAGGTTCATATCCATCGGTCGTCCTTGGATATAGACCGTCACCACAGGTTTGCCAGTGGCATAGATACTACGCATCAACGCCTCTTGTTTGCCTAAGAGCTTCAAGGAAGAACGGTCGAAGCCCTCACCGCAGTCCATGTCGGAAATACGATTATCGACGATGGCCGCCCCTGTCTCCTCGTAGTTTGTCTTGAAGTCGCGTGCAGAAGAGCCGCCCACCACCAGCACCACGGCATCCGCTAACCGGGCGATACGCACGGCCTCCTCGATACCGTCGAGAGCCTCGTCACGCACCGCACAGCCTCGGGCATAAAGCGTCTCTGCCCTACCTTTGGACCGAATGCCTTCGAGCATCGTCACAACCCTGTCGGGGTCCTGTGGAGCTGTGTAGTCACCCAACTGGTTATACACGTTGTCAGCATTAGGGCCAATGACCGCCACCTTCTTTATTTGATCGGTGAAAGGCAGGATGCCATCGTTTTTGAGCAGCACAGCGCCTTCGAGAGCCACCTGAAGGGCTATCGCGGTGTTTTCAGCCGTACCTACTCCTGCCTCAGCGGCATCCTCGTCCACATAAGGATTCTCGAACAGCCCGAGGTCATATTTCAGTTGCAGCACCCTTCGCACAGAACGGTCGAGTTCCTTTTCGGTAACCAATCCCCGTTGCAAAGCCTGCATCAGGAAACCGCCGTAGTTGTAACCACCCAAGTCAACATCCACCCCTGCTTTCAGTGCCAATGCTGCTGCCTCAGCTGGGTCAGTTGCCACATGATGGGTGGCGTAGAGGGCGTTGATGGCATTAAGGTCGGCGAAGACCACCCCTTTGAACTGCCACGACTGGCGCAGCACGTCCTCCAGCAACCATTGATTGGCGGTACAAGGCACCCCATCGATGGTATTGTATGAAGTCATGACCGAACCCGCATGGCCGACTTTGACCGCTTTCTCGAACGAGGGAAGGTAGTCGCTCATCAGCCGGTTAGGGCCCACATTGGCAGTCGCCGCGTTATGTCCCCCTTCGGGGATGCCGTATGCTGCTAGATGTTTCAAGGTAGCCACCACATGTTTTTGCATCCCTTGTACCACCGCAGCCCCCAAGGTGCCAGAGAGATACGGGTCCTCTCCCATGGTCTCCTCCACTCGTGACCAACGCGGGTCGCGGGCGATATCCAACACCGGGCCATAGCCTACATGTCCCCCTTGCAGACGGATCTCACGTCCCATCACCTCGCCCATCTGTTCGAGCAGGGACGGGTCCCAAGTACTTGCCTGTCCGATGCCGGTGGGAAACACCGTGGTGCCCACCGCCATGTGCCCGTGAGGTGTCTCTTCACAGAAAAGCAAAGGGATGCCGAGACGGGTATGTTCCACCGCATAACGCTGCATCTGGTTCAGCATACGCGCCGACTCACGAGGATGCAGGCCAGTCTCCACGGTCTTACGCGACCAAGGGTCGGCACGCAGCACCGCCCAACACGAGCCAAGCGGAAGGGTGTCCATCATCCCCGTGAATGAAGCGTCCAGCCATAAGGAGTCCCCTTCTCTACCATAAAAGCCAAAGCCGATGGGACACGTCAGCTGACCACATTTCTCTTCCAAGGTCATCTGTGAAAGCAACTCTTCAACCCGGTCTGTCGGGCTGACGCAAGACGACCATCCTGCCAGCAGGACGATGATGATGGCAAAACCTCTTTTCATACTCAGCAGATTGGTTTATACCAGTCGGGGAATCCATTCCTCACGGTCGCCAGGCAACATGTCGATGACAGGAATCTCCACCATGGTATAGCAACCCGGCTGGAGGCGCATGGAGGCTCTGGCCACGTTGACCAGCACTTGACCAGTTAGTGCAGGATTATTAATAGACATATTGAATTCAAAACGTTGATTCTGTGTTTTACCAGAAACGCCTTTGCGCACCATATTAACACCATGACCCATGTCACGCACAGCATCGACGCTATCCACTTGAAACACATGGGTTTCATCACTTGCAAAATAGGGATCCGCCTTGATATCGGCAGTGACTTGTTCCAAGGTAGCACCCTCTTCCAATTCCACATAGACCATGCGGCGATGAATGCCTTCGCCGAGGGGGATGGTCACCGAGAGCGCGTTTTTCACGCCTTTCTTACCCCGCACGCAAACGCTGTGACCCATCGACATGCCAGGTCCGAAATTGGTGTATGACAATCCTTTAGGTGCCAAGCCCTGCATCAGGGTACGCACGATGGAGTCCGAACCCGGGTCCCAGCCAGCGGCGATGACGCTGACCGTGTTCGTCTGCTTGTTCAAAGGCATCAGCTCACGACGGTAGTCAGCGATAGAACTATGGATGTCGAAGGAATCTACTGTGTTAATCCCTAAAGGAAGGATCTTTTTGGCGTATTCTGGACAAGAACGCGTGGGGCAAGCCAGGATGGCCACATCCACATTTTTCAACTCCTGAATATCTTTAACTACTTCATACTGTGACAGTTCCAAAGGTTTATCCAATGAACCATTACGACGGACTATACCCGCCACCTCGAAGTCCGGGGCTGCTTCTAAAGCTTCCAAAGCAAAACGCCCCACATTGCCATAACCCACGATGGCTGCTCTTATTCTTTTCATATCAAAAATATTTAAGGGGCAAAAGTAATAAAAGTTATTGATATTTGTTATTTTTGCACTTCTTTTTACACCCAATACAAGACACATAATTTTAAATATTAAATAATGAAAAAACTATTTTTAATCACTGCATTATCAATGATTTGCGCTATTATCAACGCCCAAACCATTGAGAAAAACTACTCTTTTAGCCAACCTACTATCCAAACAATCAGAGGTTACGAGCAGCTTCAATTTGACGGTTGTATGCAATCCGCCCTTGCCGGCCAGCCCAGTCTGCCGTGGCAAAGTGTCAGCCTTTTGCTTCCCGAGGGTCAAGAAGCCGAGTCCATCGAAGTCATCCTATCCGGTTTTGTGGAGATGGAAGGCAACCATCAACTGTTCCCCTATCAGCCTTCCAGAACCACTAACGACGTGGCTTCGAGGGAGCTGGTGAAAGACGAGACCTTGTATGCGTCAAAAACCACCTATCCCGCCAAAAACCACGGTGTTGTGACCACCCAATACAAAAATGGTTATGGCTTTGCTTTCTCCGCCTTCACCCCTGTACAGTATATTCCTGCCACAGGTCAGGTGATGTATGCCACTAAAGCCACGGTCCGAGTGAACCTCACCGCTTCCAAGGCTGACCATCAATCCATGTTGTGGTCCACTCCTGCCATTAAGAACAGCATTCGTCGTCTTGCCCAGAACCCCGAGATGATGGAAACCTATCAGACCCGTGGCCGCGAATTGACCGCCTACGACTTGCTGATCATCACCACCGCAGATTATGTGGAAACCTACAACGAATACCGTGAATATTACAACTCCATTGGCTTGCGCAACCGCATCGTCTCTTTGAGCGAAATCTACAATGCCATGACCGGTGTGGACAACCAAGACAAGATTCGCAATTATATCATCCAGGAATACCAGAACAACGGTATCATGATGGTTGTGTTGGGCGGCGATGTGAGCCTCGTCCCCTACCGTGGCCTTTACTGCTATGTGACTAGTGGAGGCGGCGACCAGGAGGACAACGGCATCCCCTCAGACCTCTATTTCAGCGCTCTTGATGGCACTTGGAACGACAACGGCAATAACCGCTGGGGTGAACCCGGTGAAGACGACCTCCTTCCTGAGATTGGCATCAGCCGCATGCCGTTTAACAACATCAATGAATTCAACGCCATCGTTCACAAATCGTTTTCATATCAGCAAAACCCCGTTCTCGGTGAGTTCCGCCACATCGTGCTGGCTGGTGAGCACCTGTACGACAACCCCAACTCCAACGGTTCTGACTATCTGGAACTGTTGATCGGCACCCATGACGACAATGGTTATACCACTACCTGCTATCCCTCAGATTACAACTTCACCAAGCTGTACGAAGAAGAAGGAAACTGGAGCGGATCCAACCTCAGACAAGTCATTAACTCTGGTGTCGGTTACGTGCATCACGACGGACACGCCAACTCCAGCTATGTCGCTGGATGGTACACCATCAGCAACAGCGACTTCAATGGTGCCAACGGAAGCACCCACAACTATACTTTCTTCCATACTCAAGGCTGCGACTGCGGTGCTTTTGACCAGAGCTGCATCCTCGAGAAGATGGTGACCATCGATAACTTCGCTGTCGCCGTCATCGGCAACTCGCGTTACGGCTGGTTCAACGAAGGCCAGACCGAAGGCCCCGGTGCTCACCTTGAAAGAGAGATGACTGATGCCCAGTTCAACGACCGCATCGGCTTGCTCGGCTGTGCCATCTCTGAAGGCAAGAGCATGACCGCTCCATGGGTGACCGCCCCCGGACAATGGGAAGAAGGCGCCTTGCGCTGGAACTTCTACGACATGAATGTCCTTGGTGACGGCGCTGTCAGCGTATGGATCGACGAGCCGTTCCAGGCCACGGTGGACTATCCGGCACAGGTGGTCATCGGAACCCAATCCATTGAAGTCAGCGTCGCTGACAACAACGGTGTCGGACAGAAGAATTTCCGTTGCTCGATTTATATCGAAGACGAATTGGTTGCCGAGGGCGTGACGGATGAGAACGGTGTTGCAGAGATTGTTTTTGAAGGCGGACTCCAAACCGTCGGTGAGATGAAGATGAAAGTCACCGGCGTGAATGCTTGGCCTCAGGAGGTGGAGATGATGTCCGTTCCCAGCAACACCCCCTACGTGGTTTATGACAGCTACACCCTGAACGGTGGTGAGCAACTCGAATACGGCGGCAACTACCAGTTCAACCTGACTTTGAAAAACGTGGGCAACGTCACCGCTAACAACGTGACCATGACCATGACCTGCGACAGCGAATACATCACCATCACCCAACCCACCGCCAACGCCGGCACCATCAACGGCAACCAGGACATCACCCTCAGCAACGCTGTTGCCATCCAAGTCAGCGACAAGGTTCCGAACAACACGCTTGTGCGTTTCAACATCAGCTGCACCGATGGCACCGAAACCTGGGAAAGCCATTTCAGCGCAAGAGTATTCGCCCCGATGTTCGAGCTGGTGAGTGCCAACTTGGAAACCTCGGAAGGCTATCTGAGTCCCGGTGACAACGGCATCGTGCATTTCGTGTTCAAGAACAGCGGAGGAGCAAGCGCACCTTCCGCACTTTTCGAGGTATATAACTCACATCCTGAAATCAGTATCGCCAACACGGAGTGGTCGTTCAACAACCTCGCCCCCGACCAGGAGTTCACCGCCGACATGAGTTTCAGCGTCAGTGCTAGTGCTGTGGTAGGAGCCTTATACGAGCTGCCTTATGCCGTCCATCATGGCCATTACGACCTGCAAAGCAGCTTCTACATCCCGGTGGGACGTTCCGTGGAGACCTTCGAGACCGGCGACTTCAGCGCTTTCGACTGGCAACAAGGATCCATCGTCAGCGCATGGGAAGTCGTCACTCACGCAGCCTACGAAGGAAGCTACTGCGCTCGTTCAGCCGCCATTGGAGACTATGAGAGTTCAGTCCTGTACATCGACATTGAGACCGGCATCGACAGTCAGGTGAGTTTCTTCTACAAGGTCTCTTCCGAAGCCAGCTACGACAAGCTGCGTTTCAAGATCGACGGTACTGAAAAAGGCAACTGGTCGGGTGAAGTGAACTGGACACAGGCAAGCTATCCGCTGGCTGCTGGCGCACATCGTCTGCAATGGGAATACACCAAAGACGTCTCGATGGAAAGCGGACAAGACTGCGCATGGATCGACAACATCGTATTCCCCGCCTCCCAGATGATTGCCCTCGCGCAAGAGGTCAATTCAAACAGCCCCGTCCTCTACCCCAACCCCAATAACGGCAGCTTCAGCATCAGCCTGCCTGAAGAAGACTGCGAGATTATCGTGACCAACAGCCTCGGACAGGTTCTGTACCGCCAAAGCCATGCCATTGGCTTGACCACCCTGAATCTGCATGAGCTCAGCCAAGGCATGTATTTCGTCACCGTACACTCCGCAAGCCAAAACAGCACACAGAAATTCGTGAAAGAATAACGACAACAACAATCACTATATGTATCAGGACACCCTACAACAAGTCATCGACACCATCGCCAGTCAGGAAGCCGTCCAGGAGACGTTCAACCAAGCTGACAACTTAGGAGTCTCCGACCACACGGGACTCATCATTGCCATCCTTGGCCTTTTAATCTTTGCCGCCCATCTCTTCACCGAGATTTTCAGCAGGAAAAGGATCCCTGACGTGTTGTTGCTGATGGCCATCGGACTGATTGTCGGTCCATTGTTGGGATGGGTGAAGCCTGAGTCGTTAGGCTCGGTGGCCAATGTTTTCACGACGATCACCTTGGTCATCATTCTTTTTGAAAGTGGCACAAAACTGAATTTCAACACTTTATTAAACTCTATCAAAGGCACCATGAGGCTCACCACGATCAACTTCTTTGTCACGATGGTCGTGGTGGCCATCTTGGGTGTCGTTATTGAGCATTTCGACATCCTGACAAGTCTGATGTTAGGAGCCATCTTAGGCGGCACCTCTTCAGCGGTGGTCATACCCATGGTAAGCCAGCTGAAAGTTAGTGAGAAAGGAGGCACCATCCTCATCCTCGAATCAGCCTTCAGTGATGTCCTATGTATCGTGTTTGCCTGGGCGTTTTTGAAGGCTGCCCAATCCGGTTCGATGCACATAGGCAACGTGATTGGGAGCATCCTTTCCTCTTTCATACTATCCACCATCATCGGATTTGCAGCCGCCCTATTATGGTCGTATGTCCTCGACAAGATGCGTCATTTCAAAGACTCCATCCTGACCACCCCTGCCTTCGTGTTCATCGTTTACGGGCTGAACCAGTGGTTCGGCTTCAGCGGTGCCATCGCCGCTTTGGCATTCGGCATCGGCATGGCGAACATCGACTATGCCTATCACAATAGTACCATCTTGAAAAAAATATTCAAGTCACAACCCGCCCAGCTTAATGACATCGAGCGACAGCTGTTCAGCGAGGTGGTGTTTCTGTTGAAGACCTTTTTCTTTGTTTACATCGGGGTATCCATACGACTCGACCATTTCTGGCCAATCCTCATTGGATTCATCATCACGTTGGTGTTGTTCGCATTAAGGATCCCCATCGTCAGGGCTTCGGTTCACCGAGAACGTGGCGAATTCCCCATCGAGGACAAGGTGTTCATGTCGGGCATCGTTCCCAAAGGATTGGCTGCCGCAGTATTGGCCACCATTCCAGCGCAGCAAGGGCTGCCTGGTGGTGAGCTTATCCAAAACATCGTCTTTGCCGTAATCTTGTTCAGCATCATCCTTACTTCCATCTTGGTGCCCGTGTTGGAGCACAACAATGCCATCAGTCGCTTCTACCGTCGCTGTTTCGGTGAGCACAAAGAGCCCTCCATCACTGATCTCCTTGACCAAGAATAAGCACCATGAACGGATCCACCCCTATAGAAACACTCCATCAAAACCTGCCGTCAGGCATCTCGTCGAGCAAAATCGGCCTTATCATCGCCATCATCGGGTTGTTAATCTTTGCCGCCCATCTGTTCAGCGCCATCTTCAGCAAGCGCAGGATTCCTGATGTATTGTTCCTGATTATCATCGGTCTTGTCATCGGCCCCCTCACTCACTGGGTTCGTCCTGAGAGTTTGGTACTCATCGGGAGCATTCTCTCTGCCGTTACCTTGGTGCTAATCCTTTTTGAAAGCGGTATTCAATTGAGCTTCAGTACTTTAAAAGACTCTTTCAGACCCTCCTTAAGACTTACCGCGCTAAATTTTATCATCTCAGCAATTGCCGTATGGCTCATTGGATGGTTGGTGTTGAAGATTGACCCTATCATCAGCTTGATGCTTGGCTGTGTCTTAGGCGGTACTGCCTCAGCGGTGGTCATCCCTACGGTACGACAGCTCAGGATGTCGCAGAAAAGCGCCACCATTATGATTCTGGAAGCCGCCATCGGCAATGTGTTCAGCATCGTGCTTGCCCTGGCCTTGCTCGAAGCCATCAAGTCACAGCATGTAGAGTTCGGCATGATCTTCGGTAACATCTTCTCTTCTTTTATCTTAGCCACGTTTTTCGGGCTTTTAGGCTCCATCTTCTGGGCTATGATATTGGACAAGGTGCGCAACATCAAATACTCCGTGCTCACCACTCCAGCCTTCGTATTCATCATCTACGGAGTCAGCGAGTGGATGGGCTACAGTGGGGCTATCGCCGCCCTCGCTTTCGGCATCGGCATGGCCAACATCGACGGCATTTACGATAGCCTATTAAAAAAGGTGGTGAAGAAACGCCCGGCAAACCTCAACGACACGGAACGCGCCTTGTTCAGCGAGTTAGTGCTGCTACTGAAGACCTTCTTTTTTGTATTTGTGGGTATCTCCATCCAGCTCACCTATTGGCAGCCCATCGTGGTCGGGTTAGGCATCACGGCTGTGCTGTACATCCTGCGCATCCCCGTGGTCCGTTTTGCCATCTCCAAGCGAGACCAGATTCCCGACAAAGAGCTGATGTACATGTCGGCCATTGACCCTAAAGGGTTGACTGCCGCGGTATTAGCCACCCAAGCTGTGAGTTACATCCCCGACCTACAGACTGGGCTTTTCATCAAAAATGTGGTCTTCTCCGTGATTCTCTCCAGCATTGTGATCAACTCGATTCTTATTCCTTTGATTGCCCGAGAGAAAGGCCTTTATCGCTTCTATGACAAAACTTTGTCGTTCCATCAGAAGATGAAACACGCTGTCAACAAGACCAAGGCGGAACAAGAAGAAAAACGGAAGAAACGTTCCAGGGCACGTGAGTTGGCAGACGAGATGTTCTATCCTGAGATTCTCGAAGACGTGTTCAAAGATCAAGACAGTCCAGGCTCGCTCAACCACCCCGAGTCAAGCAACACAGATGTCGCGGATTGATTATTTGAAATGATTCTATATTAGTAATAAAAGAACAATATAGTAGCAAACAAAACTATTTTTATATTTTTTTGCCTCGGTCTAATTATATTAATTAGATAGTTGATGTTAGAGAAATAGTTCCAATATTATTTACAACACCAAGACGAGTTAGTGTTGAAATATGATAACCGATTTCTTGTCATAGTCGGCCAGGACGTTGTTGGAGATTACGATACTCTTATTGTCACACATTACTGTTTATGAATAAAATAAAATAAAATAGTAAAAATATACATAAATTAATATATTGAATTAAAATATTAATATTATCTTTGCAGACGAAAACAAAAAAACTTGAAATATGGAAGCAATCTTTACTTTCATGGCGGAACGATGGCCGTTTATGGCTGCGATCCTTATTGCTGTGACACTCACTGTGTTTGTTTGCAAATGGTACTATGGACGTTATATTCAGACAGAGAAAAAAGCGGATGACCACGAGAAACGCATCAACACGTTGCCATGCACCAAACACGAAAAGGAAATCTCCAGAATCCGCGACTATCTCTTAGCGAAATACCCCAAAGCATTCGGGGAATATGAGCTAAAAAAAAGCCCGCGAGAACTCAGCGAGGAAGGCAGAAAACTATTTTCAGATATAGGAGGTGCCTCTTTTCTTGAAGCCAACGGCGCAAAACTGCTGGATATGATTGCAAAAGAAAACCCAAAGACACCATTCGACGTGGAGCAACTATCCTTCGACTCATTGTTTAATCATCTCAATGACAGCATGTTCAACCGCATCAAACGATGGGTGTACTACTGTCCCGTCCGAAAATTGATGGTTGACGGCAAAGAACAGAACCGCGAAGTGACCATTTATGATGTGTGCTTTGTGCTAAGCATCCCGTTGCGCGACCTCTATTTGGACAGACATCCTGAATTGACCATGGACTGAAAGCCACAGTTGGAGATTCAAAAAAACTGTTGTAACTTTGCATGTTTTTTATCGTCCAACCATTTGAAAAGCACCTTTTCGCCATGTTCCAGAAAATCATCCGTTTTTGTGTGAAGCTCGTCCAGAAATACCTTCCCGAGCCTTTTATCTTCGCCGTCATTTTAACGTTAGTGGCCTTCATCGTTGCCATGCCTGTGTGTCACCAGACACCCCTTGAGGTGGTGGAGCACTGGGGCAACGGCGTATGGTCGTTGTTGGCATTTGCCATGCAGATGGCTTTGGTACTCGTCACCGGCTCCGCTTTAGCTGCCGCACCATCCATCAAGAAAGGCATCAGTGCCATGGCGGGTTTACCCAAGACCCCTGCTGGCGCCATCGCCTTAGTGACAGGTGTCTCTGCCCTCGCCTGTTGGCTCAACTGGGGTTTCGGCCTCATCGTGGGTGTCATCTTCGCCAAGGAGATTGCCAAGAAACTACGCGGCGTGGACTACCGTCTGCTCATCGCCTCGGCCTATAGCGGCTTTGTGGTTTGGCATGCTGGTCTCTCTGGCTCCATCCCGCTGACCATGGCCACTGAAGGCTCCAACCTCGAAGCGGTCACCAAAGGCGCTTTGACCCATCCCATACCCATCGCCCAGACTGTGTTAGCCCCGCAGAACCTGATCATGGTGGCTGTCACCATCCTCGCCATCGTGGTCGTCAACGCCTTGATGCATCCGAAGGGTGAGCATGTAGTAACCATCGAGCCATCATTGCTATATGAAGAAGAGCCGCAGCCCGCTCCCAAGGCCACCTCACCTGCCGAGAAGCTGGAGAACAGCCGCATCCTCTCGTGGATCATCGCTTTATTGGGCTTGTCCTATCTCGTCATCAAGCTGTTCGTCAAGGGCGGCAGCCTCGACTTAGGCGCGGTCATCATGCTTTTCCTCTTTTTGGGAGTCATCCTGCATGGCACACCGTTAGCCTACGTCAAGGCTTTTGGCAAGTCGGTAGGCGGTGCGGCAGGCATCCTGTTGCAGTTCCCCTTTTATGCTGGCATCATGGGCATCATCACCGGCGTCGGTGCTTCAGGCATCTGCCTTGGCGAGGTGGTCAGCAACGCCTGTGTATCCATCTCCACCCCTAAGACCTATCCCCTCTTCACCTTCTTCTGCGCGGCCATCCTGAACATGTTCGTCCCTTCAGGCGGCGGTCACTGGGCCATCCAAGCCCCCATCATGTTCACCGCGGGAGCTGCTTTGGGTGTGGCACCCGGCTTGACTGGCATGGCCATCTCTTGGGGTGATGCCTGGACGAACCTCATCCAGCCGTTCTGGGCCTTACCTGCCTTAGCCATCGCCAAGCTCAACGCCAAGGACATCATGGGCTTCTGCATCATCGACCTTTTCGTGACGGGGTTGATTATCTGCGGAGGGTTGTTGTTGTGGGCGTAGGGAAAGGTTAAAGGTTTGAGGTACCCTGTTAGGGGTTAAAACTCGGTAGAAGGAGATTTTAGAATTTAGAATTTAGAGAGAGCTACCCTGTTAGGGGTTAAAACTCGGTAGAAGGGGAATTTAGAATTTAGAATTTAGAATTTAGAGAGAGCTACCCCATTAGGGGTTAAAACTCGGTAGAAGGGGAATTTGAGAATTTATAATTTAGAATTTAGAGAGAGCTACCCCGTTAGGGGTTAAATCTCGGTAGAAGGGAATTTGAGAATTTAAGATTCGCAATTGGGTAAATGGAATAGCGGAACAGCCTGAAACCCGAAGGACACACCGACCAACGGGAGGTAACAGCCAACAGCATTATTTTTATTATTAATTAAGTGAAAAGGAGTCCCATCCCGTTCCCCAATTTTTGTTCATAAATTAATACCCCGTCCCCTCTTGACAAACTGAAACATAACACCATAACTTTGCACTCGGAAAACGATACTAGTTTCTTCTTCTTGACGAACCCCATTCCAGCTCTCTTCTTTGGGGGCAGATGCTGGTGCAGACATTAGAGGGAACTTCGTTTTTCAAAAACAAAACAAACAATATAAAGATTATGAGTTTTTTTCCTTGACTAATGAGATCGCCATCGATCTGGGGACCGCTAACACCATCATCATCACCGACGGTAAAATCACCGTGGAGGAACCGTCGGTGGTGGCGATCCGCAAATCCGACGACAAAATGATGGCCGTTGGGCGCAAAGCCGCAGCCATGATTGACCGCGGCGAAGAGCGCATCTACACCGTGCGTCCCCTCAAAAAAGGTGTTATCGCCGACTACAAAGCCTGTGAGATGATGATCCGTGGGCTCATCGACCTCATACCCCACCGCAAGACCTTGTTCAAACCGTCCATCAAAATGGTGGTATGCGTCCCCTCGGGAGCCACCGATGCTGAGATGCGCATCATCAACGACTCGTGCGTACACGCCGGAGCCAAAGACCTCTACCTCATCTACGAGCCGATGGCGGCAGCGCTAGGCATGGGCTTCGATGTGGAAGGTCCTGATGGCTGCATGGTGGTGGATATCGGAGGTGGCACCACGGAGATCGCCGTCATGTCACTCGGCGGCATCGTAGTGAACAGATCCATCGCCGTGGCTGGCGACGCCCTAAACCACGACATCATTCAGCACATGGATCAGGTTCATGGAATGCGCATCAGCGAGCCCACCGCAGAACGCATCAAGATGGGCGTGGGCGCTGCCATGACCGACCTGAAAGACCCACCACAAGACATGGAGGTGGTGGGACCTAACAAAACCACCGACCTTCCCCTGAAGGTCAACGTCACTTACAAAGAGATTGCCCAATGCCTCGACAAGAACATCGCTACCATCGAGAATGCCATCCTGCAAGCCTTGGGTCAAACCCCGTCGGAACTATACGCTGACATCGTGCGTAACGGCATCTACCTCACGGGAGGCGGCGCACTACTTCATGGTCTGGCAGAACGCCTTTCCAACAAGATGACCATCGACTTCCATCTGGCTGACGACCCTCTGCACTCCGTGGCCAAGGGCACCGGCATCGCATTGAAATGCCTCCCAAAAATCAGCTTTTTAATCCATGGTGTTTAGAAGCTGTTTTGATTTTTTGTTTAAAGTTTTATTTTTTTCTTTTTCGGCTTCTTTGAGGGTCTTTTTGGTCTGATTTTTTGTTTCGCTCGCTCCGATAGCCCGCTATCGTCGTTCGCTCAACAGAAAAATCATCCTCA
>JAEEII010000067.1 GCA_016281295.1 Bacteroidales bacterium
AAGAAACAACTAAGCTATTCGGATGCTATCGCCATCAAACTAGATGGAATGCTAAAACAGCGCGGCATGTCGCAACGTGACTTGGCTAAAAACACGGGCAAAACAGAGGCCGAGGTGTCGCGATGGCTAGGCGGAACGCATAACTTTACCCTTCGGACTTTGGCCAAGATATCTATTGTTCTTGGGGAAGATGTTATTGTTGTATAATTCTATAAATGAGGTCTATATCTTTTGGTTACTTTTGTATCAAGACAAAAGTAACATTATAGAATATTGAGCACTTGCTCCTTGATCTTCTCCAATTCATCCTTCATCTTAACCACAAGACGTTGGATGTTGACTTCATTAGCTTTGGAGCCAAGGGTGTTAATTTCACGCCCCATCTCCTGGCTGATGAAGCCCAACTTTTTCCCAGCTTGATCTTCGTCGCAGCTCTCGTTAAAGTAGTTACAGTGCTGACGCAGACGCACTTTCTCCTCCGTAATGTCAAGTTTCTCCAGATAATAAATCAGTTCCGCCTCAAAACGGTTTTCGTCATATTGTCCTTCGGTGGTAAGCTCCGCAAGGTTTTTCAAGAGCCTTTGCTTGATGATATCGTGCCGCGATTGTTCAAAAGGATCCACTTGTCCAAGCAATCCCAAAATCAACTCCACACGAAGCAACAGGTCTTTTTTCAGGGTTTGACCCTCTTTAATCCGGAACTGGTCCACTGCCTCCAAGGCTTGGTCTAGGGTCTGGGACACCTTATCAACAAAAGCATCGTCATAGCTTTGCTCTTGGGTGACGAAGACACCTGGCATCCTAAAAACGAGATTAGCAATATCTGTTGACGGGGCAATACCCAAGTGCTCCGATATCGTTGTTATCTGTCTGAGATACGAGGCCACCACTTCTTCGTTGATTTGGTTCATCGAGTCCACACTCGTATCGGTGATTGTGATCACAACATCAACCTTACCACGAAACAACTTAGCATTCACTTTATTACGAAAATCCAACTCTGCAAAGCGCAGTTCATTGGGAAGTTTCATGGAAAGATCCAATTGTTTGCTATTAAGGGTTTTTATCTCAACGACGATTTTTTTGGTAAGATAAATCGTCTCGGCTACGCCATAGCCAGTCATAGAACGAATCATAACGATATTCAATTTTTTGCAAAAGTAACAAAAAATCGCGCAACACCTAAATTAATATAATCGTTTTTCGTGTTGAGCTGGCCACGTTGCACGTATGCTGTCAGCCGCCCCAGTTATCCCTGTCGAGACTCCTATAATTAATAGCTTCAGCCAGATGCTCAAATTGGATATTGGGCGAACCTTCCAAGTCAGCGATAGTTCTTGCCACTTTGAGGATGCGGTCGTAAGCGCGTGCGGAAAGCCCGAGCCGGTGCATGGCATTACGAAGCGAATCCTGGCTGCGTTGGTCAAGACCGCAAAATTGTTGAAGAAGCTGAGGAGTCATCTGCGCGTTAGCAAAGATACCGGGATGAGATTGAAAACGATTCTCTTGTATTTTTCGGGCTTTGATGACACGTTGCCGGATATCGGCGCTTGACTCGCCGCGTCTGGTATCAGAAAGCTCATTATAGGGAACAGGCAGCACTTCCACATGAAGGTCGATACGATCCATCAAAGGCCCCGATATTTTGTTGAGATACTTTTGGACCTCCCCTTCACGGCACACGCAAGCCCTGTCAGGATGGTTATAATAACCGCAAGGACAGGGGTTCATTGCCGCAACCAACATGAAGTTGGCAGGGAAACGAACCGACATTTTTGCTCTTGAGATGGTGATTTCACGATCCTCAAGCGGTTGTCGCAAGATTTCCAAGGTATGCCTTTGTATTTCCGGGACCTCATCGAGAAACAGCACTCCATTGTTAGCCAAACTGATCTCCCCAGGCTGGGGAAAAGAGCCTCCGCCACACAAGCCGGCGTCAGAGATAGAATGATGTGGACTTCGGAACGGACGTTTTGTGAGCAGGGTTTTATTACCACCCATAAGGCCAGCCACCGAGTGGATTTTTGTAGTCTCCAAAGCCTCCTCCAGTGTCATAGGAGGCAAGATACTTGGCAAGCGTTTGGCAAGCATCGTCTTCCCCGAACCAGGACTTCCAATGAGCAGGACGTTATGAGAACCCGCAGCAGCAATTTCCAAAGCTCTTTTGATATTTTCCTGTCCTTTAACATCTTGAAAATCAAATTCATAAGAATCCTCACGATACAGACTATCCATGTCCACACGTTCAGGTTCAATGTTCAAACGACCATTCAAAAAGTCGATTACTTGCGTCAGGTTTTCCGCTCCAATCACATCCACTCCTTCAACGACAGCGGCTTCACGAGCGTTTTCTTTAGGGATGATAATTCCCTTAAATCCCTCTTTTTTAGCTTGTAAAGTCATGGGAAGAATACCTCGAATGGGATTCAACGTTCCGTCAAGCGAAAGCTCACCCATGACCACATATTGATTCAGAAGCGTTGCATCCACTTGGTTCGAGACAGCCATGATACCCACTGCCAGAGCCAAGTCGTATGCGGCACCCTCCTTACGGATATCGGCGGGCGCCATGTTGATGGTAATGCGTTTTCTAGGGAATTTATAACCCAGGTTCGAGAACGAGGCGATGATTCTTTGTTGACTTTCTTTTACTGAACTGTCAGGAAGACCGACAAGGAAAAACTGGATTCCTTTGTCAGAGTTCACTTCTATGGTGACGATGATGGCATTGATGCCAATAATGGCACATCCAAATGTTTTAACTAACATAATATTATTTGTTTTTCGCCACAAAGATATAAAAACAAATAATATATATACTCATTTAATAAAAATATTTATTTTATTTTTTCGGTTTATAGCCAGATTCCTGAAACAACTTTTGCAAATCTGTCTCATCCATCAGCTGCTGAACGGTGACATCATGGCTTTGGAAATAGGAGCGGATGATATGTAAGCCGACAAAATCACCCAGCCTTGCTGGAGCGTCATAGCTATATTCATTTGTAAAAGGACCATCGGCAAAGAAAACCCTGAACAGCTCATATTCAGAAGAATAAAGGCATTGCTTTCCAACAATATCCGCCCAAAGGTTCCCTTCATTGGTCTCCGCCCAACGCAATTGCTCCGTGGAATAACCCAGCAAGGTTTCATCGGTAATCCCAGGACACAAGGCTTCGATGAAAAACAGAGACTTGCCTTGAGACACCATTTCTTCCAAAAGGTTAGTCTGCTGATGTTTATTGGACAGGCCATTCTGGTAGAGCAGAAGTGCCAAGTCTTTGCCAAGACTCTTTTTCCCAGTACGTTCGGAGCGATATTTTGGCATCCCTATCCTATCGTAAATCGCATCACGATCCAGATACCAATCCAAGGAAATCACGAGGGCGTCATCCACAAGCATCACGGGTGGTATTTCGGGATTGACCCCAGAAACACAGGTATAGATTTTTTGCGGGACGGGGATATCTGGATAATAATAATGAAAATGTCCATAAACAGAAATCACCTGTTCACGCACCTCATTCAAGTCAGGATACATTTCTTTCACTTTGTGATACAAGGCAACGGAGAATGAGTCTATGGCAAAATCCTTCAAATAGCGAACCGCATCAGGATCAGACAAGTCTCCACTGAGAAACGGCAAGAAGTCGTTTTGGACCGCCATCAGTTCTTCTTGAAAACGGGCGGTATCCATTTGAAACAGTGCATCCTCGTATCTGAAAAAAGACAAGTCTGATACCGGATTGGTTTTCACCTTGAGTTTCTGCTGATAATCCGAGTGGTCACGACCACATCCAACGAATAGAGAAAACAGCAGGGAACAAAAAATCAGTTGAGCAACGAATTTCATCACGATTTTTATTAATAATTGTTGGTTTTATTTATAAAACTCGTATATTTGCAATTTATTTTGTATTTAGAGTAAATTACATCTTTGATATGGACAAAGCAATTCCCGAGTCACAGCTTGTGCTTAACAATGAAGGCACGGTGTATCATCTTGCCCTTCATCCCGAAGAGCTAGCCGATGATGTCATTTTGGTAGGAGATCCTAACCGTGCGGATATGATCGCTGCTTTTTTTGATTCGATTGAGGTGAAACGCCAAAACCGCGAGTTATGGAGCAGGACGGGGTTATATCACGGAAAGAGAATCACCGTGTTATCCACTGGAATGGGCACTGACAATCTTGATATTGTCATGAACGAGTTGGACGTGTTAGCCAACATCGATTTGAAGACCCGCATGCCGAAAGAGGAGCATCGCACGTTGAACCTGATCCGTTTGGGTACTTCAGGAGCTTTGCAGGCAGACATTCCTGTGGAAGACAGTTATGTGGTTACCCGATACGCCATTGGTTTGGACGGTTTGCTATATTTTTATGAGAAGAACAAGGAGGTGAATGAGATTGCCATGCGAGACGCATTCATAGAGCAGATGGATTACCCAAAAGATCTCCCGATGCCCTACGTGGTAGAGGGGTCCAAGGCCTTGTTTGACAGACTTGGTCAAGGGTTCATTCCAGGTCTGACCGCTACCGCGCCCGGGTTTTATGGTCCCCAAGGAAGGACGCTCCGCATGCATCTCTCGTATCCCGAGAACAACCACAAGATAGAGGCGTTCCATTATGAAGGCTGGCGGGTTTGCAATTTCGAGATGGAGTCATCGGCTTTATATGGATTAGGAAAAATGATGGGGCACAACTGCCTTACCATCTGTGCAGTCATCGCGAACCGTGTCAGCGAAAAATTCTGCACCGATTACCATCCATACGTGGAAAAACTGGTTAAAACGACCTTGGATCGGCTTTCGGCGCCAGAAAAATAACGAGATTTTACAGATTTTTCAATTTAATTGACGAATGTCTCAATAAAAATTGTAATTTTGCACGCTCATTTGAAACGACTTACATTTAAAATTAAATATTAAAACACAAATTTTTAAATAATTAAATGTTAAATTAAATCAAACAAAACCATGAAAAAAACACTTTTAACTCTCAGTGTTATTTTGTTGACTGCTATGTCAGCTATCGCTGGCGGCGACAGATCATCAGATCGTCCGCTTTACGCAAAATGGTATCAGAACTGGTTCATCGATGCCTCTGGATCACTCAATGCTTGGCAACAGAGTGTCAACAGAGCTGCTTTCGTTGACTTCAATCAGAGCCCTGCTACCCTTAATTACAAGAACGCCGCCGGTGACTTTGGCAGATATGGTGGTTCCGTGAAAATCGGTAAGCTGTTGAATCCCTGCGTTGCCATCAGACTTGGCCTCGACATGAATCAAGCTACTTATCAGCCCAGCAAGACTGCTGCCAAGCAGGATTTCGTGTTGGAAACCGCTCATTTCGACCTCATGCTGAGCTTGATGGACCTCTTCGGTGGTTACAGAAACGACCGTATTTACAGACTGTTCTTGTTTGGTGGTTTCGGTATCGCTGCTCACACCAATGACTTTTTCGTGTTCAACCCGAAACAGATGAACAAAGAGTTCTGCGCTGTTGCTGGTCTCACCAACAACTTCAGACTTGGCAAGCACTTCGACTTCCACATTGACCTTCAGGCCATTGCTCCGAAGTACACGATTGAAAACCAATTCAGCGCTCCCGATCCGAAACTTGTCAACCTCAACCTCTCCGCTCTTGCTGGTCTGACTTGGTACATGGGTGGCCGTCACTTCGACTTCTGCGAAGCTTGCCCCGAGGTGGAATGCCCCGAAGCTGACTGCTCCGCTAAAGACAAAGAGATCAAGAACCTCCAGAACAAGATCAACGAGCTCCAAGCCAATGCCAACAACACCAACACTGGCGCTGTGGTCAACCAACCTTGCGACACTGTTGTGAAGTTCATCAACGGCGAAACCGCTCCGATGTCCATCTTCTTCAACAAGGATTCTTATCAGATCAGAGACAACAGAGACCTCATCAACCTCCAAGAGATGGCCAAGGTTGCCAAAGACAATGGCTACAAGATCAACCTGAGAGGTACCTGCGACAGCGCTACCGCTACCAGCGAGTACAACAAGAAACTTGCTGAGAACCGCTGCAGAAAGATCAAAGACGAACTCGTGAAACTCGGTGTTGCCGAGAGCAAGATCATCATGGATGTTGTTGGTGGTGTTAACGAACTGAAACCCGCCGAGTACAACCGCCGTGTCCTCGTGACTTTTTCTAAATAAATAATAAACAATTCTAAAAACTAAGTAAAACAATGAAAAGATTCATTATCGCTTCGAGCATCACCCTTCTCTTCTCTCTTCACGCTATTGCAGGGGGACAAGTTGATTCGTTGCGCTATCTGTCATCAAAATTCGGACAGAACTGGTTCATCACTGCAAACGGCACGGTGAACTGGTGGCAAGGATCAGACAAAAATACCGCTAACGGCATGAATTATCTCACCCTGAATGGCCCCTCCTTCGGTGGCAGTATGAGCCTGGGCAAATGGATCACACACAACATTGGATTACGTCTGACCTACGATGTAAACCAAGGAAAGAGCTTCATGAATGGGTATTACCCAGGCAAGGAGTACAGCTTCATGTTCGATGCAACACCTACTGGCGATGTCAATGGCTACTACCAGACTCACTTCATGTACCACAACCTTCATGGTGATGTCATTATCAGCCCTGTTGACATGATCACGGGATATTACAACCCCAAGAGATTCTATACTCCAGTGCTGTTTGCTGGTATGGGTTTGGCATGTGTCTCAGAGCACATCTTCGTCATTCCGTCAGTGCTCAACAAAGAAGCCGCCAACTTTGAATTCTCATTTAACGCTGGCTTAATCAACAACTTCAGACTGAGCAATGCTTTGGATCTCAACATCACATGCGCATGGTCTATTCAGGAATACCACATTGATTCCTGGTATAACGAACTACTCCAGAACCCAAGACCCAAGAGAGGTGACAACAACTACTCCGCTCAACTCGGACTCACCTGGTATCTGCTTCGCGGCAGAATATACGAATTACCGCACAACTACGAGCAAGAGATGAAGGATATGGCCGACCGCATCAAGGATCTTGAAAACATGGAAGTTGCTCCTGAGTACATTCATGACACTATCATCCAGTTCATCAACACTGAAACTGAGACCGAAGGCGAAATCGTAAGCTTCCCGTTGTCCATTTTCTTCAACAAAGACTCTTATCAGTTGATGTCGAAGAGAGACCTCGTGAACCTGAGAGAAATTGCCAACGTTGCCCTTGAAAAAGGATGGAAGATTCGTCTGAGAGGTTCCTGCGACAGCGCTACCGCTACGCCGGCTTACAACCAACGTCTTTCTGAGAACCGTTGCCTCAAGATCAAACTTGAACTTATGGACATGGGCGTTCCGGAAGACCAGATGATTCTCGTCCCCGTGGGCGGTGTCAAAGAACTTGATCCTACCGAATTTGACCGTCGTGTGTTGATCGAACTGGTTAAAGAGGTGAAATAATCCTTGGTAATACACTTCAATAAAGGGCTGATGGAGAAATCCACCAGCCCTTTTTCATTTCCCTAATAGAAGCTCAAGCCTATAGCTTGGCAACGATAGGCAACACACGCTCGTTGCCGAATGCCTTGGGCGACACCCGCAGAATGGGCGCCACCTGTTTGCGCTTGAACTCGTTACGGTTCACCATCCGAATCACACGTGACACCGTTGGCTCATCGAAACCAACGGCGATGATCTCCTCAGCCGATTGTGAGCCTTCGATATAATGGAACAAAATGCGGTCAAGAACATCATAATCCGGTAAACTGTCGGTATCTTTCTGGTCAGGACGCAACTCCGCCGAAGGAGCCTTGTTGATGGTATGCCAAGGAATGATTTCCTCCTCCTTATTAATATAACGGGCTAGCTCAAATGCCTCGGTCTTGTAAACATCGCCAATGACCGAGAGTCCCCCACACATATCACCATACAAAGTACCGTAACCCACCGAAGCTTCCGACTTGTTGCTCGTATTCAGCAAAACATTGCCGAATTTGTTGCTGACGGCCATCAAAATCACCGCACGAATACGAGCCTGCAAGTTCTCTTCGGTGACATCGAACTGACGCCCTTCAAAGATAGGTTGGAGTGAGGTCATGAAAGCATCATAAACCGGCTTGATGGGCACGGTATCGTATCGAATTCCCAACTTCTGAGCCAATGCCTCAGCATCAGACACTGAATGGTCGGTGGAGAATTGTGAGGGCAGCAATACCACGCGCACCTGATCAGCGCCCAAGGCCTTGACCGCAAAATAAGTCACCAATGCGGAGTCGAGGCCTCCCGAAAGCCCGATAACAGCACTCTTGAAATGCAATTTTTGAAAATAATCCCTGACACCCGTCACCAAGGCGTCATGAATCAAGGCCATCTTGCTGGGAATCTCCAAACAGTCCTCTGCCGTGCGGAAGAAACTCAAAAACTCCGTGTCAACCAGTTGGACGGCAGACTCAAAGAAAGGCAAGGCTGTGTCGATATGACCATTACTGGCAAATGCCATTGAACCGCCATCAAAAATCAGATGTGACTCAGCACCCACTTGGTTCACCATCAACAATGGAAGCTCATATTTCAGCACAGTTTGTCGCAAGGTGTCGCAACGATATTGCGGCATAGTATAGTCGAATGCGGATGCTGCCAGTACAATCACCAAATCGGGCTTTAACCCGACAAGCTCATCCATGCGGTTTTCCATCAACAAGGGATCGGATCCCCAGTTCGCGAGGTCATCGCCAAGCGTCACCGCTATTCGATGTCCCTCTAACTCAAGGAGGTGATCCTCGTCATGGGATGGCTCGAAATACTTCCTTTCGTCGAACAAGGGATTGGAGCCTATCCGTTTCTTCTTAAACACTTGGCGTTGTCCCTGATAGAGATAAACCGCGGCGTTGTAAAAAGGCTTCTGCCCTTCCCTGCCGTTGCGCACTGGGCAACCAACAAGAAGCGGGATGTCAAAACAGCGTTGGGCAATTTTTTCTAACGAAGCCTCACATTGATCCAAAAAATCGGAGAATTCAAGACAATCGAAAGGGAAATACCCACAGACTGATAATTCAGAAAACACGACCAAGTCGGCGCCTTCAGCCTTGGCTTGTTGGGCAGCGGCAACCATCAATTCCTGATTTCTCTCAAAATCACCGATACAATAATTAAGTTGAGCTAATGCTATTTTCATATCACAAAAATTATGCTTTATAGCATACAAAGGTAAATTATTTCCTTGATTTATTCACAAATTCAAAAATGATTCTTACTTTTGCTTGGAAAAACATTAATCAACATTAAAAAATAACACAACATGAAGAAATCTTTTTTGCTTCTTGCCGCGTTACTGATTATGGGCAGCGCAGCATTTGCAGGCGGTGGTGTTGAGTTATCCATCGGCCCGAAAGTCGGTTATCAGACCGCTACCCTTTCCTACAAAAAGGCAGACATCAAATCAGGATTCGCCAACCATTTCGCTGCCGGTATTTTCGGAAGAGTAGGTCTTGGCTCCGTCTATGTACAACCTGAAGTTCTGTATTTCAAGACTTCCAGCATGTTCGATGTCGATTTCACTGGAACCGGAACCGACAACATCTTCAACATCCCCACTGGTGCCAATGTGGGTGTGACCCTGAATTCCATGAACATTCAAGTTCCTATCTTGGTAGGCTTCACCTTCCTTGATTTAGACATCGTTTCTTTCCGCGCACAGATAGGCCCAACAGCCAACTTTGTG
This sequence comes from Bacteroidales bacterium, assembly GCA_016281295.1. Next base: position 9,715 of record JAEEII010000067.1, read on the forward strand.
ATCAAATCCACTCAGTTATGGGACTACAGCACTGAGGGAAACAACGAAAGCACAGAGTTTGACGGCAGCAGCCTCCTGGATCCCAAGACCATTGCTTGGGGTATGCAGGGTGGACTGGGTGTCGATGTGCTTGGCTTCCTCACGCTTGACATCAACTACAACTTCGGACTTACCAAGATGTTCAACGCTTTGGATGCCTCAGGCGTTGGCAGCCAATACTTCAACTTTAACAACATGGACACCAGCAAGCAAAGCCTGTTCATGGTGACGTTGGGATTGAAGATTTTGTAATTCACATCCATCAAAAAAAAAAACAAAAAGGCAGCGGGTGTAATATCCGCTGTCTTTTTTTATCTTTGTATTCCCAATCAAAAAAACAAACCATGAATATTCCCAACCGTCTCTTCATCCGCAACAGAGCCCATTTGGCCGCTCAGCTACCTCCGAAATCTATTGCCATTTTCACCGCCAACGAGCCGATGCCCCGTAACGGCGATGAGTTCTATCCTTTCAGACAACAGTCTGACTTCTTTTACCTTACGGGCATCAACGAGGAAAACGCCTTCCTGCTGATCGCCCCTGACTACCCCGACGAAACGCTCCGAGAAGTTTTGTTTATCGAGCCATACGACGAGGTGAGGGTCATTTGGCAAGGAGAGATGCTTGACGCAAATCAAGCTACCCTGTTATCTGGCGTGAAGACCGTCAAAGGAAGCAACAGCTTCTACAGCGTGCTCAACGACATAGCCTATTCAGGTTATGGCGACACCATCTTCCTCAACAGCTATGAATACCCGAAATATGAATGCGCCGTCGAGACCATCCAGAAACGCTTCGTCAAGAAAATCAAAGAGATGTACCCGATGCATCAATGGGGTCGCACAGCCCCCATCCTCAACGCCCTGCGCATGATCAAATCGGAAGATGAAATCGAAATCACACAACATGCCTGCGACATCACCTCGAAAGCGTTTCGTCGCTGTCTTGAGACCGTGGAACCAGGCATGAACGAATATGAGGTCCAAGCCGAAATTGAATACATCTTCAAGCAAAACAACGCCACTGGCCACGCATACGCCCCCATCATCGCCGGAGGCAAAAACGCCTGTTGTTTACACTACTCAAAAAACCAAAGCCAACTTCATGATGGCGACCTCTTGCTCTTTGACATCGGCTGCGAATACAAGAACTACTCCTCAGACCTCAGCCGTACCATCCCCGTAAACGGTCATTTCACAGAAAGACAGAAAGACTGTTACAATGCGGTGCTACGTGTCATGAAGGAAGTTACAAAACTCTATGTTCCAGGAAGTTGTATCAATAAGATTAACCAAACTACCTATCAGCTGATGGAGCGGGAGATGATCAAACTGGGGCTTTTCACTGAAGAGGATGTCAAGAACCAGGATCCCGAACAACCAAGATATCGCAAATACCTGATGCATGGCATCTCGCATCACATTGGCTTGGATGTACATGACAGCATCGACAAATTCAAGCTTTTCGAGCCGGGAATGATTCTCACATGCGAACCAGGAATATACATCCGCGAGGAAGGCATAGGCATCCGTATCGAGAACGACCTGCTCATCACGGAAGGCGAGCCCATTAACCTATTCAAAGGCCTGCCTACCGAAATCGATGAAATTGAGGCGGCGATGAAAAAATAAGTATATTTGCATCACTAATAAATACCATATAACATGTTCAACAAAGACGTATATGCCGGACGCAGGGCCGCTTTAAAGCAGATGCTCAACAAGGGCATCGCCATCTTCCCTGCCAATAACGAAGCACCTTTCAACTATCCCGACAACACTTATATTTACCGTCAGGACAGCAACTTCTCTTACTACTTTGGACTTAACCATCCTGACTTGGTCGGTGTCATTGATTTCGAGACTGGTGACGAGATTCTCTTTGGCGTAGAGGTCACCATCGACGATGTGATCTGGTGTGGACCATTGCCTTCACTGAAAGAGCAAGGCGACTGCATTGGCATCAATGACTGCCGTGACTTCAACCGTTTCGGAGAATATCTCCAGCAAGCCATAGCCCAAGGGCGAAAGATTCATATTTTACCCACCTACCGTGCTGACACGCAGATCCAGCTCTCCAACTGGCTCAGCTGCCACGTCAGCAAGGTGTCGGATTATGTCAGCCTTGAGCTTATCAAAGCGGTTATTTCCATGCGTGAGGTCAAGAGTGACATTGAGATTGCCGAGATGGAACGTGCCGCCAACACTGCCTATTACATGCACACCACTGCCATGAAGATGTGTAAACCTGGCATGGTAGAACAAGACATCGCTGGTGTGGTGGAAGGCCTCTCGCTCTCTGGAGGCGGACCCGTGTCGTTCCCTGTCATCCTCAGCGTTGACGGTCAGACGCTGCACAACCACAGCCATCACAACGTGCTGAAAGAAGGGCGTATGATGGTGTGTGATGCCGGTGCCGAAACCGAGAATTACTACGCTAGCGACTTCACCCGCACCACTCCGGTAGGTGGCAAGTTCAACCAGCGTCAGCGCGAGATCTATGAAATCGTCCTTGCTGCCAACCAGAAAGTGGCCGCCAACACCCGCCCCTACATCCCTTATATGACCATGCACACGCTTGCTTGCCGCACCCTGATTGAAGGGCTGAAGGAGGTTGGCCTGATGAAAGGCAATGTGGATGAGGCTTTGATGGCAGGTGCTCACTGGCTGTTCATGCCTCACGGCCTGGGTCACATGCTGGGTATGGACGTTCATGACATGGAAGGCCTCGGCGAGACCTACGTGGGTTATGACGACATCACTCCACGTTCCACCAAACAAGGCTTCAGCTGTTTGCGTTGCGGCAAGACCCTCAAACCCGGCTTTGTAGTTACCGACGAGCCAGGCATCTATTTCATTCCCACCCTCATCGACCTTTGGAAGGCTGAAGGAAAACACAAAGATTTCATCAACTACGACAAGTTGGAGACCTACAAGGACTTCGGTGGCATCCGTATTGAGGACGACCTGCTCATCACTGAGGACGGCTGCCGTATTCTTGGAAGACCCATCCCGAAAACCATCGCCGAAGTCGAGGAAATCTGCGCCCAAGGCCGCGAATGGATCAAGATGCCGGGATTGTATTAAAACTCTGTGACCAATTTCACATTGATGTAACGGGGGGTCAAGTAACTATTGATCCCCCATGCTCTATTATTCACATCCTTCACCCAGGTGTAAGAGACCGTGTTGGAGATGTTCAACAAGTTGAAAACCTCCACGCTCACAAACATATTCTTCACATAGTTCAAAGGGTTGCCTTTGTTGAAGCTACTTCCCTCGTTGATAAGCTGTTTCACAAAGCCGATGTCAACGCGACGATAGGGAGGATAGGTCGATGAAGGCGAATAAAAATCCGATGTGTTGTCATTTACTGGCATTCCTGTCCCAAAGGTCAAAGTCATGTTGACTTTCCAGGTGGGCGCAAAAGGAATGAAATCCTGGAAGAACAAGGAGAAACTCACCCGTTGATTCGACGGACGGTAATGCCAACCCAAGGGGATGGTATCGGCCACAGCCTCATCATTATGATGGAAGAATGGCAGCCTATTCCCTAACGAATCCACAAGATAATAGTCGCCCGCGATGTCTTCCCTGTTTCTCATAAACGAGAGGCTTGCCCAGCTGTCGATGCCTTTCACAAACTCACCATTCATCTTGAAGTCCAAGCCCATGGCATATCCTTTGGCTTGTTGGTCAGCATAATAGCGAATACGGACATTATCGACATCGTAAGGAATAATGTGGGTCAAGTGTTTGTAATAAGCCTCGGAGGTCAGGATAAAAGGACGGCCCCAAGCATGGAACTTGTAATCACTTCCCAAGATGACCTGATAGGAGCGTTGCACCTCTGCATTTTCATAAAGCGAACCGTCACGGTTACGGATCTCACGGTAGAATGGTGTTTGGTTATAGACACCCCCTGAGAGACGGAACACCAAATCGCGATGAGAGAAATTGGGCTTATAGGCGATGCCAAAACGGGGGCTGGCATATACCTTATGACGATAGCCCCAGTAATTGGCTCTCAGGCCTGCAGTCAGCACAATCTCGCTCTCGTCCTTCATCGCAAAGGTCAACGACTGTTGAACAAATCCATCAATATTGTTGATTCCTAATATATTATGGGATTGGTGATGCATATCCAAGACCAAGTTAGGCAGCACTGTAGGCATCATTCCAGGCATATCCATGGGATGGGGCAAGCTAAAACCTGCTGAATCGATTTGGTTCCATTCACTCACCACATCGTCCACTTGTTGGCGTTGATAGCGGAAGCCCCATTTCAGCACGTTGCGGTCATTCACTTTCATGCCCTTATGGTCAAAGTTATAGACTTGGACATAGAAGGCGTTTCGTGCGTGTTTCAGATTGGCGCCCGTACCCATGTTAGTAATCACATTTCCTTGCTGTTCCGAGCCCAGTGAGGTTTCTACCTGACCGAGGAAATATTCGCCAAAAATATCAAAAGTCTCTGTTTCGTAGGCGGAATAAGCCGAGGTGATGAACTTCAGGTCCAGGTCTTTATTAGGTTTATAGTCGAAAGTCAATGCACCGAATCCCGTGGTATAATTGTCCACTTCCTGACCTTCGAAAAACCAATCGAGGCGAAGGACTGCATTCATATAGCCGGTTTCAGAGGAAGAGGACTGAGGCACCAAGCGATATTGGTTTTGGGAATAATACCCTAACAAGGAGACATCCCAACGGTCATTGAGTTTGTAGTTGAACAAGGCCTGCACATCCGTAAAGTTAGGTCTATAGGAACCTTTGGTGGACATCATGTTCAAGGCCATGGCGGTATTTTTGTATCGTGCGCCCACAAGATAGTTGAACTTGTCTTTTCCAAGGGAGCCCTCCACATGAGCTTCTGCGCCAAGAAGGCTCAAGGTAAGGGAGCCTGCGGTTTCGCGTGGTTTTTTATAGGTGACATCGAGCACCGACGACATTTTGTCGCCATATTCCGCGGCAAAACCTCCGGCTGAAAACTCTATGTTGTTCACGAGTCGTGAGTTGACAAAGGAGAGGCCTTCTTGTTGTCCTGAGCCCACAAGGAAAGGTCTATAGATCTCGATACCGTTGACATAAATCAAGTTTTCGTCGAAGTTACCGCCTCGAACCGTATATTGCGAGCTAAGCTCGTTGTTGGAAATCACGCCAGGAAGGGTTTTGACCAGATTCTCGATGCCTCCACCCATGGTAGGAAGAAGCGTAGCTTGTTTGGCATTGAGGCGGGTAAGGCTAGTGGCATCAGCAGCACGATCGGAAATCACGGCATCGGGAAGTGTCATGGAATTGGAGACCAAGACAACATCCAGTTTTTTCTTCTCTCCTTTGGAAAGTCTCACTTTGCGTTGCACGGTTTGATAGCCGACAAAGGTGTAATTCACCGTCACGGTGGTATCGACGGGCAAGAGGAGCTCGTATCTACCTCTTGAATCGGTGGTCACGCCGATAGAGAATTCCGATACCGCCACGTTCACCAAGTCGATGGGCATGTTATTCTCGTCGATGACTTTACCATACAGCAAGCCATCCCGCTCTTTTTGGGCAAAGGCGGTGCATGACAAGAACAGCATCAGTAACAGCAGTGGTACTCGCATACGATGAATAACTCCAAATCGGGCCGTTTAGTATTGTCAAACAAAAAAAGCCGCCACGCAAGCGTGGCAGCTGTATAGTATCGGTCTCGTAAACGGGATTACCAACGGTTTAAGTTGCCCTTCTCAGCAGCATCCATGATAGCTGCGTAAATACCTTTCTTATTAATGGTGCGGAGACCAGCGGCTGAGACCTTCAGCACGACCCATTCATCCCATTCCGGAACGTAGAACTTCTTAATCTTCAGATTCGGTTCGAAAGTTCTCTTGGTTCTCTTGTTGGAGTGAGAAACATTGTTACCAGTGATGGTCTTTTTACCTGTAATTTGACAAACTTTTGACATAACTCGATTCCTTTATTATATTTACAATTGTCTTCTTCAAAATGGACTGCAAAAGTACAGCTTTTTTTGGAATAAGCAATAATTTTTTTCTATTTTATTTAGAGACATGCACATCGACCTGTGGGAATGGGAAGTTGATGCCCTCTTTAGGCAAGGTTTTATAAATCTTCTCATTCATGCTGAAAAACACGGACCAATAGTCTTCAGACTTGACCCAAGCTCTTAGTTTAAGGTCAACTGAACTAGCGTTCAGGGTGCCTAAAGCCACGAAAACGGCGGGGTCTTTCAGGATTCTGGGGTCCTCGAGACACAAACGTGTCAAGACAGCCTTTGCATGGTCGTAGTCATCACCGTATGAAATGGAGACCGTCCAGTCCACCCGTCGCTGATCTTCCTTGTTGAAGATTGTCATGACCCCGGTGGAGAGGATGCCATTGGGTATATGAATCACTTTATTATCGGTGGAAAGCACGATGGTGTTGAAGATTTGAATCTCCTTCACCACGCCTTCCTGTCCTTGGGCAGCGATGAAGTCACCCACCTTGAAAGGACGGAACAAGATGATGATCACACCACCCGCGAAATTCTGCAAGGTACCGCTCAACGCCATGCCAATCGCCAGGCCTGCTGAAGCAAGCAAAGCGACTAGCGAAGAGGTATTAACACCTAATATACTGATTATAAATATAATAAGAATAAAATTCAGGACTACTGAGATGAGGTTTGATAGGAATTTATGGACAGTGGGGTCTCCATGTTTGCTCATCAACCCTTTAGCCATCCAGTTTTTGACCAATTTAATAAGCCATCTTCCAATGATCAAGACTATGATGGCGACAACAATTTTGATTCCAAAAGGCACCAAATATTGTCTCACCAATTGTGGAAGCCAATCACTTACAGGTGTCTCTTTCAGCATCTTCACGGTTTCTGCCATAGCCGTGATTGTAGAATCGTTTTGTATTGTTTCTGTGACTTGTTCTGTGATAGTATCGTTCTCTAACATTGATTCTTTATTTTTGGGTTGCAAAAGTACAACAAAATCCCTAATATTGCAGCATGAAAAATACTTGGAAAGACTATTTGAAAGACCCTCAAAACCGCAGCGTGGTTGACGTCGGGCTTTTTATCCTGCTCATTCTTGGTTTCCATTACCTATATCTTGGATGGCAAGCCTGTGAGTATTGGCCACTCAAAAACACCATTGACAAATTGAGTCTATGGTCGGTGGATCTGCTTTTTGACCAATGCACCTGGGTGTTACAGCATGTTTTTGGCATCGACATCACCACTATTACCGACAAGCGGCTCATTGCAGCATTGAACAAAGATGGCGGATGGTCCAACGTAGTCATCGCCCCTGAATGCGCCAGCATGAAGCAATGGTTTCACTGGCTGTTCCTGATGCTGCTTTTCCCAGGACCATGGAAACACAAAGCGTGGTATATTCCCGCTGGTCTGGTCATCATCGAATGGACCAACATCGTGCGCATCTGTGGCATCTTGATGATGCAGATGCAATGGCCAGGCCCCAACACTTTCCACATCGCCCATGACTATATATTCAAAGTGTTCTTCTACCTTATCATCTTCTTGATGTGGGTGTTATGGGTGGAAAAATTCAAAAACAAGACAACAAAAAAAATCAATAACTCAACAACGCAACCATGAATAACGACATCATCTTCATTCTTGACGCCGGTGGTACTGGTTTCAAGTTCTCAGCTGTACAAGACTATAAAGAAATCATTGAACCTTTCACCATTCCTTCCGCTTCTTCGACGCTTGAGGAAGTGCTACACAAGATCATGGACGGTTTTCGCCAGTGTGAGGAGCGATGCGGAAGCAAGCCCCGGGCAATCAGTTTTTGTTTCCCAGGACCTGCCGACTATCCCAACGGTATCATCGGCGACTTGGCCAACCTGCCCACTTTCCGTGGTGGTGTTGCCTTGAAGCAGATGCTTGAAAATGAGTTCAAGGTGCCTGTCTTTATCAACAATGATGGCGACTTGTTTGTGTATGGCGAGGCTCTCGGAGGATTCCTTCCGGCCGTGAACCAGATGCTTGAGCAGCGAGGCAACCCGAAACGGTACAAAAACCTCTTTGGAGTGACCTTAGGCACTGGTTTCGGTGGTGGCATCGTCATTGACCAGGTGCTGCTCAACGGTGACAACTCCGCTGGTGCTGAAATTTGGTGTTCGCGCAACTGCCTTTATCCCGACCTCACTGCCGAGGAGAGTGTCAGTGTTCGTGGGGTTCGCCGCGTGTATTCCCGCGAGGCAGGCATCCCCTTCGACGAAGCTCCCAAGCCCTATTACATCTTCAAAATCGCCCAAGGTGAAGAGCCTGGCAACCAAGAAGCGGCTGTGAAAGCCTGGGAGGAACTCGGCACAGTCCTGGCCGATGTCATCGCCAACGGGCTGCGTTTCACTGATGGCCTTGTGGTCATTGGTGGAGGCATGTCGGGAGCCTGGTCATTTTTCATGCCCACGCTCATCAAGAAACTTAATGAGCCTTACCTCATCAACGGGAATTCCGTCTCCCGTATCGAAACCACCGTCTTCAACCTGGAAGATGCGAACGACTGCATCCGCTTTGCCGAAAAAACCGGCAAGATGATTACCGTTCCATTCAGCGACCAGCAGGTTTGGTATGACGCCAGCAAGCGTGTCGGCGTGGGTGTCACCAAACTCGGCACCTCGTCGGCAGTGGCTATCGGAGCATACGCCTTTGCCATGCATCAACTGAACGAAAACAGATTATAATCCATTAACAATGAAAAAGATATATCTCCTCACACTCATAAGTCTCTTGCTTTGTGTTTCCTGCAACAAAAAAGAGACCGACCCTGAAGTCATCGCCATGCGCGGATTGGTGAACCGCGTGATTCCTGAGTTCTCCGACCAAATCAAGTTGGAACGGCTCAACGACACCATCGACCGTTATGAGTTTGAAACGAAAAAAGGCAAACTCGTCATTCGCGGCAACAACGCCAACAGCATGGCTGTTGGGTTAAACCGTTACCTTAAATACTATTGCCATGCCGAGTTCCCATGGTTTATGGAAGAGGCTCTGGAGATGCCCTCTACCCTACCCAACGTCCCTGCCAAGGTCAGTGAGAGAGCCCGTGTACCCGAGCGTTTCTTTTTAAACTACTGCACTTTCGGTTACACCATGCCTTGGTGGAGTTGGGAACAATGGGAACATTTCATCGACTGGATGGCGTTGAATGGCATCAATTTGCCCTTGGCCATCACCGGTCAGGAATCCGTGTGGTATGAGGTATGGAGCGAGTTAGGACTCACCGATGAGGAGATCCGCAGTTACTTCACCGGCCCTGCCCATCTTCCCTGGCACCGGATGCAGAACATTGACCGTTGGGGAGGTCCCCTGCCGATGTCGTGGTTAGAGAACCAGAAAGCCTTGCAGCAAAAGATTGTCGCCCGTGAGCGTGAGTTGAACATGAAACCTGTGTTACCCGGCTTTGCCGGACATGTACCTCCGTGCATCAAGCGTCTTTACCCGGAAGCACCTTTGGCTTCGTTGGGCGACTGGGCTGGTTTCGACAGCATCTGTTGGTGCAAATTCCTTGACCCATTGGATCCTTTATACACCGAGATTCAGCAGAAATTCATTGCCAAGCAGACCGAGTTCTATGGCACCGACCACATCTACGGTATCGATATTTTCAACGAACTCATTCCCCCGAGCTGGGAACCTGAATACCTCGCCCGTGTAAGCCGTCAGGTCTATGAATCATTGGAATCCGCTGACCCTGACGCAAGATGGCTTGAAATGGCATGGCTCTTCTGGAACGAGCGTCAATACTGGGAAGTGGACAACCGCATAGAGGCCTACATCACCTCCATGCCGAAAGACCGGCACATCATGCTCGATTACTACTGCGAAAGACAACCCGTGTGGGAACGCACCAAATCCTACTACGGCGTGCCTTACATCTGGTGTTACCTCGGCAACTTCGGAGGCAACTCCATGCTTGCCGGCAACCTCGACACGGTCAACATCCGCATTGAACGCGCTTTCGAGAAAGGTGGTGACAACTTCGTGGGCATCGGCTCCACCTTGGAAGGCTTCGACTGTAACCCCTTCATGTATGAGTATGTGTTTGAGAAAGCCTGGGACAGTCCTCTCACCAAAGACGTGAAAGCCTGGGTGGAGTGTCTCGCTGACCAACGTGCTGGCAAGGAAGACCCTTGCATGAGAGCCGCATGGGAGTTGTTAGCCGACAGTGTATATAATAAGGTGTCATCACCGGGGCAAACAGTACGCATCAACCAAAGACCGACCATGGGCGACATCGAAAAATATCATCAATATTATATTGCGCCCGTCTATCGTTACAATAACCTCACTTTGCTCAACGTGTTGGACGACCTGCTGGCATCCGAATGCCATACCCGCGCGCGTCATTTCGATGTAGTCAACATCACCAGGCAGTTGTTAGGCAACTACTTCAGCGACCTTTACGCTGATTATGTGAAGGCTTATAGCGATAAAGACTATGAAAAGCTGCATCAAGTCGAAGCCACGATGACCTCCATCCTTGATGACACCGACAAGATATTAGCCACCGAGAGTGCTTTCCTCGTTGGCCGATGGATTAAGGATGCCCGTGCTATCGGCACTACAGAGGATGACAAGGATTATTTCGAAAGCAACGCACGCAACATCATCACCACGTGGGGTGAGGAAGACGCCTTGCTCAACGAGTATGCTAGCCGTGGCTGGGCTGGTCTCACCGAGACCTACTATGCTTATCGCTGGAAGGAGTTCTTTAAGGATGTGAACGCATCCATCAAGTCCAAGAAGCCTTTCAATGAGAAAGATTACCACGATCGCATCTGCAAGTATGAGGGTCAGTGGTGGCGCGAACGTTTGGGCAGTTTCATTGCGACACCGCAAGGCGACGGCGTGGCGTTAGCAAAGGAGATTGCCGAAAAGTATCGTGCCGCATTGGAGGAAAGATATAGTAGGGATTTGAAAAATGAAAAATGAAAAAATAAATATCATCGGTTTGTTATTGCTGTTGAGCTTTGCAGCTTGCAACAGTCCCCGGCGTGAAGCGCGTCGGATGGTGGCTCGTGCCGAAGCCCTAACCGACACCCTGCCTGACAGCACTGTGCTGTTGATTGACAGCGTGTCACACATGGAAGTGCATTTCACTGAGAGGAGCCGTATGGAAATGGCCCTGTTACAGGCGGAGGCATTGTTCCGAAATGTCTCTATTGATGACGATGACATCAAAGAGGTTTTGGATCACAGGATTCCCATTCCCGATCTTGAACGTGCAGCCAGTTTTTTTGCGGGGAAGAAAGAGTATGCACAAGCCGCTCAAGCCGCTCTTTACAGCGGTTATGTGCAGCAGTATTATAAGGAGAAGGCCAAGGCCATGCAGTCTTATAAAGAGGCGGAGCGATACGGCACCCTCACCAATGACCATTATATAGTGTCCAAGGCGCAGTATAGGATGGGAAAAATGCTTCTTGATGATGGCAGATTGGATGAATCCATTGGTATGTTGAAAAAAGCTTCTTTAGGTTTTAACGATGATCAGTTCATTGAAAAGGCTTTATCGTACAATATGATGGGAGTTTCAAACATGTTGCTTACTCAATATGACAGTGCGGAAATATGCCTTCAAAAAAGCATGGAATATGGGGCTTATACAGGATCATCTTCTTTAAAATACAAGGTGTTGAATAATTATTCCGTGCTTTATCTCAAAAAACAGCAATTCGGATTTGCTTTTGATTGTCTTAAAAAAATGTCGCAAGATTTGGAAATCGATAGTTCTGGACTATTTATGTACTATCTTAATATGGGACAACTGTACATGTCTATCGGTAGCATTGATTCATCCTTTCATTATTTCCAAAAGATGGAAAAAATAATGCCTTTTGCCGATGTGAGGAAAGAGACCCTGCTGTCATCATACAGTGCGCTTATTCGTGCGGCTAAGGCAATCAGCAATGATTCTTTGGCGTTACAATATCGCGAAATGCATGAGGATTTGTTATACGATGTGATGAGTCAACGTCAAGATCAGACGGTACTCCGCATCAAGCAACAATACGATTTTGATCAACTGCAGAATGCTATTGATATGAAAACAGCACAAATTAAACAGATGGTTGCTATCGGACTCATACTGCTTTTTGTAATTCTATTGTTTTTCTTATATCGATTAGCACAGAGGAACAAAAGAGAAGCCGAGATTAATGCCAATTTGTTCCATTTCATGCAACAAAATGAGGAATTGAAGCTTCGCCATGAGGCCTATAGAAAGGAGGAGGATGCTAAATCGCAACAGTTAGCTGATCTGCTTTCTGAAAAGTTCCAGATGATGCAAAAGCTGGACTACTATTTAAACAATCAAGGCGACAAAGAGCCATTAAGAGAACTGGAGAAAGAGTTGTTCGATGGCAAGCAACATATAAAACAGTTTATGGAGGTATTTGATATGGTGTATCCTGGCTTACAAGATACATTAAAAGCAAAGTATCCCCAGATGAACGATTTGGATTATAAGGTTTGTCTGCTGTCTCGTTTGAAACTATCAAGGTCGGAGGAAGCCGATTTGCTTGGCATCAGCACCAGTGTGCTTGACAAGATTCGAGGCAAGGTGCATCGAATGATGTCAGAAGAGAAGGAATAATCTTCAAAATTCCAAAGGGCTACGTTCCCTATACCACTTTTTCAGGAAAAAGAAAACTCAAAATGTTTGGATTATTCAAACAAATGTTTGGAT
>JAEEII010000068.1 GCA_016281295.1 Bacteroidales bacterium
CCCGACGGTGACCGACGCCTGCGGCAACACGCTCGCGCCGGGCCTGCCGTCCGTGACGGACAACAGCACCGACGGTTGTGAGGGCACCTTGACCTACACCTACACCTTCACGGATTGCGCCAATCATTCGCATAACTGGACCTACACCTACGTCATCGAGCTGCCCGCTCTGACCATCCCGCTGACCGGCACTGGCGTCATCTCCTGCGCCAACGAGGCCGCCGCGCCCACGCCTGACACGCTCACCGACACCTGCGGACGAGAGGTTACCGCCACGGCCGATGCCAACAACCCGACCGTGGATGTCGCCGCTAACGGACACGGCACCGTCACCTACAGCTACACCTACACCGACTGCGCCGGAAACAGCTATCCGTGGCAGTTCGTCTATACCGTGACGCCCGACGACTTCACCCCCGTGGCCAACGCCGACACCACCGTCCACTGCGCCGGCGATGTCTTCACGCCCAGCACTCCTGTTGTGGAAGTCTGCGGCAACAGCATAGAGTTCACGCCTGCAGCGGCTACATTCGTCCAAGGCAGCGGTTGCGGCGACTCGGTCTATACCTTCACTTACGCCGTCAACGACACCGACTACACTTGGACATACATCTACCATATTGTCCCTGAGATATTTACCATAGAAAACATTCCTGGTGAAACGACTGTCGCCTGCCTCGCGCAAGTCTCCGCCGACAGCATCTTCCTGCCGACGGTCACTGACGCCTGCGGCAACGCCCTCACACCCAGCGAGCCCTCCGTTGACAGCACTGGCTTCAACGGCTGCCAGGGTGATGTCCTGTACACCTACACCTATACCGACTGCGCAGGCAACTCCAATCAATGGACCTTCACCTTCCATATCGCCCTGCCCGAGACCATCGCCAATGTGCCCGCGAACAACGAGGCCTCCGTACCGTGCCTCGTGGACGCCGTCGATCCGGGAGCGGCTGACATCACCGACATCTGCGGCAACACCATCGAGCCCGTCTTCGTGGACAGCACCGCCGCCGTCAACCCCGACGGCACAGGCACCGTCGTCTTCCGCTACCGCTACACCGACTGCGCCGGCCACGACTCCGTGTGGACCTACACCTACACCCTCAACCCAGGTTCCTTCTCTCCTGCCGCCAATGCGGATACCACCGTCCATTGCCTCTCCGAGGTACACACCCCCACCCTGCCGGTCGTCACCAACTGCGGCGAGACCATCACGTTGGAATCCGGCAACAACACCGGCAGCATCGTCAACGGCTGCGGCGACACGACCTTCGTCTATAATTACAATGTCAACGGAATCGGTTACACCTGGAACTACACGTATCACGTCGTGCCCGAGGACTTCACCATCACCGACGCCAATGGCCTTGACACCGTCAGCTGTCTCAGCGATGCCGTCGCACCGATCACCCATATCCCGACCGTGACCAACGGTTGCGGTACCGAGATCAGCCACACCCTGTCCTCCATCGACACCACCATGACCGGCTGCGAGGGCACCGTGACCTACACCTACACCTTCACCGACTGCGCCGACCATTCGCACAGCTGGACCTATACCTACGTCATTGAGCTGCCCGATCTGACCGTCCCGCCGATCGGCACCGGTGTCATCGCCTGCGCCGGCGAGGCCACGGCACCTACACCCGAGACCCTTACCGACGCCTGCGGACGCGAGGTCACTGCCACGGCCGACGCCAACAACCCGGCCACCAATATCGCCGCCGACGGACACGGCACCGTGATTTACAACTACATCTACACCGACTGCGCCGGCAACACCTACCCGTGGCAGTTCGTCTATACCGTGACGCCCGACGACTTCAACCCCGTGGCCGACGCCGACACCACCGTCCACTGCGCCGGCGACGTCTCCACGCCCGTCACCCCGACTGTGATGGTCTGCGGAAACGAGATTCCGTTCACGCTCGCCAGTGCATCCTTTGTCAGCAACAACGGCTGCGGCGACTCGGTCTATACCTTCACCTACGCCGTCAACGACACCGACTACACCTGGACATACACCTACCATATCGTCCCTGAAGACTTCACAATCACCACTGCCGGCGGCGAGACCACCGTCAACTGCCTGGCGCAGGTCTCCGCCGACAGCATCACCCTGCCGGCCGTCACCGACGCCTGCGGCAACTCTCTCACACCTGGAGAACCCACTGTTGACAGCACCGACTACAACGGCTGCCAAGGCGAAATCGTGTACACCTACCCGTTCACCGACTGTGCCGGAAACACCCACAACTGGACCTTCACCTTCCATATCGCCCTGCCCGAGACCATCGCCAATGTGCCCGCGAACAACGGGACCTCCGTGCCGTGCCTCGTGGACGCCGTCAACCCGGGAGCGGCTGACATCACCGACGCCTGCGGCAACACCATCGAGCCCGTTTTCGTGGACAGCACCGCCGTGATCGCCGGGGACGGCACCGGCACCGTCGTCTTCCGCTACCGCTACACCGACTGCGCCGGCCACGACTCCGTGTGGACTTTCACCTACACCCTCAACCCGGACGGATTCATTCCTCCGACAGACGGCGAAAACACCGTCCACTGCGTAGGACAAGTCGAGGAACCCACCCTGCCGAATATCACCAACTGCGGCGAAGCTGTCACACTCGAACCCGGCACCAACACCTCCACGCTCGTCAATGGTTGCGGCGACACGACCTTCGTCTATAACTACACGATTAACGACTCCAACTACACTTGGAGCTACACCTACCATATCGCGCCGGAAGAC
>JAEEII010000069.1 GCA_016281295.1 Bacteroidales bacterium
CCGTTCATGTAATGCGCGCGGGCGTCTAAAAACACCATGGTCGCGGACGCGTCACGGCCATCCGCCAATGAGTCAAAATAATCCACCGACAGCCGCAATTCCTTGCGGTTGGTCTGCTCGTAATCGTTCTTGTAGAGCAGCTCGGCCAGCAGCAGGTGGGCGTAATGCCGGTCGTATTCCGATATTATTTCTTCACCGTTTTTCGTTTGGTGGTGGCTTTCGGAGTGGCTTCCACCAGCTTCAGGCAATCCTCGTAAGTGAGCGAATGGGGATCCACGTCCTTGGCGATGCGGTAGTTCTTCTTCTTATAAGAGACGTAAGGTCCGAAACGTCCGTTCAACACCTTCATTTCAGGGTCGTTGTCGAAAGTCAGCAACGTGTTCTCCACGTCTTTTTGACGTTTTTCACCGATAATCTCAATGGCACGCTCAATGTCGATGGTAGCCGGATTATCAGTCTTGGCCAGGCTAAAGAAGGTGTTGTTGTGTTTGATGTATGGTCCAAAACGGCCTACCGACACGCTGACTTCTTTATCTTCAAATTGGCCGAGGATGCGCGGGAACTCGAATAGTTTCAGCACCTCCTCCAACGTGATGCTTTCGATGCTCTGGTCCTTGCGGAGGCCGGCAAAACGCGGTTTCTCTTCCGACTCAGTGTCACCAATCTGGGCTACTGGACCGAAACGTCCGACTTTCACATATACGTTCTTTCCCGTGGCAGGATCTACGCCTAACAGTTTCTCGCCGCTGAACTTCCCTGAATTCTCTGTGGTGCTCACAATCTGCTTGTGGAAACCAGCGTAAAATTCTTTGATCATCTTGTTCCATTCGCATTGGCCTTCCGAAATCTTGTCGAACTCCTTCTCTACGTTGGCGGTGAAGTTGTAGTCGATGATGCTCTCGAAGTACTGCAACAGGAATTTGTTGACCAAGATGCCAATGTCAGTAGGCAACAGTTTGCCTTTTTCGGCGCCGTAATTCTCTTTCCCTTTTTTCTCCGTGATTTTGTTGTTCTTCAAGGAGATGATGTTGAACTGTTGGGTCACGCCAGGCACATCGCCTTTGGAGACATATTCCCTTTTTTGGATTGTGGAGATAGTGGGGGCGTAGGTGGAAGGACGACCGATGCCGAGTTCTTCCATTTTTTTCACCAAGCTGGCTTCGGTATAGCGGAGTGGATGGCGGGTAAAGCGTTGCTGAGCCTCCATTTTTTCCAGTTCAAGGGTCATTCCTGTCTCGATAGGAGGAAGGACGCTCATCTTGTCTTCGGCGCGCTCATCGTCATAGCTTTCCATATACACTTTGAGGAATCCGTCGAAGAGGATGACTTCGCCAGAGGCGAGGAACCCTCTGCCATCCTTGGTTTCGGTGGGTTCAAGAGGAGTGATTCCGATGTTGACGTTGGTGCGTTCCAGTTGAGCGTCAGCCATTTGTGAGGCGATGGTACGTTTCCAGATGAGCTCATACAGACGACGTTCGTCGGCGGTACCTTTGATGGTATGCTGATCCAGATAGGTGGGACGGATAGCCTCATGAGCTTCTTGGGCTCCTTTGGTCTTGGTTTGATATTGGCGGGTCTTGACGTATTCGGCGCCATAGTTCTCGGTGATTTCTTTCTTGGCCATGCCGAGGGCAAGGGTGGAGAGATTTACGGAGTCGGTACGCATGTAGGTGATTTTACCTGATTCGTAAAGCTGTTGGGCCAGCCTCATGGTGTTGGCCACTGAGAAGCCTAACTTGCGCGCGGCTTCTTGTTGCAAAGTGGAGGTGGTGAACGGCGGCGCCGGGTATCTGACGGCGGGTTTCTTCTCGATGCTATCCACTTTATAGGTCGCTTTGACGCACGACTCCACGAAGGCGCGGGCTTCCGCTTCGGTGTCGAAACGGTTGGGCATCTCGGCAGAAAGGGTGTATTCCTGTCCGTTCTGGATGAACGAGAACTGCGCGGTGATGCGGTAGGCGCTGGTCTGGACAAAATTCTTGATTTCCTCCTCACGTTCCACGATAAGGCGCACGGCCACCGACTGCACACGACCGGCGGAGAGCGACGGCTTCACCTTCTTCCAGAGCAGCGGCGACAACTCGTAACCCACCAGACGGTCCAGCACTCGACGGGCCTGCTGGGCAGCCACCAGATCCATGTCGATGTTACGAGGGTTCTGAATAGCGTTCAGGATGGCGTTTTTGGTAATCTCGTGGAAGACGATACGTTTCGTGTCTTTGTTTTTCAGGTTCAGTGCCTCGTAGAGATGCCATGAGATGGACTCTCCCTCGCGGTCTTCATCGGAAGCCAGCCAAATGGTCTCCGCCTCGTTGGATAGTTTCTTCAGTTCAGCCACCAACGATTTCTTATCGTCGCTGATCTCGTATTCGGGTTCAAAGTCTTTTTCGATATTGACGCTGAGCGTGTTTTTGTTCAGGTCGCGGACATGTCCGTAGCTCGATTTCACAGTGTATTCTTTACCTAAAAAGCCTTCGATGGTCTTTGCTTTGGCAGGGGACTCGACGATTACTAAATTCTTTGTCATGGTTTATTGCTTGGTTATCAAAAGAGGATCGACCTCGTGAATTTCGGCGGCAAAATTAGTAGAATAAATGCGCATAAAGGCCAAAAATTGCAAAAAAATATTTTTTTAAGGCTTTTTATTATTTTTGCCTCATGGAAAAACTATTGTCTTTAGCAGTACAGGCATCCCGTTTGGCGGGTGATGCCATCATGGAAGTGTATGCCCAGCCTTTTGAGGTTTATACCAAGAATGACGCCTCTCCGGTGACCCAAGCTGACTTACGGGCTAGTAACCTTATCAAAGAGATATTAAAACCCACGGGACTGCCTTTTGTCAGTGAGGAAGACCTGCCGCCTGACCGTTCCAAGTTCGGACGTTATTGGCTGGTGGATCCCTTAGATGGCACCGCAGAGTTCGTGAAACGCAATGGCGAGTTCACGGTCAATATCGCCTTGATTGAGAACAAACGCCCGGTGTTGGGTGTCATCTACGCCCCCACACTCAATAAACTTTGGACCTCCCTTCCCTCTAACCTCCCATCTTTAACCTCTAACCTCCCATCTCTCACTTCACACGTTTCCCCTTTCACGGTGTTGGTCAGCCGTTCGCACCGTACACCTGAAGTGGATGCTTATATCAATAAGGTGTTGCGTCCACAGCATCCCGATTTGGTCATTGACAGCCAAGGCAGCAGTTTGAAGTTTGCCCGGTTGGTGGAAGGCACCGCCGACGTGTATGTGTGTTACAGCAAGACCAAGGAATGGGACACCGCTGCTGCCGATGCCATCCTCACCGCCGCGGGTGGCCAGGTGTTGAGAATCAGCGATGGTTTGCCGTTAGAGTATGACAAAGAGGATTATCCCAATCCGCCTTTCGTGGCTTGGGCACCGGGGTATGAACTTTTTGTTTAGTTTTTTGTCAACAAATAAAACTATTTTTTCACTCAATATAGAAGACTTCTAAAATTATTTATTGTATGATATTGGATTATTTTTGAACATTTGTTTTTAATCAGAATGTTTAATAATAATAGTATCAAAAAATGAGAAAGTTAGTCGTCTTGTTATTAATGGGATTGTTTGCCATTGGAACTACAAATGAAGTTTTTTCACAATCCAAACTTGAAAAGAAACAACAAAAAGCCAAAGCCAAATCGGCTACAAAACTGGTCAAACAGCTGAAAAAGGAGGGTTGGCAACTTGATACTCAAACCAAGACCTTGGAAGAAGCCCTTTTAGACCATAAAGTGGCCATGGAAAAAGACGAGAACAATTACGAGATTGTCGGCAGGGTTTCAGGAGTTACTTCACGCAATGTGGCCCATGCCAACGCCAACCATAATGCTGCTATCACCTACGCTCAACTGGCTAAGAAATCCATGTTAAGAGGAGCTGAGGAATCAAACATTGGTAATCTTGGTGGAGAAGAGTTCGATAATTTTGTAGGTGCGTACGAACGTTTGGTAGCGGGTTCCATCGAAAAAGAAATGAAAGAGAGTTTTGCCATTTACAAAGAAGATGCGAATGGCAAAAAAGAATATAACGTTTATTACATTGTCAACGAGGAAAAAGCCATGAAGATTCGTCTGAGAGCGATGCAATCGGCTATCGAGGAATCCAAACTTGCGGAGGAATTCGCCAAAAACATTTCGGATTTTGTTAAGGAACGTTTTGAAATCGACGAATAATGAAAAGAGCAAGCGTTTTAGCAGCAGTGTTATGTCTCATGACACTGCTGTTGCCTTTATCAATAAAGGCTTCTGAAAAAGACGGGCGTCCTCGCTGGATTACACAGCCACCGGTGGCCTCCAACAACACCTTTGAGTTCAGGGTGATTTCTATTGATGCCCACAACTTTTCCGAGGCAAGGGGTATGGTTCCTCAGGAAATCACACATTATCTCGAAACAAGTAAAAGTGTGAAAATGGCTTCCAGTTCCACTGCAAAGGTGGTGAGTCATGGTAATGATGTGACCGAAAAGAGTTCTTTTGAGATGATGGCCGTGGTGGAAGGCGAGCCTGTCACCGTGGTGGCCAAAATCATCGACGAATATTACGAACCGGGTCGCAACATGGGAAATTATTTCTTCTTGGTGGCCG
>JAEEII010000070.1 GCA_016281295.1 Bacteroidales bacterium
CTATCAGAATGTATATACAGGTTGTGACGGGCACGGGTCATTCCCACATACAAGGTTCGCAGAGTATCAACATCTATGTCATGTAAACCAAACAGCCATAGATGAACCGCATCAAATTCGCGCCCTTTGGCCTTATGGATAGTACTGACGTAAACTGATTTACCATCAATGCTGGCGAAATCTTCGATATTTGATTCCAACAAGAACTGGCGAAGGTCGGTACGGTAAAACGAGCGGTGTGTTTGCTCGTAGTCTTTCCAGAATCGTTGAATGACTGGCAAAATACGGCTGTTAGCATAGGTTTGCTCAGTACGCTGCTTGGCAGTCTCCCATACGTCTTTTGGAATCACTATGTCTGAATCTTTCCCAAATTGCTTGACGAAGTAACGTATCTCAGCCAGATTTATAAAACGAAATCCTTCTGTGGCTTGAATCAGTAGGGGGTGGTATCCCTGACGTTCCAGATGATATGCCGCTTGTAAGGCTTCTTCGTTTGTAAAAGTCAAGATGGCAGTAGTGTCTGCAAATGGAGTTTCTGTGATGGTAGAAAACGAGGACTTAGGCAAAAAATCTACCGATCCCAAAGATTCACTCGTGGAGACAATAGGCGAGCACTTCATTCGATTTGGAATACGGCATACAAAATCGTTTGCGAAGTTGACAATCGCCTGATCAGAACGATAATTGTCAGTCATCTCATAAAGAGTAGCTCCTTGCTGATCAACCAACGACCGCATATATGCCGAATTGCTCCCTCGGAAGTGGTAGATGTTTTGATCGTCATCACCAACGGCAATAATACGCATCTCTTCGTTACGTTGCAACAAAGCACGTACCAACCGGAAGTCCTCTTTGGACATATCTTGTGCTTCGTCGATTACAAGCACACTCTTGGCAACCTTTTTCTCCTCAACCTCACCCTTTTCTATCATTTCTGCTGCACGGTCGACCACTTGATCCACCTCTTCCAAACTTCCAAGTTGTCCCAAGAGGTCAAATGCGAAGGAGTGGAATGTCTTTATGTCAACATAGTGAGCAGCATTGCCAACCAAATCGATAAGTCTCCGTTTGAACTCCGTAGTTGCAGCCCTCGAGAAAGTCAACATCAACAATTGCTCATGTTTTACGTCTTCCATCAGCAGGAGAGATGCCAGTTTGTGCACCAATACACGTGTCTTTCCACTACCGGGTCCTGCAGCGACAACGATATATTGAGATTCCTTATCGTCAATAATTTGACGTTGACGTGCGGATAGTGTAGCAAAAAGTTGATGGTATTTTGAGGGAGTGATATTGCGGGATATTTCCGTTTTACGTTCTCCCTTGAAATATTGTCTTATAAATAGATTATAATCCAGCGTAAAATAGTCATTCACATATTTTGTTGCGGCGGGATAGTCTTTGACCATCATGTTTGCATATTCTCCAACGATATGGATTTGCTGCATCCGCTGCCTGTAGAAAGCGTCAAGTAGGCGATACTGTTCCTTGCCGTACTGAGTACGTCGTTCTACTTTACGCTCCAGTTGCATGGTGTTATATATTACCATAAAACCACCATCAATCTTCAGTACTTCATTTCTGCTTAAATAAAGGAACGCCTCCTGCATATCAGCTAATGATGGTTTTGGCTCCAAGGTGATATGAGTATCATTGTAGTTCCTTAGCTGATCGACCAAAGAGAAGGTAACATATTGCGAGGGATTCTCCTTGTGTAATTGGACAGCTTGTGCTCCTATAGTGCTAACAATATAGTAACATAAATCGGCACGTCGTCCGAAACGGGCATTAATATCATCTTTTTCGAGCAAAAGATAAATGGAAACACTATCGCTTTCAGCATGTTCGCTCTTTCGCAAATATCCTTTTAGGGCTAAAAATGAGAGCAATGTGCGCAAACGCCTAGGTGTACTATTTTTAAGGCCCTCCATAAGCGCTTGTTGGTTCAGTTGTTTATAATTGAGGTGAGGACAGCCCTTTGTGATTTGTTGAATTAGAAATTGTTCAAGTTGTAAAGTGATATCAAGTAGCCGTTTCAAGTTTATTTTGTCCACCCAGATTTGCATATCCTGCGTGTCGGCCAAGATTCCCTCCTGTCGCATCAAGTTTATGCTGCTAATGACGGTCTCCTTGGTCATCCCAAGCAGGTCGGCAAGATAATCTATGCGACTTTCCGCCTCGTTGTTGTTTGCAGAGGTAGCACGCCTACTTATTAATGAACCAATTATTCGTGCAGATTGTTCCCGTGTGGTATCATCGAAGAGAGGAGAAACAGACAGGCGATGTCTGGCTTCGTCCATCGTATTCACGGTAATTCCAGTGGCAAACAGATGTGGCGAATTGCTTCCTCTAATAATAAATCCTGCATTTTCCAGCGCTGCTAATGCTGCACGGACACGTGTCTCAATATCCGGTACATCGTCGTTCCATCCGGCCTTACGTGCAATCTCCAAGGCTGAACAACCAATTGTGGGACGTTGTACAGTCATATCTCTGACAGCCCTCCACACTTGTCTAATCTCGCTTAGAGAAAGCTTTGTCTGATTGAGAAGGATGAAATGTTTATCAAGATCGTTGTCGGAGTATAGCACATAGCAGTCGGCTTCCATATTAGGATCACGGCCAGCACGACCTGCCTCCTGTATGTAGTTCTCCAACGAATCGCTAATATCATAGTGGACAACCAATCCGACATCTTTTTTATCTACACCCATACCAAAGGCAGATGTGGCAACAATCACCTGAGCATCACCGCTCATAAAAGCCTCTTGGTTGCGAATCTTGTCTGCCGCTTCCATTTTGCCGTTAAATGGGAGGGCTCTTATTCCATCCGACCTTAACTTTGCTGCCAGCTCCTTAGTGCGTTTGGTTCGGGCACAGTATACAATAGCAGGACAGGATCGTCCAATGAGCAATGACCGGAGCAGATGGTATTTTTCATCATGAGTGTTCGCTTGCAGAACAGAATAACGTAGATTCTTTCGCTCAGAGCTTGCTGTGAAGAGCCGCAACTCTACACCTATTTTCTGCCTGAAATAGTCGCAAATATCAGCAACCACCTTAGGCTTTGCGGTAGCTGTGAAGCAGCTGACAGGAATTGGATTCTTCTGTTTCTTTTGTTCCTGTATATGTCTGATAAAATCGCCTATATACAGATAATCCACACGGAAATCCTGCCCCCAAGCGGAAAAACAGTGAGCTTCATCGATAACAAATCTAACTACGTTTCGTCCCAACAACAATCGCTCGATGGTTTTATTTCGCAACATCTCCGGGGAAATGTATAGCATATCAGCAGAACCTTCCGCCACCTGTTGAATAGCAGCGGAACGTTCTATGGGATCGAGTAGACCGTTTATCGTTACAGCTGTAGAAATACCTCGATTGGAAAGATTATCCACTTGGTCCTTCATTAGTGACTGAAGGGGAGAAATAACTACGGTTAACCCCCGTTCGTTTCGCCCCAAAAGGAGTGCCGGTAGTTGAAATGTCAGGCTTTTCCCTCCTCCTGTTGGGAAAATGCATAGCAAAGATTCGTTTCGAATAGCACTTTCTACCGCTTGCTGTTGCATGGGGACTCCGTCGAAAAGTCGAAATTCCTTATAGCCAAAAAACTCCTTTAGTGCTGCATGTGCATCGAGCCGCTTGCTGCAATACTCACACCCATCACAAGGTGTACCGCATAGTAGGTGAATCACATTTGTCACCTTCGGATATGTGTGCACAACCCAGGGAGGAGTAATTGAACCAGGGTCACCAACCCCTATGATAGATAGAGCAAATGCCAATTCCACAGGATATTTGTCTGCAACCGCAGCAACATTGGCATTGCTGCATATATAACCTTTGTATTCCTGTCTGATAATATCAGCAACAACCCAACTAAAGGGGAAAGAAATGTCTATGCCAATATATTCAAAGAACGCCTTAAACTCCGCTACATTGCGGAGTAACAGATAATAGATGGTTTTTCGTCTTTCGGGCAAGCGTTTCCATGCTGTTAATTCGTCATAAAAAAGGTCTCGCGCTTTGATAGCATCATTCAACGGATTATTCAGCTCATCTACCTGAAGTTTGTCATCCTTTACCAAACGGTGATAAGGTCTTTGCGGAAACAGGAGTGGAGAAAGATAAAGTGTATCTATTGCGTGAATCTGTTGCGGAATATGAAGATACTGTAAGTCGTGATGGATGATATTATGCCCACATACGAATCCACAGTCTTTTATGAAAAGAGCGAAATCGCTAAGGGAACGGGAATGAATTTGCGCACCGTCTTCCCGTATCGCACCATAGTCCATCTTACGTCTCGAATCAATGCCGACCTCTGTATCTATGAATGCAATCATTCTCTTTGAATTAAATTTCTTTTATACCTAGCGATTTCAAATAGTTAAACGTCCCATCATAAAACTCGGGCAAGCGTGTGGGGTCTTCGGGATAGCCTTCTGGTGTTAGGTTGGAATTGCCTTTTGGAACGCAGATAACAATTCCTTGACGGGCACGTGTCAGAAGTACGCGGTAGGCGTTGAGCATGTATTTTTGGTTCTCCTCGTTGTTCTCTGGTGTCCACTTGTTGCGCCCATTGAACTTGTAGTATTTCCACTCGCCATTCTCGCAACGCATATCAGCATCCCACAGGATACAGGCGTAGTCGAGTTCCAATCCCTGTACCTGTATCTCGGTGGCGGCATCCTCCAGGTAGTTAGATGAACGGACGTCGGTCTTGTCCTCGAGGAACCAATGAACGGCATTGTCCTCGTCCTGAGGCAACACATTAACGGCCAGCGGCTTGAAACGGGCTGCCACTTTGGTAACAAGAACGCCCGTCTGTTGGGTACCACGAGCCTTATTGCGTAGCCACTTGCGGGCAGTATCCATATCGCGTGTGAGCACGACGGGATAGTTGCGACCCGCCACATCTCGATACAATTCGACAGCATCTGGACGGAAAGAGAGTAGCGAATGTACGAAGGCGGATAGGGTTTCTGCACGGAAAGAACGAAGGCTGACAGCCAAATGCAAATCGTCGGAGAATGTTACCTTGTTGTTCTCCGCGAGCAGTTCATTAACTCGTCCTTCGGCGTATTCAGCATCTGTCAGCTTGTCAGATATAAAGATATTCCAATGTCGGAACTGATTATTGAGTGCCTTAATCCACTCTGTGATGCCGGCCTCACCGGTGTTGATTTCCTGACCGCCACCTACCAAACAGACGATGACGGCCCAATCCTCGCGTTGGTCGAGCGACCATATGAGGAACTCGGCCTCCGACATAGGGAAGTTGGGTACCTTGAGCTTGTTGCCATAAGTGCCACCACGTTTCAGATAGTCGGCAATACGTTTGTGTGTCCAGCTTCGCTGAGCTTCGTCGAAGATGGCCACGTGTTCTACCTCTCCATAGCCAGTATGTTCCAAACGTACGGTTTCTTCGGGGTCAATTTCCACCACTCCATTCTCCACGGGATTCTTTATTTTGGCCAGCATATTGTCGCGGTAGCGGTGGATGATTTGGATGAACTCGCTGACCTCGCGTCGTGAGTCAGATAGTCGTTTCTTTTCTCCTCTTTCAGTACATTTCTTCTGGTTGTCGCGGGCCAATGCTTCAGTCAGCACAGCCACCAAAGGACCGTTGCCTGAAAGGTAAACAGCGCCGTTTTCCTTATCTAGCTCGCCATTCTGATAGGTCTGTTTGATGGCCACATCGAGCCCTACGAGTGTTTTTCCGGCACCGGGGACGCCAGTCACAAAACAGATGCTCTTCTTGTTCTGCACCTTGCTCTGCTGGATAACCTGAAGAATGTAGTTGATGGTGCGGTCGGTAGAGACTTTGTCGGCCTCGTGGCGGGTGATATCCTCTACCGAATGGTTCTCGTAGAGCGCTCGTGCTGCCTCGATAATGGTGGGCGTAGGCGTGTACGGGCTGATAAGCCAATTGGTTATTGTGCCCTTGTCTTCTGTGGCGTGGGCGTGATTTAGAACGTCGGTGATTAACTCCTGGAGATGGTCGGCACCTGAGATAAGGGGGTTGTATATCTGGTCGTCATAGACAGACGGCTGAAACGTCTTTGAAGAAGTAGCGCGTTTGGTGGGGACGAGGATGGGGACAATCACTCGGTCGTGACTGAAACGATGGAAGTTCTTCAGGTCGAGTGCATAATCCATCACCTGTTCCACATCGGCTTGCAGGACGTCTTTTTGACCTACCTTAAACTCGAGACAGAAGATGATACCACGAAGCAACAGGACCACATCGATGCGCTTGCCCAATCGCGGTATTTCGTATTCGAAGATTACCTGTGCGTTCTCATTCTTCCAAGGTATTAGCACCTGTTGTAAGATGTCTATCTCGCCCATCCAGGCCTCGTCGATTGTAGTCAATGCGTCGCCATGATAGTTGTTATGGAGAGTGCCCAAAACAGCAAGACGTTCCTGTTCAAGGAATTCCTTAAAGGTATTTGCATATAGACATCTGTTTGGCATTTCTTTTAAATTGAATTTGCAAATATACAAAGAAAATCCGATTTCACCAAATTTTATTTGGATACTGGTGCGCCATCAGACAGGCAGCGAGAGGTGGATGGTGTCGGAGGTGCGGCCGCGGGTGGAGCGGAGGAAGGCGTAGAGGTGGAGTGGGAATGCGTTAGTGTGGGAATGCGTTTTTCGCTTGATTTTTTTATTCAGCGGTGCTCGCAGGCATACCACATCACCCTTACAGGGGTCACATTGACAAGCGATAAGGGGGTTATACATAATCATTCTGAGCGTTCCATGACGGCTTCACGGTCACTCAGCGTGGCGTCTGCTACGCCTCTGTGGAGACAGTTCGCTCCACATGGTCGCGTTCTGCTACGCCTCTGGGGAGACAGTTCGCTCCACATGGTCGCGTTCTGCTACGCCTCTGGGGAGACAGTTCGCTCCACATGGTCGCGTTCTGCTACAGTGCTACAGTGCTACAGTGCTACAGTTAGGTTTTAAGGTCTCACTATCCTAAATTTTAGCTCTATATCTATATATCTATATATATATAGATATATAGATATAGAATTTTTTTTTGGTTTGGTGGTAACCCTATTTTCGAACTGTAGCACTGTAGCAACTGTAGCGCTATGGATGATGGTCAATGCGCAACAATGTGTTGACTAGTGCTTTACAAAAAAGATGAAATTTTTTTTTGGAAAAATTCGTAGACCGCAATCCCACGGTCGTACTTTTGCATCGTGATTCAAGGAGCACGGAAGGCAACAAAGCGACTGGGTAGCAGCTGAATAGCACATGAGTAGCAGGTGAGTTAAACCCCCTGCCTGCTGCAGGCGGAAGAAGAAAAGGAGATAAGACAATACCACAACTATCTGAAATTGGCGCCAACAAAAACATTTGTCTTGAACTCCTTGGACTCCTTGAACTCCTTCAAAAAACCCTAAAACTTTTAAACTTTTAAACTTTTAAACTACTAACCCTAAAAACTACAAAACTATGTCAAAAAACAATGCAGGCTACATGGGCCAACAGATCGGAAAACTCGGTCCCGCCGTGGGACGTCGCTGGAGAGGCATGAATGTCTACTCGGCGTACCAGAAGTTCGTCAAGGACCGTAAAAGTGAATCGCAGCTGGCGGTGCGCGCCAAATTCGGTGCTATCACCAGCCTCAGCCGCTGCCTCCGCGGCGCC
>JAEEII010000071.1 GCA_016281295.1 Bacteroidales bacterium
GAAAACCGCAAAGGTGGCACTTCATATGATCGAGCCACGCGCAACTGAAAAAACTTATCTTGAACAAGCTAAGAGAACCTATGTGTTCCCAATCAAGCTTTCTACTTCCAAGCAAGAAGTTATCAAGATGGTTGAAAAAGAATTCAACGTTACAGTCACTGATGTGAGAACTTTGATTAGAAACGGTAAGAAAACCAAATTTAGCAAAGGTAAGCACGCTTATCCTGGTATTACTCACCGTCAAGACAAGAAGTTCGCTTATGTGACATTAAAAGAAGGTGATTCAATCAAAGTATTTGAAGAGCCAGAAAAAGAAGAGAAGAAAACAGTAAAGCCAGCAAAGTCTGCTAAGAAGGAGGACAAGTAATGGCAATTTCTGCATATCGCCCGATTACGCCGGCGCAACGTCAAAAGACGACTGAGGATTATGATCAAATTACGACCAATAAACCAATGAAGTCTTTGCTTGCCGCCAAAAAGCAACAAGCGGGTAAGAACAACCAAGGTCGCATCACGGTACGTCACCGTGGTGGTGGTGTGAAACGCCACTATCGCTTGATGACCTACAACTTGCCAAAGGATCTTACTTTGACAGTTGAGGAGATCGAATACGATCCAAATCGCTCAGCACGTATTGCTCGTGTGAAAGATCAAAACGGTACATATTATTATGTACTCGCTGATACGAAAATGACGAAAGGTACCACTTTTAAGACTGGCAACGAAATTGAAGTCGAAGATTCCAACCGTTTGCCACTTGAAAACATCCCAGTTGGTACATTTGTATACGCAATTGAACTCACTCCGGGCAAAGGTGCCCAAATGGCACGTGCCGCCGGAGCTCAAGCTCAGCTCATGGCAAAAGAAAATGGCTATGCCACCCTCAAAATGCCATCAGGCGAGGTCCGCAAAGTCCTCTTAGCTTGTGAAGCTTCAATTGGTACGGTTTCTAACCTTCAGCACCAAAACGTTAAAATCGGTGCTGCTGGTCGCCGCCGCCGCAAAGGCATTCGCCCAACGGTACGTGGTGTCGTGATGAACGCAACGGATCACCCACACGGTGGTGGTGACGGTGGTCGTCACGGTTCAGGTAAAGCACCAAGAACTCCTTGGGGCCAACTCACCTTGGGTTACCGTACTCGTCATAATAAGAAAACTAATAAGATGATCGTGCGCAGTCGCCACGAAGGAAAGAGGAAATAATGTCTCGGAGTCTTAAGAAAGGTCTATTTGTAGACTACAAACTCGCGAAGAAAGTTGCTGCTCTCTCCAGCGAGGATCGCACCGTGATTAAAACTTGGGCACGCCAATCAACTATTTCACCAGAAATGGTTGGCCGCACAATTGCCGTTCACAATGGCAAAATGCACGTACCTGTGTTTGTTTCAGAAAACATGGTCGGTCACAAGCTTGGCGAATTTGCGCCAACTCGTAAGTTTAAGCGCCACGGTGGTAAGAAAGCCGCTGAGGCCGCAGCAGCGAAAGGAGCTAACTAATGAGTACTCATTTCGCACATGCCTATGAAAAAGGTATTGATTCATTACCAAGAAAAACTAGCATCGTCGCATCACTCGTTCGTGATCGTTATGTCGCTGACGCGGTGGTGATCCTTGAAAACACCCCACGCCGTGCTGCTCGTGCAGTTTTAAAGGCTATTGAATCAGCTAATGCAAATCTATTGAACAATTCCAAAGTTTCGATTGATCCGAAAACCGTCAGAATTGCCAGAATTTTCGTAACAAGTGGTACCAGAATGCGCCGCTATATGCCAGCATCTCGTGGTCGCGCACTTCCTTATGAGAAGATTTCAAGCAACATTTTCGTCGAGGTCGCCGGCGAAGAAAAAGTAAAGAAAGCTGAAAAGGAGAAAAAGTAATATGGGTCAGAAGGTTAATCCCATCTCTTACCGTCTCCAAGTGAGCAAGGACTGGTCTTCTAAGTGGTTTACCAGGAAGAGCGACTTTCGTCATTGGCTCGTGGAAGACGTCAAGATTCGTGAGATGATCGAGGACCGGTTCAAGAGCCGCCCAACAATCGCCCGAATCAACATTGAACGCTCCGCCAATCTTACTACAGTTACAATTTTAACTGCTAAAGCAGGTGCTGTAATTGGTAAGCAAGGCGCTGGCATCAATGAACTCAAGAAAGAACTTGAGAAAATCGTTTCAGGACCAGTACGTATTAACGTCGAAGAGGTCAAGAAACCAGAATTAAATGCTAAACTCGTAGCTGAAAACATTGGTTTCCAGCTCGGCAAGCGTATGAATTTCCGCCGTGCCGTCAAAATGGCCTTGCAATCTACTATGAATGCAGGTGCCAAGGGCGTGCGTATCGAGGTATCAGGTCGTCTTAACGGCGCCGAGATGTCTCGTCGTGAGAAATTTATTGAAGGTTCCGTGCCTCTACATACTTTAAGAGCAGATATTGATTTTCACTGTCATCACGCACCAACAATTGCTGGTATCGTCGGCGTGAAAGTTTGGATCTACAAGGGGGAAAAGTAAGATGGCTATTCTACTTCCAAAGAAAACTGCCCACCGCAAGGTTCGCAAAGGTAAAAACGAAGGCATCGCCACTCGCTGCAACACTGTAGCCTTTGGTGATTATGGCCTGATGTCACTTGATAATGAGCGTGTCAATTCCAAGCAAATTGAGGCTGCTCGTCAAGCGATTACCCGTTATATTAA
>JAEEII010000072.1 GCA_016281295.1 Bacteroidales bacterium
ATAAGAAAGTTAGCTTCCTTTTTTATATTAGTTCACAAGTTTGTGGACCACAAAATTGTGGTCCACAAACTTGTGAACTCATTCTTGTTTTTTGGAGTTCCTGTATTCCGAAAAGCACTTGAAGAAATCATAATCCAGCAGGTCGCTGATTTTCAGCAGCATGTCGGTATATATCCATGGACGGTTCAGAATCTTGTAGATGTTCTGTCGGGAGTAACCCAACTGTTTGCCGAGCCAAGTGATGGTACGCCCTTGCAACTGAAGCACCTGCTTGATGATATGTCCGATGTGAGGTTCCTCCATAAGGTGGTTTTCTTGCGAAGCCAAAGGTACTGATTTTTTTAACATGTTTTAATAAACTCTCAAGGAAACTTCACCACATTGGCAGTAACTTCTTTGAATTGAGGCATTGCCATGCCAATAGAAGCACCAATGTAGGTGGGGTCACACACAATGTATTTCACGCCGTCAACCATCAAATAGTCGCCGGTCACATTTCCTTTGAAACACACTGCCGTGGCAAGATGGCCAGGATAATGCAACAAGACCACTTCTAAGCCCATCAGCTCACGCACCAGATTAGCATACAAGATGGAACGATCCTCACAATCACTGTAAGGATAGAAGAATGTCTCATCGGGAAACAAAGGACGCTCATAACCAAATTGCTTGTCATCGGTGGCATAATCGAAGCCTGTTTGGACATAATTAATCAAAATGTTGGCCGCATCAGTTTCCGACTTGCCTTTGATGGCTTCCCGAAGCACAGGATACAGCGTCTTTTTCAGCCCTTCACTCAACGAGGCAGCCGAATAAAACTGCCAATAACTACTCAATGGGTAGGTATTATAAAAATCAATCAGATTCTTGTTGGTCTCCACGGTGGCTGAGACATTCGGATAACGACGTGAAGTCACCGTACGTTTCCCAACAGGAACCCATGCGAAATCCTGCTGCGACTGACTCAACGAGAAAGAGTGCTCTTTAGGGAACGCATGATCGAAAATGTTGAGACTTTGGCCTTTGAACGAGGGGTCCATCACATAGAAACGACCCCCTGCCAAATTATAGTAAGAACGCCTATAGATATACTCATCCGAGCCCAACAGCAGAATCAATCTTTCCTGGGAACGAGCGATGCGCACTTTGAATCCCGATTGTGTAAGGAGATACATGTGATACACCACCGATTCGTTGGTTTGCCCTCCACAACAAGTTTCGGCCACCGCTTTGGTGAGTTGATAGTAGGCCCAATCACACATCTGTCGTTTTTCTCGATATTCCAAACACTCAGCAAGGATGCGGTCGAAATACACATCATTCAGCTGTTCCCACAGTTCTGCCACATCGTTTTCTGTCACCGACTGGAGTTTCACAGGATGTTTGTCGTTGATAGTGAAGCCATACTGTGTGCCAAACATGGTCACATTCCTCAAAGAAGGAGCGGGAGTGTTCTGTGGCTGTGGCTTCGGTTTGATAGGGGCGATAGGTTGCGGCTTCACGATCGGTTTTGGAGCGATAGGTTTGTTAGCCGGGATGGGGTCAGCGGTAGGGCGTTTCTTGGGGTCCACGACAACGGGCTTAGGCGGCTCAGGTTTCCAAGGGATGTCTTCCTTGGGTTTAGCATCGAAAGAGTCCCAATGCTTTTTCATAAACTGGGCATATTCCTCGTTGATTTGTTTACGGAACGCCTCGAAGTCCTGGTCATTTTTTTGTTTGAATTGCTCAAAGCCACTGTTCGACTGGTTCAGGAACCGGTTCCATTCGTCATCCTCGGTCTGTCCCACGGCAAAAGCCGTGAGACATAAGCCGAGAAGGGTTAATAGACAGTGTTTCATGGTTATTCCTCTTTTACTACCAATTGCATATCGCCACGCACGGTTTCACCTGCGAGAACAACCACAGTCTTTGTATCTGTCTTATAAAGGGCATGACGGGCTTGTATTTTATACTGTCCAGCCTCCAAGTCGATGAACTCAAAGGTGCCGTCAGTGCCAGTCGAGGCAGATCTGCCAGAAGGCGACAGGGTCATGGATACATTAGGTATGGGTTCACCGGTCTGGAAGTCGGTGACAATACCATTAATGGTTCCAAACAAGGAGTACTCTTCCTCGGTGCAACCCGAGAACAACAAAGCGAGTAATGCGAAGAAAAATAGTTTTTTCATAGGATGTGATTTTTATTTTGTTTAGAAACGAATGGTGAATCCAACCGTGTTTTCAAAATAGGGATCCATCTTGCCCAAACCAGGCATAATGGTAAACAAATAGTTTACAGAGAAGTGTGGATAAAACAGATATAGTGATCCACCTACGCCCGCCTCAATTCCCGATCTCACATTCTCCACGCCATAATAGGTTTGTGTGATGTCGGTTCGATAATTCCCTATCATGCCATAACCGCCAGCAAGGGTGAGCTCAAGGTGTGCTATAGGAATGTAATTGATTTCGCCAAGAAGTGAAAGACGATAGATAGCACCGTCCATGTCTTTGACATTGTTTATAACTCTGTTAAGGTCGCTTTTGAAATTGACACCACCTGTCAAAGACCTGCCCCCCATGCCCAAACGGGCATTTAAACAATTAGAAAAAGTTTTACTCCCTTTCATGCTTGGGTATCCAACGCCGATATAATAGTAGATTTGTGCCTTTGAAACTGTGGGTAGGCAAAGGAATAAGACTGTTAGTGCCAAAAGAATTTTAACTCGTTTCATGATAATTAGATGATTACGTGAACAGGAAGAACGATGGTCTGACCCTCAGTGGATGAAATCGTGATGTTGGCAGTAACTGTTTGGGTGAGTTTGGTACGGTCAATGTCAATCATCACGGTCACCTCACTACTCGCATTAAGGTAACCTGTTGAAGGAGTGGCAGTAAGCCAGTTCAGGCTTTCTGTGACAGCCCAGTTAACGGGACGGGAAGTGCTAGTGTTGATGATCTTGAAGCTCAGTTGTGAAAAAGCACTGCCAAAGTCAAGATACTCCACATTCAGCTTGAAGCCAGCGTTATCAGGTGAAAGCATCATATCGCCCGAAGAAATCTGGCCAGCGGTGATGGTGATGCTTTTGCTGTTGGTCTCGAAACCCGACTTCATCCCTTGTACGGTATAGAGGCCAGGAGCGAGATTGGTGAATTCATAGCGGCCATCACTGCCTGTCACTGCCGAAAGTCCCGTGGGGCTGAGCGAGATGTTGAC
>JAEEII010000073.1 GCA_016281295.1 Bacteroidales bacterium
CCAGTCTGATGGATCTGGTATTCCTTAAACTGGTAACCTGGCTCGGGAGCGTTTCTCAGCGTCACCGTCTCTCCTCTTGTCGCCTTGTCAACATCAAGCAGCACATGTCCACCTTCAACCAGCGTGTCAGGTGACACCTTATAATAATCTTGCGCCTCACCAAACACGGCTTTGACGGTCACGTCATCATCTGGCATTTGGAAGACATTCATGTCAGACACCGGCGCAGTGGTGGACAGGTCGTTGTCACACACGACATACAGCTCGTTGAGCTGGTAACCGCTGGCAGGTTTCACGATGATGCCGATATTTTGTCCTGGCAAAGCCAGCGAGTCGGTCACTTGAATCTCGCCATTCGAAACGGTATCAATGCTGACCTTAAGTGCAGTTCTAAAGCGAGCCGACACAGTGACATCGAAGTCGGGCATCTGGAACACCGTGTCATTCACTGGCACTGAGTCAGTGGGATTACCGGTACGGGTCACGAAATAGGCATCCACCATATAACTCGGTTCAGGTTGGGCGTGCAGCGTGACCTGTTGGCCTGCGATAGCCTTGGTACGGTCAGCCGAGATGGTACCATGACTGATTTTATTGTCGATGGTGATTTTATGTGACAGTTTAAACTCGGCAGTGACCACGACATCAAACTTCGGCATCTCGAAGCGGCTTCCACTGACATCGACCGTCACCTGCTGGTCATCGGCTTTCACCACCACATATTGTGACAGCGCATATTCCTCGTCAGGCTTTGCGGTCAGCGTCACCATCTGTCCGTTGAAAGCCATATCGTCGCTGGCCTGCACGGTTCCATGAGGGATTGCCGGATTGACCCAAATATGGCTCTTCACTAAATGGGCGCGGCAATACTCGAGGTTATACAAGGCATCGGCGTTGTCGGGATTGAACTTCAGCGCCACCTTATATAAATTGAATGCGTCGTAATACCGTTCTTGTACCAGCTGGCAGTTGCCCATGTTGAAGACTGCCTGGGACTTCAGCTTGAAGTCAGGAGTCATCTCCAGCACACGCTGAAAGGCATCCATAGCGTCTTTGTAGTTCTCTTGTTGGTACAAGGCGTCACCCAGGTTAAACTGAGCCTCCGCGCTTGTTGATTTGATTTCGAGTGCTTTTCGGTACTGCACCTCCGCTTCGGTAAAGTCACCTTTGCGATATTGTCGGTTGCCTTTGCGGATCTGTTTCTCCACCGTTTGCGCCTGCACAGCCATGACCGCAAGCAAAAACAACCCTATCAATCCTATTTTATTCATGATCCTCACCTTTCCTTTCAAAGATATTAAATTTCGTCTCCCATGCTTTTTTGCTCGAAGACATGAAGACAAGCAACAGCAGCATGAGAATGGCGGGTCCCACAAACCACTGGAACTGGTCCTCATAGTCAGTAAACACCTTCGACTCAATCTCGCTCTTGTCCATCTTGGAGATGTCGTCATAGATTTTCTCCAGCCCCACGTTAGAGTTATTGGCACGCACGTAGAGGCCGCCGCCCACATCGGCGATGCGGCGCAGCATCTCCTCGTCGAGTCT
Organism: Bacteroidales bacterium; assembly: GCA_016281295.1. The sequence goes on from JAEEII010000073.1 coordinate 1,549, forward strand.
GGTCACGATGGTGTTGCCTTGTTTATCCTTTTTATAGCCCATCATCCTGCCATACTGGTTATATTCAGGGATCGGCGCTCCGTCGGGGAGACCCATGCCGATGGTGAAGATGCGGATGCCTTTCTTGGCTGCTTCACGCGCGGCATCCATAGCGGCTTCATTTTCGTGGTCTTCACCATCAGAGATGATGATGATAGCCTTGCTCCTTTCGTCATCATTGAATGACTTCATCGCCAAGTTGATGGCCTCACCGATGGCAGTGCCCTGCGATGCCACACTACCCGTGTTGACCGAGGAGAGGAACATCTTCGCCGCGGCGTAGTCAGTGGTGATCGGCAGCTGCACGAAAGCCTTGTCGGCAAAGACAATAACGCCAATCCGGTCGCCCTGCAAACTACTGATCAAATTGTTGATGGCTTGCTTCGACCTGTCGAGACGACTCGGCACGATATCTTGCGCATTCATGGAGTTGGAGACATCGACAGCAATATACAAGTCAATGCCTTCCCTTTTCACTTCTTCCATCTTGGATCCGCTCTGAAGGTTGGCCAATCCAAGGATAAGACAGGTGATCATCAGCAGAAACACCACGAATTTGAAAACACTCCTGCGCCCCGATCGCAGCGGAATCAGGAAGTCTCTCATTCCCAAATCCGCAAAACGCTTGAAAATCTTGTCCTGACGCAGGCGGAACAAAACATAGAGAATAATCAGTACTGGTATAATAATCAGACCGTACAGATAATCAGGATGTTCAAATCTCAAAACATTTTCCATAGCCACTATTCCGAAATCGTTCTAAAAACAGTCAACCGTAAGATAAATCCCAGCAGCAGCAAAGCGAGTGCCCAGGCCACCAGAGGATAGAACTCCTCATGAAGGCGTTTGAATTCCATCACCTCAATCTTAGAGCGTTCCAGCTTGTCAATCTCGTCATAAATCTCATCCAGTTTCTGGTTGGAAGTAGCTCTGTAATACTTGCCCCCGGAGCTATTGGCGATGGTAGTCAGGAGCTTCTCATCAATCTCGACTTTAACTTGCTGGTATTGAGTACCGAAGATGGTCTGCACAGGATAAGGGGCATTGCCGTAGGTACCCACCCCAATAGTATAGACGCGGATACCAAAGAGCTTGGCCATCTCAGCGGCGGTATAAGGATCCACCGAGCCAGAGTTGTTCATGCCATCCGTCAATAAGATGATGACTTTTGAAACCGCCTCGCTGTCCTTAAGGCGGCTGATGGCGGTAGCCAGCCCGTCGCCGATAGCGGTGCCGTCGTCGATCATGCCGCTCTTCAATTCTTTCAACATGTTCAGCATCACCGAGTGATCAGTGGTCAGTGGCACTTGGGTGAAAGACTCACCTGCAAACACCACGAGGCCCATGCGGTCTCCCGGCCTACCTTCCACGAACTCAGCGGCCACTTTCTTGGAGGCCTCCAAACGGTCGGGTTTGAAATCTCTCGCCAGCATACTGCCAGAGATATCTTGCGCCAGGATGATGTCGATACCTTCGATGTTTGACTTCTGGCTTGTCGATGAGCTTTGCGGACGTGCCATAGCGACAAGAAGCAACGCCAAGGCCGCCATATTGATGACAAACAGTAAATGACGGGCATAGACCCTCCAGCTTTTAGGAAGTTCATTGAACCCTCTCATGTCAGAGAAACGCATCGAGGCTTCCTGCTTCTTGTGGCGGAAGATATACCATACGATGGCCAACGGGATCAACAAAAGTCCCCAAAGGAATGCGGGGTTAGCAAAAGTGACATTCTCAAACATGACTTGGAGCCTCCTTCTCCTCTACCTTTTCTTGTTGGGCTTGTTGGGCCTGCTGCGCTTGGTAATGCGCGTAGCTCTCATTCACGAAGTCGGTCATATCCGTCATGGCGTTGTCGTTCTCCAGCGGCGAGGCTGTGTATTTGGCGAACTTCACGAGATCCGAGAGTTCCATGGTGTCTTTAAGCTTGGAGAACACCGACTCTTTGAACCGGAGGTCACGCACTTCCTTCAGGATATCGTCGGTGGTCATCTCCACGGCGTTGACGCCGAACTGTCCCTCGATGTATTCTCGCGCGATGTCGGACAGCGACGAGTAGTATTCCTTGACCTTTCCCGACTGCCACAGTTTCTGTTGACCCAGTTGTGTCAAGTCGCCGATGGCCTTGTTATAAGGCGGGATCACTGGTCCTTTGACAGGCTGGCCGTCTTCACCAATCCGAGGCTTGCGGCGTTTCCAGAAAAACCACACGGCAATTCCAGCCAGCACAGCTAACAGGACGCCCAAGATCCACGGGAAGACCTCCTTCATCCTCACCGGCTGAGAGATAGGCTCCACGAGAGGGCGAAACGCCTGAGTGGTATCCACCGTGATGGTGGTCGAGTACAACTGTACGGGATCGGTAAAAGCTTTCATACGCATAGGATCCTCTACCGACTTGGCGTAGGTCAGTCCGATGCGGGGGATCTCCACATAACCGGTGTCAAAGGTCATCAAGGTGAGTTGCTGCTGCACGATGATGTTACTGTCGGCATCGGCGGTGCGTTGCATCTCACCACGTTTCAAAATATCCAGTTGCTCTGACAAAGTGTCAGTGGCGAACTCGTTCCATTCCACGTAATAGCCGTATGGCACCTTCATCATCAAATCCAATGCGAAAGGCTTTCCCACGGCCACATGGTCGTCTTGAACCTTGGCGGAGACCTCAACCTCTTGTGCCACGGTGAAGGTCACAAGACCCAAGACCAGGGTCATCATCAAAAACAGTCTTTTCATCGTCTCGACTCCCTCTTTTTGAACAGTTGCATCAAAGGTTTCACATAATCCTCATCGGTATAAATCAAGGTGTTGTCGATACCTTGCATGGTAAAGAGACGGTTCAGTTTCATGGACTCCTGGGTGATTAGTTTAATATAGGCGTCATGCCAGGCGCGGCTGGAAGTGTCAACCCAGCGTTCACGGCCTGTCTCCGCGTCTTTGAACTTCACCAGGCCCACTCTCGG
>JAEEII010000074.1 GCA_016281295.1 Bacteroidales bacterium
CCTTGATCCCGCAAGTGCGTGACGCCGCCATCCGCATCTTGAATGATGACCCAAAACTCATCAAACCAGAAAACCGAATGCTCCGCGAACACTACAAAGAACTATTTGCCCAAGTGTTTGACTGGAGTCAGATTGGGTAGGCGAGCCTCAATAGCTTACTTGTGGAATAGCCCTCCACGAGGGGAACCGTGGTTACCAAACCGCCGTAGGAGGTGACGAGATCGTGGCCGACAATATCTTCCACTTTGTAGTCGGCGCCTTTCACCAACACATCAGGATGGACTGCTTTGATCAGCTCGTAGGGTGTGTCCTCATCGAAAAGCACCACGGCATCCACAAAGCACAACGAGGCCAGCACCAAGGCACGGGCTTCCTCGTTGTTGACAGGACGCCCCTCCCCTTTCAGCCTCCTCACTGAGGCATCGGTGTTCAATCCCACCACCAACACATCACCCAAGTCGGCTGCTTTCGAGAGATATTCCACGTGTCCCCGATGAAGGATGTCGAAACAGCCGTTGGTGAATACCACCTTTAACCCTTGGGAAGTGTAAGGTGAGAGGTGAAAGGTAAGAGATGAGAAGTAGGAGATTTTATTTTTGATGAGTTGAAGATAGTCCATGATTAGTGTCGTTTTTTCTGAAAGAGAAATATTTATTTGTTAAATAGCTGAAAGTCACACAGATAATAGAGATGATGACGTATGAGATGGTTGGCCACCACTGAAACACCTCCACAAAGAGCTTCAATCCTAAATAGTTAATAAAGATGTTGACCACGGTGACGATGAGGTAACGGATAATCTGAGTCCTTCCCTTCAGGGTGGAGCCGGAGAAGCTGATGTGACGTGCCATCCAGAATCCTGTCAGGAAGGTGATGGGGAATTTAAAGACGAAAGCGGCGATATGAGGGGTGAAGGCGAGGAACCAAAAATGAAATACCTTGCCATGAAACACAAAATGATAGAACACGTAATAAAGCACCCATTCCAAAGCCAAATTCAAGCCACCGCAGCAACCGTAACGGAACAGTTCCAGGCTCATGATTTTCCTAAAAGGTGGATAGAAGAAGTCGATGATGGTAGTCATCAACGTCTCAATATGGTTTTCTATGTTGCGTATCAATTTCATTTTATTTCTAACGAGATTAAAAACAACCTCACCCCCCGACCCCCTCTCCACTGTGGAGAGGGGGAGCGTTCTACCCAGGGTTTCTACCGAGGTTAAACCCCTATCGGGGTAGCTCCCTCTAAATTATAAATTCTAAATTCTAAATTCTTAATTCTAAACACCCCTCATATCCCTCCAGAAAAGCATTGGTTTGTTCCATGTCGTCGGTAAAGCCCAGCACATAACCACCGCCACCCGAGCCGGAGATCTTGAATCCGATATGGAAATCAGGCTTCTCGAGGAAGAGGTCGATGCTGTTATCGGTAATCATAGGTCGAAGAAACCTGAGCTGTCCGTCAGTAAGCTGGCGAAGCGCGGTGAAGAACCCCTCCGTTTCCCCCGCAATCAAGCGGTTGATACAGGTCGAGACCAAAGGCACATAATCAGATTGAAACGCATTCAGGTAGTCCGGATCCTCCCGTTTGTTCCTGAAATACTGCACCAATGGCTTGGTATTACTCTTGATACCCGTGTCAACAAGGAAGACCCGGATATTGGAAGGAAGGAAGTCCTCGGGGAGCAAGGCCACACCTTGGGCGGAAATCCTAAAAGGCTGGTTGAGATAACATTGCAGTGGGTCGATGCCCGAACTACTGCCGTGGAAGCAGCTCTCCATGCGACCCAAGAGACGTTTCAGCTCCATCAGGTCGTCGGTCATTTTCAAGGCATAACGCTTGTAAACGGCTGCTGACAGGGTTCCCGAACTGCCGAGACCATAACCTGTTGGGACGTTTGAGTCGAGGAAGAGTCCTGCTTGCAGGTCAGTTTCCAACCGTTCAAAATCAAAAAGATGGCATAATTCTTCGTCTTCTTGAAGGTATTGAAGGAACTTGTAAAGGCTCTTGTTTGACTGTAGCGATCCCGGCACCGACAGTGAAGAGTCCATCCTCCATTCGGCTTTAAAATGGCGGAAAGGGATCATCAGTGCGGTAGCATCGAAGATCATGGAATACTCGCCAAAGAGGATGATTTTGCTGTAAAAGGTGTCGTTCATTGTCATGGTGTTATCAGTTCATTTGGGAAGGTCCCATGCCGATTTGGTCAGCGATCCAGTGTCCTCCGTGACAATATCGTTCCAGTTCATCCATGATGAACCGTTCGACGATTTCGGCGTCTTGGTCGGGATAAAGCACGTGAACGTTGGGGCCAGCATCGAGTGTAAAGCTGACAGGGATATCGGTCTCCATGCGGAATTCACGGATATTCTGTATGATTCTCAAGGTATTCGGTTGGATGAGGGTGAACGATGGTTTGGAGCACATCATCAGTGCATGGAGTTGCATGGCTTCTGACTCGGTGATTTGGACGAAACGTTCCAAGTCGCCGGTGTGGAGTACGTCAAGGATCTCTTTGGTGTCGTTTCGTGCCACGGCATACCGTGACGCGGCGTAGGGATTGACATCCATGAGGGCATGACCGGCGCGGCTCGACACTTCTTTCTGGGCATCGCTGACGATGAGGATGCTGTCGTGATAGCTTTGGAACACCGGGGCGAGTTCATCATAAAAGGTGACTGCATATTCATCGGAGCTACCCTTCAGGTCCTCGGTGGC
>JAEEII010000075.1 GCA_016281295.1 Bacteroidales bacterium
GAGATAAGATGGTCGGCCACCAAAAAGCGACAGTAAACCTAGCGGATAATATTATGAGCGCTCAAATACACGACACACTTCTATTGTTCCTTTATTGGGCCTCTCTTTAGTTGGCTTTTGCTCGGGGTCTCTATCGAGTCATTCCCGATTCAAGGAATAAATCTTAACGGCCGTCATTCTGACCGCCCTCCGATAATGTCTCCAAGTGTTTTCTGAGAAGACTTTTGGAGACGTTATCACGTTCCAGTCAGCTTAACGATTGCTTCTGGAGACTCATTTTTTCGTTGATTTCAGCCAAGTCAGGATATTGGCACCTGCAGCCCCAAAAGAAGGGCAATAATCTGCCTCGTTCCACTTTAGAGACGGAACGAATAGGATACATTAAACATCATGCTAACTATAGTATGTTGATGACTTTTGTTAGCATCTCTATCTTTGTTTTTTACGCAAAATCTTAATGAAAAAAGAACCCATTCTCCTTGCTTTTGGGCAAAAAGTTCAGGAGTTAAGGAAAGAGCGAAATCTTTCTCAAGAACAACTTGCAGATCTTGCTGGTGTGCATCGCACCTACATTGGAATGATTGAGAGAGCTGAAAAGAATTTAACGCTCTGCAATATTGAGAGAATTGCAAGGGCTTTGAAGGTGCACATTAAAGATTTATTCTAATAACACCGTTTTATGGAAACTATAATAACCGTCTCCATTAATGCGAACTCTCGCGAGGATTATCACAAACAACTGATAATGCTTTTTCTTGAGGAAAAACACGGCACTTCTAAGGAGTGGAATTACTACGATTACTATGTGGAAACCGGAAAAGATGGCAAAAGAATTTACCTGCATCGTCCCGCATACAAAAACAAAGGGATGGATTTTGAGGTGCGTGTAGAGGATTATCAGTTCAGGTATGGGAAATATGGCAATGTGATCAGCACAGGAAATCGTCCAAGCCATCCAGAGATATGGAACGACGTAAATGCAAAAGTTGCGGAAAACCCAGAGGATGGGTACAAACTAAAAGAATTAATCACTCATGTCTATAACTGTGAGGAACCGAATGAAGATGTCATAAACTCCTGTCGTTTCACAACTGGACTCCCTCTTGATTTGCTTCTTTACACGATTAAGTGGCTCTTTATTGAACAAGATATGACTTATTGGAACCAGAGTGGTAGAGAAATGAACTACAATGGTTTAATGAAAGTTTGGGAATAAGCAAAATAACTATGACTTACAACAAAAACTACTTTACTAAAGGCGTCCTTTGGCAAAGGTCTCCCAAACAGCCAGCCATCCGCACTTTTGTAGCGTCAGATGGGACTGTAATCGGGATTTTTCAAGGGGATAGAGGCGCTCGTCCCGATCTTGACTTTCGGGTAAAGATCCTTCAACCGAAACGTAACGCTAAGCCTTTTCTTCTTCCTCATGACGAATGGGTCGTTGATCTTCTTCTTAAGGCGCAGCATTATAGAGATGACATTGCAAGACTTCTAAAATACTATCAGAGTTTTTATAAAAAATGTTCCCCGTTCCCAACTCCTGAATCACGAAAGTCATACTCGCCGAAAACTCTCAAAACAGTAGAAAGGAAATACGGACATATTGTTGTTCCAGGTACAATTTCGATTGGAGGGATGGCGATAATACTTGAGTTGTTTTGTCTCTGTGAAAAGCAGAATCCTGGAGCGCACCAGTTTGAGCTGGCGCTTAAATGGACTAAAGAGTGTGTTTTAGGGAAAAGGGACTTTAAGAACGTTCTCAACCTCGTGATAAGACACCGGGAGTATTAAAACGGAAGTCCCGGCCCATAGAACGCCTCCGGCTCACAGAGAACACGAATGTCGCTATCCTGGAAGAGTTTGGCTTGTTTCTCCAACTTCTCCAGAATCTCTCCTCTACGATTGATACTGTTTAGTTCCTCGCGGCGGGCTTTGCTCATCTCGAGGAATTTTTCTTCCTGGTCGATGCCGAGGAAACGGCGCCCCAGCAGGTTTGCCGCAATACCGGTGGTACTGCTTCCGGTGAAAGGGTCAAGTATCCAGGCACCTGGTTTCGTAGAAGCCTGAATGATTCTTGAGAGGACGCACAACGGTTTCTGGGTGGGATGCTTGCCGCAAGATTTCTCCCACGGTGCAATAGCCGGCAACGTCCATACATCACGCATCTGAGTACCGCCGTTGATCTCCTTCATCAGCTCATAGTTGTAGTAATGAGCCACTTTCTGCTCCTTTCGAGCCCACAGGATATATTCCGCTGAATAGGTGAAGTATCGGCAGGAAAGATTGGGCGGAGGATTGGTCTTCACCCATGTGATGCAGTTCAGTATCTTGAAGTCCAGCTCTGAAAGACAGCGAGCCACGGAGAAGATGTTATGATACGTTCCACTGACCCAGATGGTGCCATCGGATTTCAGATGCTCCCGGCAAGCGGCCAGCCACGTTTTGTCAAACTTGTAGTCCTCCTCAAAGCCCTGAGACTTATCCCACTTGCCTTTATTCACTGATACAGGTACACCGCTCTGTATGCTTATACCACCGTTCGATAAATGATACGGTGGATCGGCAAAAATCATATCGAACTTGAAATCGAATGAGTTCAGAAGTTCGACACAATCTCCCTGAAGGAGCGTGAAGTTTTTATCTTGTGATTTGTAGTAGGCCGTGGGCATCGATACTATACCAGTTTCTTTTCGACCACGCCTTCATCGAGGTCCATGATATTGTACATGTTTTCCAGAACGTCGAAGGTCTCTTTTAGATTGTTCCTGGCAGACCCCCAGCCGTGGCCATCGGTAATCCACACGAATTTAAACTTGGGATGGTTCTTGGTCTCCAGTGCGATGGTCTTGTAACTGCGGGCAGTTTCATTCAGTTTGGAGCCACCACTGGCGTAGAAGTTGGTTTCTATGCCGTATATCATATTGGGGCGCTTGATGACGAAATCGAAGCGCTTTTCGGTGCCTCCCTCATTGGAGATGCAGGACAGGTCGATGCCCCATTTCTGTTCAATCTCGTGGATGTACATCTCCTTGAAGTAGGTTTTGTCCTTGACCAAGCCGGCCTTGACAAGATAGCCTTCCACCAGGTCTTCCATCACGTGGCCACCACGGTTCTTGCGAGCGTTGGAGTCCAAGCCGGTTTCCACACCGGTAACGTAGTCCACCAGGTTGTGGATGTGCTTCTGCTGCATGAGGTCGAACAAACCGGTCTCACGCATGAATACCACGTATTCCTCGATATGGTAATTGGCCCGCTTGAAGTTCCAAACGTGTTCGCCGTCAAAGTCCACTGTAAGGATGTCAGATTCACGCTTGGCCAGCAGGATGGGGATGCACTTCAGGATCTCCGGATAGCGCCTGTACAGCGCCACGAATTCCTTCTCGATGTCTTGGCACCCAATTAGGGAATTCATGATGTTGAGCTCAACCTTGATGGCGTCTACATTCTTGTAAATCTTCTCAAAGTCGGTGTAATACTTATAGCCAGCTATGGCGGAGCGGAAGCCCGCCAACCAAGTCATAAAATCTCTCATACTTACGCGTTAACTACGTTAGAAATCATCAATTCAGAGATGGCACCACGGCCGGAGGCGTCAGAGTTAATCATTCTGGCGGCGGATACTCTTTTGATGACGAAGTGTTGGTATATGGTGTCGAAGAAATTCTCTTTAGGATTCACGTCCTTCGGGTCAGAATTGCTGGCCACGAAGAGAGCTTTCTCCTTACTAATTTGGTCACAGAAGTCACGAAGCCTCAACTGTTCCTTATCATCAAAGCCCTCCTTTGAATATGAAGTGAACGATGAAGTCTCTGTAATGGGTTTATAAGGAGGGTCAAAATAGAAGAGAGTGTCGGGACCAGCATAGCGACCAGTTTCAGCAAAATCTCCGCAAAGAATCTCTACCCTCTGCAGTACATTAGAGCAAGCACGGAGATTGTCCACATCGCATATACGTGGATTAGCATACTTGCCGTGAGGAACATTGAATTCGCCTTTGGAATTAACCCTGTACAGGCCATTAAAGCACGTCCTATTGAGGAAGATGAAGAGTGCGGCCGTTTCTACAGGAGTGGTTTGTTTCGTGTTAAAACGGGCTCTCTTCTCCATGAAATATGCCTTGCGGTCTTCAGCGTTCAGGGGGATATATTCGTTTTGAATATGAGTAAGTTCTCCAATAAGCTCCTCTACATTATCCTTGATTACACGATAGGTGCAAATGAGTTCTTCATTGATGTCGTTGATGACAGCTCTCTCAATGTTGGGATATGCTTGAAGAATCCAGAACATAACGGCGCCACCACCAACAAACGGCTCCACATACGTAATGTGCTGACGGGATGCGAAATCGCGAGGAAGCGATTTGCGAACCTCATCCAGCAACTGTGTCTTCCCTCCAACCCATTTGATGAATGGCCGAGCTTGAGTCATGTCTTCGAACAACTTCATAAGCAATTCATATTTCCACAAAGTTACAAAAAGTTCGGATCGGTCAAAGCGGAAAAGTGAAAAAAACATTATTGTTTGTCAGTTGAGATTCAGTTGCAAAGCCCTCCTCCTCCCCCGTAACTCTCCAAGTGAGTCGATCGTAGTTGAAGCGCGTGAGTTCGCTGATGCGATGGCGGGGGTGTACTACAATCATTTTGTTTTATTTCTATAAATCATTATATTTGCAGAGTTTTAGAAACAGTTTGCTGCTTGGATTATTTATCATTCAGGAGTCACTTGTACCCGCAAGGGTGTTTCAACATCAACCAGGTACTGCTGTGGGAGAAGGATTTCGACCGCAACAATCTCACCCGTTGGTGCCGAAAGGGGTTGCTGGTAAAACTCCGCAACGAGTATTACGCATTCCCGGAGTATAAGCAAGTTCCGGGGTTCTCTCGCTATGTAGCCAATCGTATCTATAACCCGTCCTATATCAGTCTCCACTGCGCGCTTTCATTCTATGGGATAATCCCGGAGGAAGTAATACAACTGACCAGTGTCTCCACCCTCAAGACAGCCAGTTTCCGGAATCCTTTTGGCACCTTCCATTATCAGAACGTCAAGGAGTCGATGTATTTCGGTTATGAAATCAAGACCTTGTCCGATGGCCGCGGCGTGCTGATGGCAACGCCCGAAAAGGC
>JAEEII010000076.1 GCA_016281295.1 Bacteroidales bacterium
GTGTGATTTGTTGCAGGCGGTCGGTGTAGTCGAAGTCGGCGAAATCGCCCAAGGGTTGGGAGTCGGTGGGTCCCCAGCCATAGGGGTAGGCTTCGTTGCCGGCACGTTTCGGGCGACGGATACACTCGGGCGGGTTTTCGTCCACGATGATGACATAACGCTCATAATAATGCTCGTTGGCGCGGAGATAGTCGGGGTCGTCCCATTTCCAGGTGGCTTCGGCGTGGCGGATGGCCTCTTGGTCTTCTGCCGACATGTATTTGATGAGGCGGTGCTGCTCGCTGGCCCACAACGAGCTGGAGGCATGGCCCGAAGAGAGGATGACCGACTTGATGCCCTTGGGCTGGCAGTCGATGATATAGGCGATGGCCTGCATGGCGCCCCATGACTGGCCAAGGAGGTGAAGCTGGTCAAGATGCAGGTGCTCGCGCAAGGCGATGAGTTCATTGATCCAAGTCTCTTGCGTCCACAGTTCGGGATGACCGTCGAGGTAGGAGTTGCCGCAGCCAATTTGGTCGTAGGAGATGACTTGACGGCCTGTGTCGGCAATGCGGTCTAAGACTTCGAAATAGTTATGCGTGCTACCCGGTCCGCCGTGCAGACAAAGCAGTGCGGGTTTGTTTGAAGGTTCACCGACAATGCGGTAGTAGGTCTGATAACCGAGATAAGGCATATAGCCTTCTTGAATGGGGTGATTCATGGGGTGAGGTGTTTTTGTTTGGGGCAAAGATACAAAATATTAGTTTATTTTGTTGAGATAGAAAGACCTTACGAGAAAGGTGTTAAATAAACTGGTAGCAGCAGGGGCTTATCATCCTTTGCCAGTTCTTTCATATAAAGCATATAACAATGTGTTAATTTTTTATATTACACAAATTTTTTCATGCGATTTATCCAATAATACCAAAATGTTTTGCTTTAATTTCTCCGAAAACACCTAATTCTCCGAAGAAGAATGAAAATATTACAACATATCTTTTGTTCATCCGTGCCGAGCTTTGTTGATGAAGTTGTGCATGGCTGGTAACTTCTGACACATTCCTCAAGGACTGACTTCCGCATCATGCCGGAGGCATGAGACGCACCGATAGGCGCAATTAACACCATACAAGCGGCAAAGCCGCGCAGTGTGGTGCTATACGGGCTATGCCTCTCCTGCATGTCGGAGACATGCGACATCGCTATACTATCCATATCATGGTCGGTCGCATCTCTTCGAGATGCTCTGGGAGTGTCATGGGCATCTCCTACGCCACACTGCGCTGCTCTTGTGTGTCCACCACACTGCGCTGCTCTTGTGTGTCCACCACACTGCGCTGCTCTTGTGTGTCCACCACACTGCGCTGCGCTTGTATGGTGTTAATTGCACTGCGTGCGTTACGCCTCTCCGAGGCTGTGAGGGGTGCTAGGCTTATTTTGCCAACATCTTCCCACGCAGGTGCTTCAAAGCCGCTGGAAGTTCCTCTGGCTCCATCATCCGAAGAGTGGCGTCGATCTCTTCGAGCAGCTCGGGATAATGGGCACTCTGTGCGTAGGCCAACTTGATGGCTAAGCTCTTCACGCCGACGGGTTCCTCGGAAAGAATGGTGTTGAAGCAGAAATCGAGGAAGTCAGTGCGGATGTGGTTGGGGTCGAAGGTGGTCCGATCCAAGAGGTTCATGATGAGGCGGCGTTTGGTGGTGCTCGTTGTGCGCATGGCCTCATCGATAAGGATGTTTTGTCGTTCAGTCAGCCATGGATCCGCGGTTTTGGGCAAATGGGTCAACACCCAGGCGGCGTTGTCGGAAGTGCGCTTGTCGGGGTCGAAGAGCAACTGAAACAATTCCTCTTTGATGTTGGCTTGGGCCAATGCTTTGGCATCGTAGCCGCCGATTCTGTCGGATAATAGTGTTTTCAGTTCTGACATGATGACTTATCTCACAACGAATTTCGTCGTTTCGTGAACTCCTTCACCTTTCAGCTGCAAGAAATAAATGCCTTTTTCCAGTCCAGCAACAGAAATGCCTCCTGTTGTGGAGCTTGCAGTCACCTCTTGACCTAATATGTTGAAAATGGAATAATCTACCGTTTTGCATGGAAGATTCTTCACATAGAGGATATCGGAGGCGGGGTTAGGATACACCTCAAGCGGTTGTTGGAGGGTGGATTCTTGAGCGGTCAAAGGCCCCAAGGAGGGGATGATATTCAAGATGATTCCTTCCACCTTGGTCATGCCGTAATAGAAATTCGGGTCGGGGATGTCGTACCAGTTGTCCAACGTGCCTCCATATCCGAAGTTGATATGGAATTTGCCATCCGATTCGCGATAGCCATCGACCACTACGTTGTGTCCGACCGTTCCAGCGGGATTCTCCACAGCCAAATGGGCAGGATAACCAGCTTTCAGATTGGAAATCAAAGTGGCATACATTAGGGAGTCAAGCTCACGAAACAGCACACAGTCCGTAAAGCCAAAGCGTTGATAAGCCTCAAACGCTTGATCGACATAGAAGGTGCCGGAGCCCTCGGAACTATAGACCTGTGTACACGCCGTTCCGCATGCAAAGACCACAGCGGCGCTTAACAAGCCATCCAGTTCCTCGCCACGTTGGAACGTGGCATCAACGGAGTCCAACAATTCATTTAACTGAGGAAAAGAAGGGAATCCTAAAGCCTCCCAGTCGTCGTCAATATTGAATTTGCGACCGACATAGTTATGGGTATAGTCGTCGTCATCGGTAAAGCGCGTGTCGTTTGTGGTCTGCAAATAGTTGATGATTTGTCCCATGGCGATGGCAGGACATCCAGCGTAACTGTAGGCGTTGCCATTCACGGGGTCTCTAGGACAAAGTTGGTTGTAAGGATAATCCTGTGTCCAGTGTGAGGTGAGTAGGGGTTTTTGCGCCCAGCTCGTCAGAGCGCAAAATACGATTAGGAGTAAAGAGAGTGTTTTCGACATGTTCTGAATGTTTTGAATTACATCGCAAAGCTACAACATTTTCATTATCAATGGTGATTTGATTTTAGATTGTCCATGTAATTGTCCACATTTGGTTTTCGTTTTGGAACGGATAATACCTTAATTTTGCTTTCAAATTGATATGGACAAAATGGCACATTATTCATTTAAAACAATTGGAATATAAACCATGAAAGACAAGAAAACAAAAAAGCACATCGTGCGCAGGATATTGCTTGCGCTGTTTGTGGTAGTGCTTGTGATTGCATGTGTTTTCTCGCATTTCGGAGGTTTCGGTACGGGGAAATGCGCCGACACCGAAGAGTTTGCGAAATATGCTGGAAAGATTTCGGACATTTCCATTCCCGCACAGGCACGTGTCATTGGGCTGGGAGAGGCCACACACGGCAACATTGAGTTTCAGCAACTCAAATTGGAGGTTTTCAAGGTGATGGTCGA
>JAEEII010000077.1 GCA_016281295.1 Bacteroidales bacterium
AAAGCAGTGGAAAGGCAATGCTAACGGTAATTTTACCAGATTAATAGATATAATAAATCAACGATATAAAAGCTTTCAAATAGTTGAAATATAATTATATTTTATACCTCTCCGCCATCTCCCCAATCTTCTCCTTCATCTCATCCCTGACCTCGGCAGGCTCAAGCACTTCGAGGAACTCGCCTTCGTGTAGCAAGGCTTGGTAGAAGTCGTTGGTGGGGTAAAGGTCGTAGGTGAAGATGGTATATTCTTTGGTGCGCTCTTTCACCTGTTGGGTGTGGTGCAGCGGTAGCGAACGGAAATACTTGGCCCGGTCTTTCTCGACCTTGATTTCTATGTGCTCAAGATTGATTTTCCCCATCCTTTTGTCATCTATTCCAGTGATGATGCCGAAAAATGGTTTGTAATAAGCCTCGCTGTCAAAGTCTTCAGGAATCTCGAAAGTCTTCTCCGATTTCTCCAGCTTTTGGATTTTGTCGATGGAGAAGGTACGCATCTGGTCTCGAGTGAGGCAGAAACCAACGACATACCACCGTCGCTCAAACTGCTTGACGCAATAAGGACATAATTCGTAGAATTCAGGTTTTTCTTCAGGATTGTCGAAATATTTGGTGTATTCAAAAGAAACAACATGGTTGCTTTCCATGGCATCCAGAATGGCTTCCAGCGTTTCGTTCCCCGATGGGACTTCTTCCACCAAAATACGGTCTTTGAGCTGTTTGTGTTTGGTAACCGTGTCGCTCACTTCCATTGTCTTGAGTATCCATCTGTTGATGGTATTTCTCTTGATGTCCTCCTTGTCCTCGTCTTCAATGTAGTAGCGGTAACCATCTTTTGTGTCACATTCGATGATGGTATCGAAATAGGTTTCTACTGCGTCTTTCCAGTTTTTGAACGTTCTTCTTGAAATCGTTTCGCCTGAATAATCGTACCAAAGGTCGGTAATTTCTTCGCGAGTAAGCCTGCTGTGCATCAGCTGGTTCAATAGCCAACGGTATTTGTAATCTGCGGGTTTCGACATGGTGGTCAGTGTTGGATTAATGACATGAAAGTGCAAAAATAATAAAATTAGGTTGAACTATGCATGCATAGTTCAACCTAAAGCTATGCTTCAACTTGCGTTTCTAAAACCAGCCACACGCGATTTTTCTTTGACTAGGTTTTCTTCGTCGCAAAAGGTCTTGAGCATGTCGAAATCAGGAGCTTTGCCATTGAGGATGCTTTCAATTTTGCATTTTCGAGCGATGTTCTCGATTTGTCCGCCGCTGAGGTTGTAGCGCAAGGCGAGTTGCATGGCAGTGTCGTCGTCGAGTTGCGGAATCATGGTGCGCCAGATGTCTTTCCTGACCGATGCCTCGGGTGCATGGAACTCAACTTTGAACAGGAACCTGCGCTCGAAGGCACCGTCAAGGTTGCATGTCAGGTTAGTGGTGGCAATAAGTATGCCGTTGAGTCTCTCCATCTCTTCGAGGATGATGTTCTGCATGGTGTTTTCCATCCTTTCCACCGAGCGGTTGACCTCCGTGAAGCGGCCTCCCAACAAGGCATCGGCTTCGTTTAGCAGTAGGATGGGAGCTACCGAAGAGTTGCGCACAGCGTTTTGATACTGACCGAAGATACCCTTCACATTCTTTTCGCTCTCGCCTACCCATTTGTCGCGTATATTAGCCATGTTGACTTGATAGATGCTTCGGCTGGTGGCGCGTGCCAGTTGCATGACGGTTTCGGTCTTGCCTGTGCCAGGTGCCCCATAGAAGAGGCAAGCGAATCCCGTGCGCATTCCGCTGTCTTTCAGCCGTGTGCAGATCTCAAGGTAACGGTCTTGCATAAGCAGGCCTTCCAAACGCTTCAATTGGACTTTCTCCGCTTCGTTGTAGAACATGTTTTTGGGAACAATGTTGGTGGGTTGTATCAATCCTCTCATGCCTTTGATGCGTTTGTCTTCTTTCAGCTTGACCCCTACGAGTAGTTCGTCTTTGGCTTTTTTGGTCAGCGTGAAGGTGTCTTGGTCTTCTATGCCGTTGTCGCAAACAGGTTCGACAAGTCCCAAGTCAAGAAGTTTGTGGTTGTCTGATTGAAAATCTTTCCATGTCTTATGGAGATAGCGACGGTCCACCATGTGGAAGAAATCATATTCCACGAAAGTGCTATTGCCTTGACAACACAAAAGCACGCAAGCATAGACAACCAAAGCCGTGTCATTTGTCTCGAGATGGTGGCTTTCGAGGGTCTTGACAAAGTCGAGGTGCGCATTGTCGCGTAAAAGGGAGAGCATTCGGTCTTGAAATTCGCGGCATGTGAGCGAGCCGTTCCCATGTTGGAATGAGTAGGATTCCACCGTTTGTAGCAATTCTTCGCAGTCCTCACAACGTTGGGCTTTTGGGATGTAGACTTGGTTGTTGCTGTAGGCGACCACGGCTCCCCAGGGAAGTCGGTAGCTGTTGCAATCTGACCCGAAGGGCTTTTCGACTTCAACTAATTTCTTTTGTGCCAAGTCCTCCAATTCTTTGACGAGCGAAACAGCCTTCAGGTTGGTGCAGTTGAAGAAACAACTGATATCGGTGAGGGAGAAGTCTCTGTCGGTGCCTATTTCGGTGACAACGGAGAGCAAGACGGCCTGCACCTCGTTGATTTGGAGCCTTTCGCAAAGATAGCGGATGGGCTTCTCCAAGTAAAAGTAGAGATTTGGGGTAAGCCCGGTGTTTTGGGCATTTTCGACGATGAGGCTCATGGCCTCGATGATGGTGGTCGGCTCCGTTTCCAAGGGAAGCAGATAAGGGTCTTTGACAACGGGGCTGAGTCTTTTTTGTGAATTTTGCATGATGATAAAAATTTGGCGGTTGAACGAGGCCGCAAAGAAAGCAAAGATATGTGCAATTGTTTTTCACACCTGAAAAAATAAAAAATCCCAATGGGATTTTTAAAATTTTCATCCCGTGTATTTTAATTGCACACCTATTTCGTTATTTTGCCGCCGGAACAACGAAAAAAATGGAAGGAACAACGGAAAAAATGGAAAGAAGAACGGGAATAGGGTCGCACTATATTATACTATGTATAATATACTTTAATTCATAAACCAACTAAAACAAAACAACATGGAAAAGCTCTTTATTATTATGCTTGTCGTCGTCGCTGTCGTTGCATTCATCATCGCCCTTGTCAGCAGCATCCTCAAAGGACTGTTCGAACTGCTTTGCGGTTTTTTCCAACAAGTCGGTGCCCTCTTTGCTGGAGCGGGTATCTATGGCATCATCACCGTCGTGGGTGTCGTAGTGTTCATCATCGCCATTATATACATTATTAATAATTAAGCCAATCAGATAGAAAACAAATACAAAAATCCTATTATTAACTAAAACTTTATAAACATGGAAACAAAAAAGGTAAACAAAACTGAGTTTGTTGAGGTGGCCAAGGCCATCGGTACCGTAACCTATCAAATTGTCAACAATGGCAACTTCTGGTTCGAGCAACTGACGGATGGTGAGGTGGTGTATCAGCACAAGCTGGTGACCCTCAGGAAAATGGTGTGTGATGCGTTGCTTGTGAAAGCCCATAATGAGCCTTCCCGCTTGAAGGACTCGTTAGGGAATGTTTGTGCCTTCATCTATGAAAGCAACTCGTTTGTTTACTACTGTTTGGTCCCTGTGACTAGAATGGAAAAGACTTACGCTGATCGTCAGGTAAGGTCGTATGCCCGATGCGTGGCGTCAAAGAGAGCTACTCAGTTGCCTCATCGATCGAATGAGAACAAACTGGCTGCCTAAATGTTCACACTGGGTGTCTGCATGCAGACACCCAGGAAACCTTTGAAAACCGAGAACTCTATGGTAACAACAAATCCCAACCTCACTCCCGAAGGTAATTTTACCCTCACCTATTTTCCTTATGTTGAAGATGCTGTGCCTCATACCCCACTTGAGGAGGCTATTCAATGTTTGTCTGACTGCTTGCCAAAAACGGAGGAGGAAATACTCCAAAACATACAACGTTATCATCAGCAATGTCGTCCTTTGACGAGAAAGAAGAAGCATCAATTGAAGACTGTTATCAACAATGTGCTGCAGCCTGCTTGCGAAGAAGGCAACCAAGACGCCATTTATTGGATGTTTCTCGCTTACCTTTATGGGTTGGGTGTGGAACAGGATGACGAAAAGGCCATTGAATACTTGAAGATATTGGCTGAATACGGTTATCCTGACATGCAATGTGAGCTTGGGAAGTGGTATGAAAGCATTGATTGGCGCACCTGTGAAAGGAAAATGCATCGGGAAGCAGAAAAATGGTTTACGAAAGCGGCGAAACAGGGAAATGTGGAGGCGATGTGTTGTTTGGGAGATTGCTATGAGAATACGTTTGGCGTCCGGCGTAGTTACAGAAAAGCTTTTCTATGGATGAAGAGAGCAGCCGAGAGAGGCTTTGAGGAAGCCTTTTCGAAACTCGGGTTTTATTATGAACGTGGAGTCGGCGTCAAGAAGGATCTTGCCACTGCCGCCGAGTGGTACGACAAGGCAGGCTGGCATGACAAAGCCACGAGATTAAGAAACGACGAAGACCTATGGAAGACGGATGAAGATGGCTTTTTTGACAATCTACCAACGCTGTCATTCAATCAAGACGAACTTTTTTAATAAAACAATAAAACAAACTATCAATCATGGAAGCAAACAACACAAACAACCAAAAAACAAAAGCGGAAGAACTGTACCAACAAGGATGGCGTTTTCATTGCCGCAGGAAATATGAATCTGCTGCCAAATGCTACAAAGAGGCGGCCGACTTGGGTTATACGACGGCACTCTACTATCTGGCTCTTCTGTATTACGAGGGGAAAGGAGTGGATAAAAACCTTGAAGAAGCGGCAAAATGCTTTGAGGCGGTGGCCAAAGCTGGGGGGAAATTCAGCCAAGAGTCCAAACTTCGTCTCGAAAGGCTTGCTGATATCGATTCAGGAAAAGGCATTGGTATCGTAGGAACCGATCTGGATGATTGGATTGTAGTGGGCGCGGGATTTGGCCCACAAGATACGGAGGAGTATAGAAAAATGTGGGCATTGGCCGATCAAGGGGATTTGGAAGCGCAACGGTACGTGTCGGAAACGATATGGCTTCATATTTATGAAAACGGTTGCCCGGATGGTGACGGCGAAACGCTGATGAGATACCTCCGAAACCTCGCTGAACATGGTGATGCGTGGGCTCAATGCAAGATTGCCGAGACCTATATTAACGACACTATTGTCGGTGTCGGGATAGGGGATGTGGATGATCAAGAGGGAATCAAATGGTACAGAAAAGCTGCTCAAGGCGGTGATACGGAGGCTCAATATTTACTTTCCGATTTTCTGTATCACGGGGACCATGTCAAGCAAGACAAAGATGAGGCGTTTTACTGGTGGATGCATTATATCGAAAACACCGAGTTTCTTGATGAATCTGACTTGAAGATGATAGGTTTTCCTTACACGTACGGAGAAGGAAAGCTGTGGACCACCAAGGAGGCATTCAGGTTGTTCAAGAAATATGCAGAGCAAGGAGATTCTTATGCCCAGTATTGCCTTGGGTACTTCTATTTTGATGGCGAATGTGTTAGAAAGAATCTTAACATAGCTGTCAAATGGTTTACCAAGGCGGCTGAGCAAGGCCATGAGGAAGCACAATTCAAGTTGGGTGAGCTGTATTATCAAGGTGATAAAGTTGAACAAAACAAAGAGGAAGCATTCAAGTGGTATAGGAAATCGGCAGAGCAAGGCCGTGCCCTATCGCAGTATATGCTGGGTGAGTTTTACACTAAAGGAGAGGGCGTGGCACAAAACGATCAAGAAGCGGTGAA
>JAEEII010000078.1 GCA_016281295.1 Bacteroidales bacterium
CCAATTTATCGTCGGCGAATTAAGCGAATTTGGCGAATTATCGTTGCCTGTGTTGTCCTGGTTGTCCGCGTTGTCGTTATTGTCTCCCCGCAACGCCAATTTCAGCGCATGGAATTCCGCGTAGTTGGCCATTTCCGCATCGTCCACGTCTGCCGTGAACGTTTCCACATAACCCTCCATGAACCGCGTTTCCGTCAACGAATACGGATCGCCGATGTGCTGCGCGGCAGCGTGCCACTGCTCCAGTTCTGTAAGGTCCAAGACGGTGTCTGACATGAGAGTGCGCACGGCGGTGTAATAGATGTCGGACAACGGTTGGGTCGAACCCGTGCAGGCATCCATGTCGGACTGGAATTCCGCCAATTTCGGCGGAACCCCTCCTCCATTACACAACGTGGGCGCACAGGAATTGGCTGCGGCTGAACTGTTCTCATTCACGTAAGAGTTATTGAGATTGTAGGGTGTATGATAACCGCCGCTACTATAGTAATACGTGATTGACGGCGACCCCACATAGCGGAAACTGTTCGTCTGCGTGTTGCGGAAATTATTGTCCGCGCCGCTGCCGATTTCTCCCTGATTATTCCGCATTGAGGATCCATTTGACATATATATGTCGTACTTGTTGTGGTAAAAGTCGTTGCAGGTGGTTTGCAGGCCTGACCTGGCATTTCCGTTGTTCCTCGCCACATAAATGCCGTAGCCGAGCTTCTCGAACGTGTTCAGGTGCAGGGTGTTGTCGCCGGTGCCCGAACTGTCCACACAGATGCCTGCGGAGGCGAACAGCAAGGGGTCGGAGTAGGTGCTTCGGCTGAAGGTGTTGCCCTCCACCAAATACCCTGTGCTGGTTCTCAAATCCAATCCTCTGTTGCTTAGCGACTGGATTGGCACCTGATCAAGGTCGAATTCGCATCGCGTCACAGAAGTAAAATGGTTGCCAGCTATTTTCACACCTGTATGGTTGTTGCTGAAAAGGGCGTGGTTGATCTGGACGGCATGTTGCGCTCCCGTGGTGAGCGCCTCCACAGCGGTGTAAAAGCCTGAAAACGTGTTATAGGTGGAATTGGCCGCAGGACAGTCGCAACCTGCCGGAACAGCCTGTTCGGAGTTGCAGTAGGTGTCGAGGGTGAAGCCCGCGTCCTCCGCATAGATGGCATGGCGGCGCTGGTAACGCGCACCCGTCTGGTTCGTGAACGTGCATCCCTTGAACTTGATGTCCCACACATCCCAAAGGGTGACATGGTCGTTTGGGTCGAAGCCGTTGGAGACGAAATGGTTGCCGTTGTCCACCCTGAACTCGCAGTTCCGGAAATGACTGACATTGCTGGCTGCGTTCCCGTTGGGCAGAATGTTGGTATAGGGGTAGAAGGCTACGGCTTTGCAGTTGTTGACGAAGTGTGCGCTGTCGGCCTTGATAATCCCGCCGGTGGTGAAATATTCTGTGTCCTCGCGCAGACCCGTGCGTATTCCGCACAGCGCGTTCTCTATCACAGCGCCGTTCCTCAACTCCACCGTTCCCTGATACTGTGCAATCTGTCGCTTGGTGCGGTCGCCCACCACTTCGATGCCCTGCCACAGCTCGCCAGGGCAGGCGGAGGTCAGGGTGCCGCCATCAACGATGAGCTTGCCGCCAGGACGGACGATGAGTTTCGCTGAAGGAGCCATTTCAACACGGCAAGTTATAGTTAGTGTCACCCCCGAATCCACAACCACAGTCTGGTAATACTTTCTCGTATAATCAACTAACTGATTTTCTGTGATATGTAAATCGGGGGGATTCTCCTCACCGTATGCGTATTTTCTTAGATTTGACACCTGCAAAGCCCGCCAGATTCGTCCACACTGCAAAGCAGAAAAATGTCGTGAGTAAGAGGTTCCTCCCATAATGTTATTAGTGCAAGTGTTGGTTGAATCGTAAGGGTCACAATCCCAGCCTGCGTCGTGCATACAAACCCGTCCAGGTGACATGTGATGGCACCACGGTTGTTGCACAGTGCCGAAAACATCCCATAAAAATTCTTTACTACCTATCAAATTCACTTCAAGAGGATCATTAAGATACGTATGACATAATCCAAAGGCGTGACCAAACTCATGCGCCATGTGAAGCGCAAAACCATACAAGTGTTTGGGTTTGTTTTGATGAACGGAAACTATAGTAGGATAAGGATTGTTATAGCCATTTGAGCATCCCGAACGAGCGGCAAGAGAATCAATTGACAAATGATAACTAAAGTTGTTAAGCCGTTCAGGAAAATTGCTGGCTAAATAGCTAATAAAGGGTCCCGTTGTCGTATCGTATGCCAATTGGCTGTTGTTGTAGTAATATACAGTGTCTATTTCAAAACGCACCTTTGTGTCTTCTATAAACTGTGTGTTAGGAATATATAAACTGAATGTGTCATTATGCGAATAAATAAGATTTAAATAATCAAAAGCCAATTGCAAACTATCCCTGAATGCGGGCGTATCCTGCCACCAGTTTCCCGTCCCATCGTCCTTTCGCCAAACGTGAACGTTTACTGGGATGGTAACTATAGGTGTAGCCTCATTCGGAATATAACGGGAAATGAACAAGGCTGTGTCAGTGTTATTATTTGGTTTTGCTCGGATACAGTAGTCGTTGGTTCGATCTTCATATTCAATAGTATCATAACAAAAGAACTGGGCATTTGTAATTAAACATCCTATTATCATTGCAAAACAAAGGAGTATCTTTTTCATAACTTAATGATTTTTTGGGTGACATGTCTCTTGTTTTCTCCCAACTCAACTAAATAAACACCCTTTGGCAAAAAACTGAGATCTATTTCTTTATCAAACATTGTTCCACTAACAGTTTCGTTATGAACACAGATACCCATCATGTTAAAAATATTTACTGAAAAATCTCTGTCATCCAATTGCTTGACAGATATATGCAACCGATTTGTTACCGGGTTGGGGTAAGCCCTAAAATTCAGCTTTTCCCACTCCGGCACATCTCCTCCGCCGTGACCATTATTAAAACAGTCGTCCAATCCGTCAAAATCAAATCCTGTCTGGTAAGATGCACCCGTGCTGTCGCTA
>JAEEII010000079.1 GCA_016281295.1 Bacteroidales bacterium
ACCATCCTTTATGGCATTTGATACCGAAATGGTTTCTTGCATCCCGTGCCAGGGCACTGTTGCCAGCCCCTGACTCAAGGATGCCCTGAGCCAAAGTAATTGAAGCGGGAATCTTATGCTCACGCATCTCCCTCATGGCGATGTCTTTATAGGTCTCAATATACTCTTCGACGGTGATTTTCTGCGCTGTCAGGCAAAGCGGTAACAGCAGCAACGGCAACAAGAAATATCTTAACATAAATCATCAAAATTGGGTGGGTAAAATTACAAAACTTTTTACAAACCGCTCATCATATACAAGAATTTCTTATTTTTGTGGGTTTTAGTGCAGCCTATGGACACCACAGCAATATTCAACTATTTCAGTTCACTCAGCGATACGCAGAAGGAACAATATAACCAACTGAAATCGCTATATTTAGATTGGAACAGCAAGATCAATGTTATCTCGAGGAAGGACATGGACCATTTCTACGAGCATCACGTACTGCACTCGCTAGCCATCGCCAAATATTTCGACATCCTACCTGGCATGAAGGTCATGGATCTAGGTACTGGTGGTGGATTCCCGGGCATTCCCCTGGCAATCATGTTCCCCGACTCGGAATTCTATCTCATTGACGGAACAGGCAAGAAAATCAACGTGGTAAACGCTGTGAAAGAAGCCATCGGACTCAAAAACGTAGTGGCTGAGCACAAGCGCGCTGAAGAGGTGAAAGAAAAGTTCGACATCATCACGGGACGTGCTGTGATGACCCTGCCTGAAATCGCTAACCTGGCAGGCAACAAGCTGAGAATCCGCGGCGACGTAGAAGCAGGAGGCATTATTTACCTCAAAGGCGGAGACCTCAAAGAGGAATTCCAAGCCATCTCAAAATATTGGCACTACCAAAAAGTGCCCGTCTCGAAATACTTCCATGAAGAATATTTTTTAGAGAAATACATAGTGCAATTATATTAATATTAAAGATACATATTTTTAAATAAAAATACAAAATTAAGTTAATCAATATGAAAAAAGCTAAACAATTCTTAATCATCGCTTTGATGATGGTCTTCGGACCAGCTTTAATGGCACAACAAGCCATGCCAACTCCCATGGATCCCAATGTAAGGTATGGAAAACTTGACAATGGCATGACCTATTACATCCGTCACAACGAAAAACCCGCACAACGCGCTGATTTCTACATCGCCCAGAAAGTGGGGTCAATCCTTGAGGAAGAGCCACAACGAGGCCTCGCCCACTTCTTGGAGCACATGGCCTTCAACGGCACGACCAACCTCCCCGGCATGATGCTTCGCGAGTACCTGCAAAGCCGTGGCATTAAGTTCGGCGAGAACCTTAACGCTGGCACTGGCATCGACCAAACCGTATATATGGTCACCAATGTCCCCACCACCCTTCCGGGTCTCGTCGATACCTGTCTGCTCATCCTCCACGACTGGTCGAGCTTCATCTCTCTGGAGGAAAAGGAAATCGACAACGAGCGCGGTGTCATCCTTGAAGAGCTCCGCACCCGTGAAGACGCCAGCGAGCGTATCATGAAGGAAATCCTTCCCGTCATGTACCCCAACAGCCCCTACGCCAACCGTCTCCCTGGCGGTCTCCCCGAAGTGGTGGCCAATTTCGAGTACCAGACGCTCCGCGACTACTATCACAAATGGTATCGTCCTGACCTCCAAGGTCTCATCATCGTGGGTGACATCGATGTCGATGCCATCGAGGCGCGCATCAAAGAGATGTTCGCTGACATCAAAGCCCCTGTGAATCCTGCTCCGAGAACACGATTCATGATTGATGACAACGAGGAACCTATCGTGGCCATCGCCTCCGACCCCGAAGAGACTTCCTACGAGGTGAACCTTTATTATAAGACCGACGCCACCCCCGACTCTCTGAAGAGCGATGTCAACTACTGGATGGTACAATACATGCTTTCCATCATTTCCCAAATGGAAATCAACCGTATGAGAGAACTCACGCAGAAAGCCAATCCGCCATTCGTGTATGGCTTGAGTTACTATTCCAACTATTACCTCGCTCCCACCAAAGACGCTTGGTGCAGCAGAGCCATGGCCAAAGACGCCGCAGGCATCGACGAAGCCATCACCACCCTCGTGACTGAGAACAAACGCATGCAGCAATTCGGCTTCACTGCTTCTGAATATGAGAGAGCCAAAGCCGACTTTTTGAAAATGGTGGAAAGCCAATACAACGAAAGAAACAACACTGAGAACAGCCGTTACGTCCAAGAATGCTTACAGCATTTCATCGGCAACGAACCCATGATGGGCATTGAAACCGAATATACACTTTATCAACAAATCATCCCCAATCTTCCCCTTGAGGTCATCAACAGCGTGGCGAAACAGCTCATCCCCGAAAACAACCTCGTCATCACGGTGACCGCCCCGAAGAAAGACGGTGAGACCCTTCCCACCAAGGAGGAGATTCTCAAGCTCTACGAGACTGCCAACGCCGCTGAAGTGGAGCCCTACAAGGAAGAAGTGTTCGACGGACCCATCGTGGAGAACCTGCCAAAACCAGGCAAAATCAAGAAAGAAGAACTCCTCCCCGAGTTCGATGCCATCACGATGACCCTTAGCAATGGCATGAAAGTCATCTATAAGAAGACCAACTTCAAAGAAGACGAAATC
This sequence comes from Bacteroidales bacterium, assembly GCA_016281295.1. Next base: position 2,662 of record JAEEII010000079.1, read on the forward strand.
CGTTTCAGTGCCACCAGCAAAGGTGGTATCTCTACCCTTAAACAAGAAGACTTTGTCACTTTGCAGGAACTTCCCGAACTCATCACCCTGGGCGGTGTCGGCAACTTCAGCGCCACCGACCTTCCCAAAGTACTCGCCGGCAAAAAAATGAGCGTGACCCCAAGCATCGACACCTATTCCGAAGGCATGAGAGGCAGCTGTTCTCCTAAGGACCTGGAGACCATGATGCAATTCATCTACCTCTATTTCACTACTCCGCGAAGCGATGAAGAGGCTTTCCAATCCTACTCACAACGCTCCAAAGCCGCTCTTGAAAACCAAGAACTGAACCCGATGATTAGCTTCTCCGACTCGCTCATCAGCGTCTTGTACAACAACCATCCGCTCCGCCAAAGAGTGAAAGCCAGCGACATCGACAAAATCAACTATAAAAAAGCCATGGAGATCTACAAGGACCGCTTTGCAGATCCCAATAACTTCACTTTCTACTTTGTAGGCAACATCAACGAAGAGACCTTCAAGCCCCTCGTCGAACAATATCTCGCCTCCTTACAGCCTAACAATCGCAAGGAAGACTGGAAAGACATCAACCTCGGCATTCCTGAGAACAACAAAATCTGCCATTTCAGCAAACAGATGCAAAACCCCAAGGCCAGCATCTATATGATTATGAATGGCACCATGAAATACAACTACCGTAACAACTTGTACATGAAAGCTTTGAGCGATGTCATGGACATCTACTACACGCGCACCATCCGTGAAGAGGAAGGCGGCACCTACGGCGTGGGAGTCATGGGTCAAGTCACTGACAAACCCAAAGACGCTTATATGTTCCTTGTGGCTTTCGACACCAACAAAGAGATGTACGAAAAGCTGATGGCAAAAGTGTATGAAGGTCTGAACGACGTCGCTCAAAACGGCCCCGCCGCTGAGGATCTTAACAAAGTCATCGAGAATCTTTACAAAAAACGCACCGAGCAACTTGAAGAAAACAGCTTCTGGCTCAACGCCATCGACACGTTCGAAGATGACAAGATCAACATCGTTGCTGAGTTCGACGAAATCGTGAAGAGCATCACTCCCCAAACCATCGCCGACTTCGCAAAAGAAATCCTGAAAGGCTATAAGAAAGAGATTGTGCAGCTGCCGGAATGAGAGGGGTTTTAGAATTTAGAATTTAGAATTTAGAATTTAGAGGGAGATACAACAAGTAAACAATTAAACAATTAATAATTAAACAATAAACAATTAAACAAAAATGACAGAGAAACTCACCATGAGAGACAATGCCACCTATAGGTGGATTGCCTTGCTGCTTTTGGCGTTGGCCATGTTTTGCAGCTACATTTTTATGGACATCTTGTCTCCTATCAAGGACTTGATGCAGACGGAACGTGGATGGGACAGCCTTGCCTTCGGTACCATGCAGGGTTCTGAGACCTTCCTTAACGTCTTCGTATTCTTCCTCATCTTCGCAGGTATCATCCTCGACAAGATGGGCGTTCGTTTCACCGCCGTACTCTCTGGAGTTGTCATGCTGGTTGGTGGTTTGATCAAGTATTACGCCGTCAGCGAGTCGTTCTACGGCAGCGGTCTTGAGAACTGGTTCAACAACAACCTGAACTACATTCCAGGTTTCGAGGAACTCGGGGTCTCACCTTTTTATAGAGGCATGCCTGCTTCCGCCAAGATGGCTGCTGTTGGCTTCATGATCTTCGGCTGCGGCACGGAAATGGCTGGTATCACGGTGAGCCGTGGTATTGTGAAATGGTTCAAAGGTCGTGAAACCGCTTTGGCCATGGGTTCAGAGATGGCCCTCGCCCGTCTGGGTGTAGCCACCTGCATGATCTTCTCACCTTACTTCGCCAAGTTAGGCGGCACCATCAATGTGAGCCGTTCCGTGGCTTTTGGTGTGGTGCTTCTCTGCATCGCCCTCATCATGTTCATCGTATATTTCTTCATGGACAAGAAGTTGGATGCCCAAACCGGTGAGGCGGAAGAGAAAGACGATCCTTTCAAAGTGTCCGACATCGGCAAGATTTTGTCGAGCCTCGGATTCTGGCTGGTTGCCCTCCTCTGCGTCCTTTATTACTCTGCTATCTTCCCCTTCCAAAAATACGCTGTCAACATGCTTCAGTGCAACCTGACGCTCACTGAGCCTGCCGCTGGTTCATTCTGGGCCGGTGACACGGTTACCATCGTGCAATACATCATCATGCTCGTGGTGGCCGTCTGCTCCTTCGCCAGCAACTTCTCGAAGAAGAAAAGCATGAAGGTCGGATTGATGCTGATTGCTGTTGTCGCCTTGGTGGTTTATTGCTACATGGGTTACATGCGCGGTACTGCCGAGACCATCTTCGCAGTGTTCCCGCTGCTGGCTGTGGCCATCACCCCCATCCTTGGCAGCTATGTTGACAACAAAGGCAAGGCTGCTTCCATGTTGATGATCGGCTCGTTGCTGCTCATCATCTGCCACCTCACCTTCGCTTTCATCCTTCCTTTGACCAAAGGAAGTGCTGTGGCCGGTGTCGTTGTGGCTTACGTGACCATCCTCGTGTTGGGTGCCTCGTTCTCTTTGGTACCTGCCGCCTTGTGGCCCAGTGTGCCGAAGCTGGTGGATGAAAAAATCATCGGTTCCGCCTACGCCCTGATCTTCTGGATCCAGAACATTGGCTTGTGGCTGTTCCCGCTGCTCATCGGCAAGGTGCTTGAGAACACCAACCCTGGTGTCACCGACCCCGTGGCACTCGACTACAAGTGGCCCTTGGTCATGCTCGCCTGCCTCGGTGTTGCCGCTTTGATCATCGGCATCATCCTCAAGCGTGTGGATGCTAAGAAGCATCTCGGACTTGAAGAGCCGAATATTAAATAGTGAGAAGACAGAAGTAAGAAGGCATCCCCGCGGGTTTTCCTGCGGGGATGCTTGTTTTATGGGATAGAAAGCTTTATCAAAAGATTTCTCCGTTCCAAAGCATTCTGAAGAAGTCTGTGACATAGATGAGCTCCTTGCCGTCGGAAGTCCTGGTGATGGGGTCGAGCGACACCAATATCAGTCGGGCGTTGGGATGTTCCTCCTTGAACGCGTTCAAACCAGTTTTGTGCTTGGTCTTGACCTCTTCACTGGATTTGATTTCAATGGCCACTTTGGCATCTCCAATGATGACATCCACCTCAATGCCAGTGTAGGTACGCCAATAGGATATGACTTCTCGTGAGCGTGAATAACCATGATAAGCAATGATTTCCTGAATCACGAGATGTTCGAAAGCATGTCCATATTCAACGGTTCCTCTTTTAAGGGAATACCTGCCCAACAAATAGTTAGACAGCGGCATAGTATAACAAAGCGTTAGCTTAAAAGCCCATCAACATGTCTCGGTGACCATAGAGACGCAAACGGAGAGCAAGGTTATCGTGGAGATAGTGAACGCCTCTATTTCCTGAAGCTCTCAAGTGAAGGCCGCACCCCAAGCATCAGCAAGCTGGTGGTGGAGTAAAAACATGATGCGTTTTCTTGTTGCATTAAAACGTTTTTTTATTTTTGCACAAAGAAAAACCCAAAATCACTGCAATATGAAAAAGCTACTATTACTATCTTTAGGTTTGTTTGTAGGCTTTATGTCACAAGCTCAATGGACAAACAACTTCGAGCAAAACACACGAATCGCCAGTGCTCCAAGCTCTGCCGGTGAAATCTATCTCTCCACCAATGATCTCTCAGGCGACACCTACGTACAATGGTGTGCTGGTGCTTCCAATGGCTGGTCTCCCACTTTGCAACGAATCAACTTCGATGGTGTTCCACAATGGGGAGAAGGAGGCATTCATATCAGCGGAACGGAATTCTCATCCTATTCGGAAGGTATATCCATGGTCACTACCGCCGACGGAGGCGTGGTGAGTTGCTTCGCCGATTATGACGGCTACACCTACGCTGTGAAAATCAACGCCGATGGAACCTATGCCTGGGGAGAACAAGGCCTCAAGCTGTTTGATGGTATGGGGTTCTCACGCACCGAACTCGCTGCCGGCGATGATGGAGGCTTTTGGGCTTTGGGAGCTGACTACAACAGAAGCTACGTGCAGTATGTCAATGCCGACGGGACTCTAAACAACACCAACATCATCGAATCCAATAAGAGCTGTATCTTCGGCCAACTCACTGTAAGCTACAACAACAACGTCTTCCTGACCTACGAAAAACTAGGCAGCGGATTCTACACCGACAAGGAAATCCATCTAATTGGTTTTAACACCGCAGGCGAGGTAATCTGTGAGGATGTGCAACTGATGGCACCACAAAGTTTCCAATCCACCTATATCCACCACGTCCTGCCCGACGGCATGGGAGGTGGCTATGTGTACATCTGGCATTCAGGCATGAACGACACATTCAACACCTACGTGTTCCACTTTGATGAAAACGGCACACCTACCATCAGCGACCCGAATGGTGTTACTGTCCACACATTAGACCCAGCGTATTTTTACCTTGATGCAAACGCCACCGTTGACCCTGTCAGCCACGACATCCTACTGGCCTATCTGCAAGTCAACTCTGCCAACCAAAACCTTAACAGCTTATTTATCAACAGAATCAGCCCCACAGGAGAAAGGAAATGGGAGGAAGGAATTGAGGTTCTCGATGCAGGCAACATACCCATCGGCGACCTCCTCATTGACGCTTTTGAAGATGGAAACGGTTTTTCAGTGATTCTCACCAAAGGCACTGGACCCGCCACCAACCTCAGCACCATCGAAGCCCTTGGATTCGACATGCAGGGCAACCAAATCTGGAACACCACCGTAAGCTCCAACACCATCGCCAGAAGTGTATGCGAAAACAGCACTGGATATCACGGAGGACAAAACATCGTGGTTTGGGCCGATGCTACCAATGGAGACCTCTTTGGACAAAACATCAGACCTGATGGTACCTTGGGACCCCTCCCGATAGGCTGTCCAGGACCCGAGAACTTCCAAGGTGAGTACACCTACGACGCATCAACCCAAATCTTCGGAACCATGCTCAGCTGGGACGAACCCACGGAACCCGTTGATTTTTACAGATTATACCGCACCAACGAAGCCAATGGAGAAACCACTGAAATCGACATCAATGGCAGCAGCCACGACTATTTTGACGAGGCTGAAATAGGCATCTACCAATACCAGCTCAAAGCGATGTATGCCTATCTCGACTGCGGCTTCTCACTTCCTGCCACCACACCCAACGGTGAGGACTTCATCCGCATCGAGGTGACCTCCGTGCAAGAAAACCCAAGAGAAACCATCGTCAAGGTGATTAAAATTTACAACATGAACGGCCAGGTGCTCAACAACGCCAACATGGAAACGCTCTGCAAGGGTATTTATATCATCCAAGGGTTGACCGAAAGCGGACAACTCGTCACCAAAAAAACACGCGTGGATTAATCCGTAGAGACGTCATATCATGGCGTCTCCACCCACAAAAAAACGTAGAGACGCCATAATATGACGTCTCTACATTTTTGTGGGAATTGTTGGATTCGAACCAGCGACCCCCTGCTTGTAAGGCAGGTGCTCTGAACCAACTGAGCTAAACTCCCATTTTTCGGCTGCAAAGATAGACATTTTTTTGCACAAATTGCTTTTTTTTGATTTTTTTATTATTTTTGCTTTTCAATTCAATTTTTATGAAAAGTAATCTAATGAAAAAAACACGGCAATACCTTCCATTTATCTTATTGATAACAAGTCTTTTTGCCTGCATATTCGCTTTCGGGGACGTAGGTAATCAAAACCGCTATACCTCGGGAGGGGGCGGCTCCGATTTCGACGGTGACGGACTGGGAGCACTCATAGGCTATCTGCTCGGCCTCTTCATCGAGAACCCAACTATGGGGTTTATCGTCTTCATCATCTTGGTTATTCTGGTGCTGGTTTACAGAAGGAAAAGCAAGAAACAGGCCTCCGACCCTGGTTACATCAACCAGCAAGTACAGAACCAAGTCAACAACGACATCACCATGAACTACACGGACGCGGTAGCCTCACAGATCCGCGAAATCGACCCTAGTTTCTCCGCAGAGAAATTCATAGGCTGGGCGCAGGAAGTCTTCATGAAACTCCAGGAAGCCTGGACCACACGGGACTGGAAAGTGATCCGACCCTTTGAGAGCGAGACGCTGTTCAACACCCACAAGCAACAACTCGACGAGTACATCCGTCTGAATAAAATCAATGTCATCGAGAAAATCGGCATCAAACATTGCTCGCTAAAATCGTTCACTGTGGATGGTGACAAAGAAGTGCTTGTAGTGGCACTCAACGCTGTCATGCGCGACTATGTCATTGACGCTGAGACACGCAAGGTACTGGAAAGCGACCCCAACCGCGACTGGTACATGAAATATGAACTGACTTTCAACCGCAAGACTGGTGTCAAAACCCAGCCAGGCATGAGCAATAAATCGACCACTAACTGCCCCAACTGCGGTGCTCCGACAGAAATCACCTCTTCGGGACAATGCCCTTACTGCGGCAGCGTCATCACCACTGGCGAACACGACTGGGTACTCACCAATCTCGTGGGTGTCAACCAATAACGAAATCAGCAATTCAACAAATTACAAATAAATAATTTACAGACAATGGGACTTATCAAAGCTATCACCGGAGCCATCGGAGGCACCTTGAGTGACCAGTGGCTTGACCTTATCAAATGTGACAATATGGACATGGACACCCTGATGGTGAAACAAACCACCAAATCAGGGCAGATCTCCAAGAAAAGCCGCATCATCGTGGCACCCGGACAGGTGGCCGTGATTTACGACAGCGGCGTGGTTCTTGACGCTACCGCCGAGGAAGGCGTTTACACCTTCGACCAATCCTCATCGCCGTCATTCTTCGGGGGTGACTTCGGCGCCGTGTTCAAAGAGATGTGGCAACGTTTCACCTACGGTGGCACCCCCGCCAAAGAGCAAGCCATCTTCTTCTTCAACGCCAAGGAGATTCTCGACAACAAATTCGGCACCGCCACGCCAATCATGTTCCAAGATTGGAAACACCCGTCCTACACCGAAGACGGCCAGAAGGACGGCACCTTCATGAACATCCGTTGTTACGGTAAATACACCTTCCGTCTCGACGACATGGGCATCTTCATGCGCAACCATGCCGGCACAGGCGACATCATTAAGAAGGACGCCATCATCGAACAGATGCGCAGCGAAGTGATTGCCGCCTTGCAGTCGGTCATCAACGAGCTGGGCAGTGGCAGAGAACCCATCGGCGCACTCGAATTGCCCAGCAAGACCCAGATGATGAAACAGATCATGGACGAGCGTGTGTTCGATGCCCCTATCCGTGCCAGAGGTATCCGTTTGGTGAGTTTCACCATCGAATCAGTCTCCCTTGACGAGGAGAGTCAGGAATTCCTCAGAAAATATCAGACTGGTGGCTCAGGCAATCTGGCCAGAGGCAGCATGCTCAACACCATGGAGACTGCGGCAGGCAACGCTGGCGGTGCGGGCACTGGATTCATGGGTATCGGAATGGCCGGCATGGGCTTCGGCACCGCAGGCAACATGATGGGCAACATGGTTCCTCCGCAACATCAACAAAACCAACCTCAAGCGGCTCCACAAGCCCAAGGTGTTCCCTGCCCCAATTGCGGCACACTGATCACTGGAAAGTTCTGTCCCGAATGCGGTACACCCAAGCCCACTCCCAAGCCGACGAAGAAATGTCCGAAATGCGGCACCGAGACCACAGGGAAATTCTGCCCCGAATGTGGTACACCTATTCCCGCCGACGACGCACCGAAGAAATGTCCGAAATGTGGCACCGAGGTAACCGGGAAATTCTGCCCTGAATGCGGGACACCTGTGGCATAACCAACGGACGCAGGGACGCAATAAAACACGTAGAGACGCAAAAATTTGCGTCTCTACAAAACAATAACAAAATGTGTTAAATAAATGCCGAGCGAATAACGGGGTTCGAACCCGCGACCCTCAGCTTGGGAAGCTGATGCTCTACCAACTGAGCTACATTCGCATTCGGCTGCAAAATTAAAAAAAATCCGTATTACACAAGAAAAAAAATCTCTTAATTCTAAATTCTTAATACTAAATTCCAACAAACTATGCCCATCACTGAAAGAGAAGTTCAAATCATACAAAAGAGTTTCCAACCCAAGTCTTGGAACGACACCAAGACCCACGACTCCTGGTCGGTCTTCAAAATCATGGCTGAGTTCGTGGATGGTATGGAGAAGATGTCACAGATAGGCCCTTGCGTAGCCATCTTTGGTTCAGCACGCACGAAACCCGAAGACAAATATTATAAGATGACGGAAGAAATCGCTCGCGGCATCACCAAACTCGGATTTGGCGTCATCACCGGCGGCGGACCCGGCATCATGGAAGCCGGCAACAAAGGCGCAAAAGAAGCGGGAGGAATCAGCGTGGGTTGTGAGATCCTGCTACCCTTCGAAGGCAAATGCAACGACTATGTCGATTTCGACAAAAACATACGTTTCAACTATTTCTTCGTCCGCAAGAACATCTTCATGCGCTATGCCCAAGGCTACATCGCCATGCCTGGTGGCTTCGGTACCCTCGACGAGATGTCGGAAGCCCTCACCCTCATCCAAACAGAGAAATTATCTGACTTTCCCGTCGTGCTTGTTGGAAAAGACTACTGGCAGGGACTCATTGACTGGTTCCGCAACACCCTTCTGAAAGAAAAAATGATTAACGAAGAAGACTTCGAGATCTTCCATGTGGTTGACACCGCCGAGGAAGCCGTGCAAATCATCAAGGATTTCTACGACCGTTTCAACGTCAAACCTAATCTCAATCTGTAATGCAGATCCCTATCCGAATCTTAGATATCGAAGGCGATGGCTTCCATGTCATGATCCAAGGCAAGATTAATGGCATGGAAGCCAACTTCCTTATCGACACAGGAGCCTCACGGTCGGTGTTCGACATCCAGTCCATCACTCAATACATTCCACATCCCCGATTGGTGAAAAAAGAATCCATGACCGCAGGCATCGCCAGCAGCGACTTCGAGATTTACACCTTCATAATCGACAATCTGGAAATCGGTGACATCGCCTTGTGCCCCTACGAAGCCGTCGCTGTCGATCTGACAGAGGTTCACGAAAGTTATCAAAAACTAGGGTTACCCAACATCTCCGGTATCATCGGAGGAGACCTTCTGGTCAAGCTGAAAGCCACCATCAACTACCGTTTGAAGAAGATACGGCTCACCAAGCCACGCTCGGTACGCAGGCGCAGCACATACATCCCCTCCGCCAACGAATCCACAGCCAACACTACCGTGGTTCCTTCCACTGACTTGTCCACACAGACATGCCCGTAAAGGTCCATGACCGTCACCTGTTTAAGACCATCCCGATTTGAGATGATATGGATTCGGGATTGTACCGGATTGGGGAAAATCACCATTTGGATATCTTCCTGATGCTCCACAATGCCAATATGATGAACCATAATATCCGCATTGAACAGCTGTAACCCACCTGAGAAGTTGCCCACCACTACCTCCAACACACCATCACCGTTTAAGTCGGCCACTGCTGCCGAGGTACGCATTCCCAACGAGATAAACTTATCGGTAATAATCGCTGACCAACAAGACGAAACCTCGTCAAACATCGCCTCCAAGTCATCGGTAACAACCTCAAACAAAAATAGTTTACCCGATTCTGAGCCCACGCAGAGCATCAACTGGTTTTCATAATAAAAAAACGAAGGCTCACTATAACCGTAATAGGAGACGCCATAATCTCGCACATCCACGCCACCCCAAAAATCAGTGATTCTTTCAAACGACAAACCTTTCCCCTTCCCCACTTCTATCTTTCCCTTAAAAAAGGAGAGTTTTCCCGTTTCGTTCCCCACCACCAGATCCATCGTTCCATCCTCATCCACATCGAAGAAACAAGGGGCGGACCATGGCTTGTCATAATGCAGGAAATCGTCATCCAACAAGTTGCCATCATGATTGAGCAGCAGGAGTCTTCCTTCTGATGTGCCCGTCAAGCACTCAAGACTACCATCACCATCAAGGTCACAGAAAGCAGGTGTCAAGCCCGTCCATGTTCCAACCCCTGCAGGGAATGGCGACCCCATCACTTGGAAAGCTGGTGTTGTCATTGACCCCACGTTTTTTAGCCAGATGAGTTGTGCCATGCGATGCGTTTGCAAATTACCATAATAATACCAAGTACTATCGATGTTGCCTATGGTTCCCACCATCATGTCAGTCAAGCCATCGCCATCCCAATCCACCAATACGGGGTAGGTTCCTGTACCCAAGTCGATCATCTGATCTTGCAAAAACGTTTTGGTATGCAAGCGAAAATCAGGTCGGGCATCCGTTCCATGATTCAAGTAGAGCCAAACACTCTCCATGCCCATGCTGGCCATTGGGTCCGGGTCGAAAGGCGAGACGATCATGTCCTCCACCCCATCGTTATCCACATCGGTGAAAAAAGGCACAGGCATGGAGAAAAGACGCACAGGCTGCTTTTCAGGGAATTCCGTCTGCTGGCTCACCATCGAAGCCTGAGTGTCGTCCCCTCCGTTGACCAGCAAGGTCAGTCCCGGATAGTCAACATCGGCTAAAATCAAGTCGAGCAAGCCATCGCCCGTCATGTCGCGGATGGTCACTGTAGCCCCGCGATGCCGCGACCCCATATCTTCAACAACAAGGCCATATCCAAAGAGGCAAGTATCGAGATACATCACATTATTCTCCTCGCTCTCCCCCACATGACCCCAACAGGGATCCATACGCTCAAAGACCAACGAATCGAGGCATCCATAACGTTCCATGGAGAGATTCTGGTGCTTCTCGAGAAAAGTACCCATCACGCCAAAGGTGACCAGGTCTAGATCCCCATCCCCATCCATGTCAAGAATAGCAGGATAATCAGCGTCGGTGGCCAGGATATTCACCTCTCCACCACCTTGCAGAGAGGTGAGATAAGGCGAAACGACCAACTCAAAGCCCACTTGCGCACCCAAAGAGATGTTTTTATAGACCTTGATTCCGGCCCAACCCATGGAATAGGTGAAGAGATCCTCTTTCCCGTCTCCATCATAATCGGCGAACACCACCCAGCCATGAAGTTCGGGAAAACAGGTGTCGTAAACATGCGTAAGACGATAATCGATCTCACCATTCCCCCCATGATTCAGAAAACAAAGCAGGCGTTCTCCGTGACGATCAAAAGCCAGCAAGTCCTTCTGACCATCACCATTCAAGTCCATACGACCGAACTGACAAGCATTCAAGCCTCCGACCCAAGGGGAAGTGAGAGGTGAGAGATTAGAGGTTAGAAGTTCCCTCTCCACACCAAATAAAGCTGAAGCTGACAAAAGCAATATCAATAAAAGAAAATATTTCATGGCAGGTGTTTCGACCCACAAAAATAACTATTTTTGCAAGAAAAGAAGGATGATTATGTCACGAATACTTATCATAGACGACCAGGCTCCCATCCGCCGTGTGCTTAGGGAGATTCTGGAAGATGAGAAATACCAGGTTGACGATGCCGGGAATGGTCATGAGGCTTTGCAACTGATGAAAGAACAGGAGTTTGACGCCGTGTTATGCGACATCAAGATGCCAGAGATGGACGGCCTTGAGGTGTTGGAACACATCAAGGAGATGAGCGACGTGCCGGTGATTATGATTTCAGGGAACAGCACCATTGACGATGCAGTGAGTTCCATCAAGAAAGGAGCTTTCGACTTCATCATGAAACCACCTGACATGAATCGGTTGCTCATCACGGTGCGCAATGCCTTAGACAAACAGAACCTGAGCACAGAGAACAAGGCGTTGAAGAAGGCGGTGAGCAAACAAAACGAGATGATTGGTGAATCAGGTCCGATGATGGAGGTGAGGGAGATGATTGAGAAGGTCGCGCCTACTGGTGCCAGGGTACTCATCACTGGAGAGAACGGCACTGGAAAGGAACTAGTTGCCAAGCAATTGCATGAGTTAAGCCCACGCCGTTACGGGCCTTTCATCGAGGTCAACTGCGCCGCCATTCCTTCTGAACTCATTGAGAGCCAATTGTTTGGACACGAAAAGGGTTCATTCACCTCAGCTATCAAACAGCGCAAGGGCGATTTCGAGTTGGCGAATGGAGGCACCTTGTTTTTGGATGAGATCGGCGACATGAGTCTGGCGGCCCAAGCCAAGGTATTACGTGCCTTACAGGAAAACAAGATCGTGCGTGTAGGTGGCGAGAAGGAGATTCCCGTTGATGTCCGCATCATCGCTGCCACCAACAAGGATTTGAAGAAGATGATTGAGGAAAACACCTTCCGCGAGGACCTTTACCACCGTCTCAGCGTCATTGTCATCCATGTACCCCCTTTGAGGGAGCGCAAGGACGACATCCCTCAGTTGGTAGAAAATTTTGTAGGAAGCATCACACAAGCCATGGGCAAGGCGATACCCCACTTCACTGACGAGGCCATGGAAGAGCTGAAGCAATACCAGTGGACAGGCAACATCCGCGAGTTGCATAACATCGTGGAGCGTTTGGTGATTCTCTGCGGCAGCACGATCACGAAAAACGACGTGATTCACTTCGGGAATCCGCTGAAATAATCTTTTTAGAAGCTGTTTTGATATTAAAGAAACGAGGGTAACCAGCATGCGTGGTCACCCTCATTAGGATTGTCAAAGTTTAGTTTATTTGACGAAACAATGTGCCTTGCCCGTATTGGGCAGGGACAAAGGCATCGTTAATGAAGCGAACGGACCAGACGCACCGAAAAACCGTAAACGCGATAGTATCCGTCACTCCATGAGATGTAAGACGTGTAGAAGTTTAGGTTCCACGAATAGATGTCACTGTAGCCGCCACTGTCGCGGGACGCTGTCCAGTAA
>JAEEII010000009.1 GCA_016281295.1 Bacteroidales bacterium
CATTCCGTTTTTATTGCATCACTCTTAAAATTCCTGTTTTTATTCAAATAAAAAAGGCCAGCGCACATAAGCGCCAGCCTTACATTATTGCATGTTGGACTTCCAACCACATTCATTTACGCATCCTCACAGGCCGACGAACAAAAAAAAGACGGACAGCATATCTGCTGTCCGCCAATCACTCATCACTAACGAAGTTAGATGTAAAATGTAATATGTAAGAAGTCAACAAATCTATTCACTAATCACTATTCACCATTCACTAATCACTAATCACTATTCACTAATCCTCATTCATGCTGCCATTCGCTGTGGGACAAGAACCTGTCCCTCCGTCCCGTATTGCCTGACGTTCGCCGCTTGTATATCTATAAGGTAATACCCACCCTCCGCAGCGAACCATAGGCTCGCCACGGCGGACTCTTGTTTATCTGTAAATCACTATTACTCTTGTTCTTGACTTCATTCTTTTAATGATTTTATCTGCACTATTGCAGTTGCAAAAATACGTTTTTTTCGAAACCAAACGAAAATTCCCCGAAAAATTCTTACGAATCTTCCGGGGAATATCTATTTTTGCAGCGATATTGGTGGATTGTGCGCTATTGCCGACACCGCCCAATTTCATACATATCAAAAAACACGGCACTGCTCACCAGCACAGGCGAGGCAAAGGTGTTGCGCTTGAAGCCGTTCCGTACCAGCAGCTCCTGCGCCCGATCATACGTCACAGGATGCCTGAAAAGCTCTGTGTGCGAGAACTTCAAGGCTCGGATGTCTTTGTCGTCCTTGCCGTCACAAAGCTCATAGATGTTGTCCCACTCGTAGATGCCGTAGTGCTTGTACATACGGAAAAGGTCTTTGCCCTTGCCCGTCTGCACCTCGGTGAGGTAGGAACAGCCCACCACAGTCTGCACATGCGTGCGGCTCGTGCGCTTGCTGGTGCCTCCACCGCTCACATACCACAGTATCCTAGCCGGAGCCTTCTCGGTGATGGGCATCGTGTGGCGGTAATACACATTCTCAATGCTCCACAGCTTGTCGGGCTCAGCCCCAAACAGGTTCTCACTGCTGATCACGTTGTCGAACAGCTGCCCTGCCCAGTAAGGACGGATGGGGATGATATAGGTGGGTATCTCCAGCTCACGTATCTTCAGTGGAAAAAACATGCGCTCCATCTGCACCAGCTGGCTCACATCCTTCGGCATGGCCGGTTGCTCAATCCCAGCCTCCTGCTGCACCTGCATCAAGTCGCCAAGCGAAACCACACGGTCGCAGATGTGCTTCACAAACACGCCATCGTTCCGCTCGATGAAGCCAAACCTCACCAGCACGCTTTTCTGCTCGTCGGTCAGGAAAGGCTCAGTCAGCTCCATCCGCTTCAATCCTTTCTTGATGCAGCTCTGTAGCGTTTCGGCAGCTATCTGGCAGAGCAGCGAGCCATTCAGCGGACCTGCGTCGATACGCAGAAAGTCAATCCTGGCGGCCTCTCCCTCCACAGCCACCCCATAGAAGGCCAGCGTCCGCTCGCGGTCGTTCACCGTCAGCAACTCGCCTCTTGCATTCAGGCAGCCGTTCACACGGTTTTGCAGTTCGTGCTTCCGCTCGCGCTTGCCTTTGTTCAAAAACCTGTCAACGCATTGCTTCACACCTTCGGCATCCAGTCGGTGCAGTGAGTGCAGCACCACGCCTCGCAACAACACCGGCGCATAGTCGTCGCGGTGCAGCAGCTGGTCAATCCTCAGCATAAACTCCTGCGGGGTGTAGATCTGCACGTCATACCCAGCCTCTATCCGCTCCTTCTGGCCAAGGATGCCCTCGTCGAAGGTGATGAAATAAGGGATGCCTGCCGCCACACAACTCGCCACTTGCTTGCGGTCGCTCACCGTGTTGGCACTGCGTCCGGGCAATATCTCTCGCAGGCTCTGCTCCACCTGCTTCTGCTTCTCGGCATTCACTATGGCTTGGGTGAACACGCCTGTCACATAGATGTTAGTCTTTTTCATCCGCTCCAAGTCGTCGTCGCGGTTGATTTCGTTATACACCTCTGGGGCGAAGCACAGCTCCACCTCGTCGCCCAGCCAGTCGGCCAACAGGCAACGGGGGTCTTCCTTGGCCTGCATCTTCAGGTTGGGGTTCAGCTGGCAGTCACGCAGTTTCAGTATCACGTTCAGATCCATCAGGGCCTTGGGCTTAGTGCTCTCCTCGTAAGCAGCGGTAAAGAGGTTGCGCTGGTTGAAGTCGTACCACCAGGTGTTGAGGTAGTGCTTCTCTATGCTGCGGCTGCGGCGAGTGGCCTTCACGTTGAACCCGTAGCGTTCATACATCCGCGAGGCGTACTCGAAGTCCTTGCGGCAGCTCAGCGATATGCCCATAGCCCCGCTCTCCTTGCAGTGGTCGCGAAGCGTATCGAGCAGCTGAGTAGAGATGCCCTTGCCCCGGTAGTCGTCGTCAACGGCCAGATGCACGATGGTGACACGTGAGTGACGGCTCACCTCGCGAAACATCAGATAGCCCAACAGTTCGTCACCCTCGCTGGCAATGATGATGTTTCGGCGAGCGGCATGGTCGTCAAAACCACCTTCGGGCATAAAACCCAGGGTGGCGGCACATTTCCGTCCCAACTGTTTCACCTTCGGCAGCAGCGGATGATTTTCATTGATAAACTCTATGACCATAGGGAATCTTTAAGCAGTAAGCCGTAAGCGGTAAACAACTAAAGCGAGTCGATATATCGGAACGATTGCGGTGCGTGGAAAGGCAGAGCCTTCGGCTGGTCGTAGAGTTTCAGGTTCTTTATTTCGATGGCGTAGGCCGTGTCGCGCCCGGCGTAGTAGCGGTCATACCATTCCTTTTGGATGCCGGCATACTGCTTTGTGCGTTGCCAAACCTCGTCGGGCGAGCCTTTCACCACGTCCACGGGCTGAAACTCGCCCACCACCATGCTCACCGGCGCCGAGGCATAGATATACACCTTCCCCACCGGCTCCTTGAATATAGCCTTGCGGAACTCAAAGCGTTTGCGCCCGGCCTTTATCTCAGCCACGTATTCTGGCTTAATGGAAAGTATCGCGTTCATTCGTTTCTTTACCATGCTACTCTATGGTTTTTGTAAAACTCCACGGCCTTGTCATAAACCTCCTTGTAGTTATCATACCTTCCACCAAACAGACCTTGTTCGATTGGAGGCCATTCGTCCTTTAGCTTCTCCGCACTATCAAAGAAATCGCAATAAGGAGTAACAGCTCTTAATCTCAAACGCTGTTCGTCCTCATATCGTATGAAGTCTCCTATTGGAACAGCAAAGGTATTATTAAAATAGCATTTCTCATACCCGAACAACAACGACTTCAGGTGTTCCCATTTAAAGAAAGTTGTCTCATAGTCATCGTTTAACTTAAACACTTTTCCAAAAGCACTTCTTAACTCATCTAATATTATCCTGCTATACGGATAATAATAGCTTGCTCCAATCAACTCGTTCAATGTACCTCGTCCAAGATGGTCAACGCCAACCACTTTCAGCAAACTGCTTCTATATAAAGTGGTGACAAAATTCTCAGCAGGGACATCCAAGTTAACAAAAGCATCGAGTCCTTGATAGTTTGAATAATGAACGCACGAAACGCCCAAGGCATTATAAAGAAGCGTTGCTGCTATTCCGTGTTGATAGTTTGCGTCTTGCCCTGTAATACTTCCGTTTTTAAGGGGTCGTAAACACAGTTGCACTATCACATCACCTATTTGTGCTACCTGATCAGGTTTTCCCCATCTGCCCACTACCACGGCAACATCCAACAAAGTTGAAACTGCCTCTTTGTGCCTATTGTAGAAGAACTGAAAAGTATCTTTTGACAATGGATATGAATAGTTAGCTATTGCCTGAATCTTATTGTATGCCTCCTCTCCAAGATTTTCAATCAACTCGGTAAAATCTATTGAATGCTGATCTGATTCCAGGTATTTCTTTATACGCGACAGAACAACGTCTTTGTTAAGGTTTTTGCTAACAGCATTCCTTTCCAAAGCTGATACCTGCTCATAAATCTCACTGAACAAATTGTCAGCCCCATCAATCTTTAACGTCTCTCCTTTCCTGATTTTGGCGAGGTTTTCTAAATCGTCATTCTTATCACTCACGTATGATAAGAATGAATTATATCTGGAGTCTTTCGCTTGCCTGATGATTTCCACCAAGCCTTTATCCCATGTTGCCGACCAACCGCATGTTATCAAACCAAAATCCTCAAAAATTCCTTTCAAGAAGACCTTTAATTCATCAGGATATGACGACAACTCAGAAGCGGTATTTCTAAAACGGCAATCAATGTAATCACCATTTATCTTTACAATCGTTGGAACCTTACTATGAATGATAGGAGTTATCTTTTCCAAATCACTTTCGTGAAGCACAACCTGATAAGTTACGTTTTCTGCGGCCAAAGCATCCTCTATCAGACTATCGAAATTAGTGGTCAATATCACTTTAACATACCCTTCTTTAGCCAATTTAGCAATTGCTTTATGGGCAACTGTCGGCATTTTCCACCCCATTTCTCTATCTTCTTCTGATGGTTCAAAGTAGCCTCTCATCAGCCCCACACGCTCTGTTTTCTTTGATGTGAGAGCATCAAGTAGTGAGGAATAATCCGCTTCCTTTCCAAACTCGTTTTTGTACCACTCATGCCAATCAGCCTCGTTCGTTACCCCTTTTGTGGCGGCCATCTTTGTAATCAGGTCACTCTCCACCTCCCATGCCGAAGGAATATGGGCTGAACGTGAAATGCCCGAACCCAACAGAAGTGCATAAGCACCTTTATTTGAATATAGCGAAAAAGCCAGAGTCGTTAATCTGTCAATACCCATAGGATTTGTTGTTTAAAGTGTGTTATTCATTTTCACCGCTCTCATCATTTTCGTCTTCATCCTCATCCTTCTCCAAATTCATCAATTCTGCCCACTCAAGCATCTCACGGGTGGACAGGCCTTGTTCTTTGTTTTTCTTTTCCAATTCTTCACGCCGTGCGGGGTTTGCCTTGGGCTCCTCAGGGATTTCACGCTCTATCACCCGCATGTGCTGGATTTCTGTTACACTGCCGTCTAGTTCGTATTTGTAGGCTGCCGACATGTCTTTCATGATGGAATGTGGCGAATCTTCCTGGAGCTGCTTTTCTCCTACAATGTAGTAAAACATCACATAACCGTTGCGCTCCAAGTATCCATCCAGAATGTCCTTGCGGACGAATAAACCTGAAAGCCCGTTCTCTTTGGGTCCATTGACGGCTGCTATGCCTTTCTCCCCTTCACGCCTTATTATGCCACGCACCTCTGAGCAATATAGTTTCTGTTGCAGCATCATCTCTTCGCAGGGCATAAACACGGTAGTCAGGTATTCATCATTGCGGTTAATACCTTCCCAATGCTCCTGAAGCTGTGCCACATACGAAAGCATTACATCACAAGGGCACCCATTAGAAGGTCGTTCCCAAACCTCTGTTTCAACAGCGTTTTTGTATGCATCAGCCAATGGGTAGTCGTTCCAGAGGAAATCATACATGCCGTTTCTTTCTGGCATCCAACGTCCATAGAAGTTCTGTTCCTTACTCCATTGTTCAAATTGTTCAGCATCGGCCTTCTTAACAAAAGCAGCATTAGTTATGACATACGTTATCTTATCGCCTACCGCAACCTTATCGAAACCATAGAGCATGATATACAACCTGTCGTCAATGGTGACTTGGTGTCTGAACAACGGCACATAATTTCCATTTTGAATCCATTCATTATCTGGAACATCCACTACCTCAGGCGTAACGACTTCCTTTATTTTTGGATAGGTAGTGCGGTAGCCTTCAACATCAAGAGTGGGGTCAAACAGTGTAATTTCCGAAGTGTTCCATGGATAGGGTGTTTCTGTAAAATCTTTCTCCTCTGCCGTGTCAGAATAGTGGTAGGTGCTCTTTGTCACTTTGTAACTGTCCATCAATCGGGCGTTCAACCGATACCAGGCCAGCCATTGCATTTTTTTGCCAATGCGCTCGGTCTCGTTCTCAAATCTACCCACCGAATATTTGCCATTGTCGAGAAAGCCTAACTTGTCGTTCCACCCGAATACATTCATAACATAGAAAGCGATTTCAGCTTGTTCTCGCCTCAGATCATCGCCAACGTATGTATTTGCAATCTCATCGTATTTGAAAAAATCAGTACTGGAATGGCGGCTGTTGGTACCAATAATATAACGGTTAAAGTCTGAAAAACCGAAAATGGAGTCATACAACAGTAACGAACCGTGCTGTAAGCCGAAATAATCAGAATTAATACTACCATACGACGGTATCTTCTTCTCGTCAAATTCCAATGCAACAAACGGAGTCTTAATCTTTGTCCACCAATCACATTCCTTGTCAATTATATATGCCCGTTCAATTATTTTCAGCGTCCATTGGCGCACAATTAGATCTTGTGGCACCCATTCTGGTTTCTCATAATACTGCTTGTATATGAATGTAGCCACACTATTCAGCAGAGCTTTGTCTCTCGAAGGCAACAACACACCCGCCGCCGAACAATACAAGCCTTGAAGCACGTATGGGTCATTTACATCCTTAAACATGTCCATCAACCACAGCATCATTTTCGGATGTATGGCCAGCAGTTTTCTCAGTTTCCTCATAATCAAAGCCCTGTATAGAGGATGCGCTGTGGACAGCATCCATACAAGCCTGATGAGAAATTTCTTTTCCTCGTCGTCAATTGGCCTTGTTTTATCTGATTCACAAGGCAAATCCCCAATAATAGATTCATTATAATTGACAAACAAATCGTTCACATAGTTCGTCCATATCAAATCGCGACTACCCACCGTATCGTATGACATAAGGTGATTGTGAACCTCCATTACCTCCTGCAATGTCAAAGCCTGAGGCTTACGCACCATTTCCAAATCCTGTTTGATGCGAGGGTCTAATTCTTCAAGTCTGTCCAGAACATCGTCGTAATCCATATCCGAAGTCATCAGATATTCGACATAGTGTTCACGCAAAAACTCCTGCTGTTGCACAATACTCTTTCTCTGCAATGCAATACCATTGATAGTCCAACAATCGAACAATGCGATGATAGCATTCTCAAATTTGTGGGATGCAACATCATTATGCTTGTCGAAGAACCTTTTCTGGTCTATAAGCCAATCCAGAGCCTCGTCTTCATCCATCTTCGACTTTATCAACTGTTCGGCCTTATAGTAGTCGCCAAAGTTCTCGTATTCAAACATCACAGCATGACCGCCATCAGCAGTCCGCTCTGACAGCAGCAAACTTGACGACAGCATGGCATTCAACAGGTCTTGGCTCCAAAGCCTACCCGGACACATCCTGCGTGCGTATGTTCTCGCCTTTTCGCGCGTAATTGTATTGAAATGGGCAGTGAATACCGAATAATTGGCCAATTTCATCAAATAGCGGTCGGCTATATTCAGTTCAATGTCCTCGTCAACCTGATGTGATACGTCCTCGTTTTTCCTCTTCACATACTTTTTGTAAATAG
Organism: Bacteroidales bacterium; assembly: GCA_016281295.1. Next base: position 7,549 of record JAEEII010000009.1, read on the forward strand.
TCAACCTCGTCAAGTTCTCAAGCTCTGCCGGTGTCAACGAGCGGTATGTTTCACAGAAAATCTTCAAGAATAGAGGGTTGCCAAAAGCTTCCAGATATTTTTCCTTGAATGATTCCGGCACACCGTATGCCTTAAAGAACTCCTCTATGGCTTTATTTCTGTCTTCAAATCCAACAACATGCACTACTTCCCATTTTTCTTTTCTTTTTTTAATGATGGCCTCTCTTGTCAGGTCGTTCAATTCCCGATCGAAAGGACTTCTTACCGATATAATCAGCTTGATATTGTCGTATTTGTTCAGTTCATCGCGCAAGGCACCAAGATGGTTGTTCCAAAAGGTGCATCCCAAGCCCTCATTTAAGGCATCTATCACAATCACGGCATAGCGGCCACGGTTGCGCATTTCAATGTCTATATCCTGAAAGCTCTTATCCTCACACACCTTGGCCCTAACCTGTTCTGTGATTGACTCATGCACCACGAATTCGGTGCCGAAAAACAAATAGATGTTTGCCTGTTGCTGCTTGTGCGATGCAAATTCACAAAGGCTGTGCGTCTTACCCGACCCGGCCTTTCCTATCAGGCACATGTTCTTGATTCGCCCGCCATCTATGTAGTTGAAAGCATGGTCCTCCATCAACTTCCTCACCAGAGTATTCAATTCTATTTCCTTTTCCCAAGGGAGGATATTCTTAAACCTGTTAGCCATCGCATAGCGACAGAAACGTTTAAGTTCAAGAGGCCTTTGACCATAAATGTCTCTTATTCTTTTCTGTTCTTTTTTGTTCAAACCATTCAAGAACTCGACCAAATCATTCCCATTCTTGGAATGCTCATCAATGCTCTTTTTGTCAGAAAAATAGTCAAGCCTGCTCTCCAAATGATTGTTGGGCTGTGGCAAGTTCTTCATATAACGGTCACCAATGCCTGCAATTGCCTTTTGGCATATTTCCGTACTACGTCCTTGCCCGAAAGTGGTGTTATCCTCACCATGCCAGTCTTCAGCAAAGGGCACTCCTTTGGATGTCAACTGTGCACTCATTTTCTCCACCGACAAGTAGCCAAGCGTTTCATTGGTCTGTATGGTCAAAACGCCTATCACACGCCCCTCTTTGTTCACGACTGGCGAGCCAGAAAGCCCGTCATAGTTCACCAGATGCAAGACATCCTTGCGAACCACAGCCCTATCGTTCCAACCATTTATTTCCAGACGATTTGCGACAGACAAATCCACCAGATTCACACCCATTGCCACTTCCTGCGGATAACCATACGCCCTCAGTTCCAAATCTTTAACAAACTCGTCTTTTAGCAGGGGCAGCCACTCCGGTGCATTATAGTTCACAGCGTTATCAATGGTCAACAAAGCAATGTCGGCATTTCCTTTCAAATCGACCGCACTGCAAAGCATACTGTCACCACCCAATTTGATATAAATTGGCTCCGGCGAGGCTGGGTCGCTGAAATGCTCGCGTACCACGTGCCTTGCCGTCATCAGTTGCCGCTTATTTATGAAGAATGCTGTACCTTGCTCGGCACAGCATTCCACCGGCACCACTATCTTTTCTATATCTTTACCATTCAAAAAGGACATATTCCTGATCGGTGATATTGGTTTCTATTTTCAGTTCTTCTTTTACATTCTCCTCAAGACCGTTCATCTTTTCGCTCATGATGCCCTTGTGACTGAAAACAATCATTTTCTTCTCGCCATCCTGATTACTGAGGGCAATCCTTCCGAAGGTTCCCCATGTGGGGTAATCATCTTTTCTACCACCAGGGATGAAATACTTGTGCGAGGCAATCTTTCCAAGTAGCGTCTTGCTACTGTTGCCGTTACTGCCGTGATGCGAAACCTTGATGGCATCACATATTATGGGTTTATCTGACGTCTTGTATTTTGCATCTATTCCATCTTCCAAAGTGCTTGCAAAAGCATCACCCAGCATGGCCACTTTATGTTGTCCACATTCCAGCATAAAGGCAATTGACGAATAGTTGGTATCAGAGCTGTCACAATCTTCATCTTGCGCGGCATTGCGAACAAATGTGGCATCCATTTTGGGTTCCACTGTGGCCGAAATAGTTTTCACTTTGAACTTTTCCTTCTTTGCGTCAGCCAATCGGATAAGCAGTTCCGACAAGCTTTCACCATGCGCTATGTTATCGTTCCAGATTTCCATGAAATAGTTGTTAAAAGCATCTTTAAATTCCTTTTCAATGGCATCCATGGCATCTGGTTTGGGGCCTAACAAAACCAATTTACCGAAATTGTTGCCACCTCCTACCGCATTGTCGCATAGTTCAAAGTCGGGCGTTTGGTCTGTAATATAGTTCTTTTCCCATGCTCTGTTCCAATCCTCATTCTCAAGAATGCACTCTGCAAGCGGCTTGCCTTGGTCGGCACTGATTTCCTTTCGGTAGTTGATGGCATCAAATTCAACGGGCAGGTTGCTTTTTATCCATTGTAAAACTTCCTTTTGTTCTTCGGTAAGTTCAACCTCTACTTGTTCATCATCGTGCCTTCTATAACAGTTATACCAAATGTGATCAATCTTCAGTTTCGGGCAAGTTTTCAGCATTTTGGATATACCTACAATATGGTCACCGTCAATATGAGTGGCCACAAGTAAGTTAATATGGCTTTTTAGTACCTCCTCAACGTATTTCTTGACGGCAGGCTTAAAACTACCACAATCCACCATGATGACGTACTGCGTGTCATCATCTTTTACAAGACGTATTACATTGCAGTCGCCAATGCCAACATCAAACGAACGGAAAAAACACTTCATAAACAAAACTACTGTAAGCGGTAAGCAGTAAGCAACTACCATTGTGGCCAGAATAGGTAACTGCAAAACTGCCAAACGCCTTTCAAAATCTCTTTCATAAACTGTAAGCATCTAAGCCGTAAGCTAAAGCGTAAGCACGCCTTCCACATCATGCGGCACGTATGGCCCTTCTTTGCATTCAAAGATAACGGAACCCGACTCTAAAGCTTCTACGGTGTGCCACACATTCTTCTCCACGTTCATGCCATAGCGGCCTTCTGAAGGGGAAAGAATGAGGTCTTCTATGACAGTGCCATTGTCATTGTAGGTTGTAATACGAATCTTGCCACGTAATACCACAAACGACTCCTCTTTCTCAGGATGGCGATGAATAGGAATATCAGCACCTGGCTCCACAGCATTCAGGAAGCGGTGGCACTTGTCTTCCAAACTTTCGTGAAAGTTCAAGTTCATGCGACGACGAGGCGAGTTTTGCGCCCGCCTCGTCAAGTCGTCTAATATCTTATCGTCAATTAGCATAAGTCAAATAAAGATGTAAGCCCCCAAGCAAATCTCAGATTCTGTTTCCTTCCTTGTCATGATGTCTATAGTAATCATAGAACCAATCATATCTCACGAACAAGTCCCAGTAATAAGTAGAGCCGTTATCGCCAACAGGGGCAAAGTTCTGCCACCTGGCGGGCAAGTCGGTGAATGACGGCTTCCCGAAAACGGTGCACAGAAAAGAACGCTTATCCAATATATCCGTAATCGCCATGATTTGCGTAGCATCATAGCCAGATAACACGGCCTTTCTCCAAAGCAAGCGAATAAGCATCAGTGTATCATAATTCAAGTTCAACACATCAATTGCCCTGCCATATTCTGAATCCCTATCCTCTGTCACCATCATCCCTGACGGAGAATAGATGTATTTGCTTTCTATACCTTGCACAACAGGCAAAGGCGGAATCTTCGCATTCCCCCTGGCACTGTTGCAGTGATGAGAATCCATGCACGACGCAGCCAGATTCCCGTATGCCACCATGTGCGGAAGCTTGCGCGACCGTGCAGCAGCCTGTTTATCAGCATATCTTCTTTCCTCGAACGACTCGGAATGACACACATGATAGTTCAGCAGATCTGAATAACCAGCATAATACGAATAGTCAGCCGATGCACTCTTCTTGGGCACAAGATGCTCAATGTTGCTATCCTTCACGTCAGCACTTATCCTACGCATACAGTAACAGCATCTCCCTTCCTGCTCTCTCAGAAGCAGCGACTTGAAGTCAGCATCTGCGTGAGGCGAATGGGAATTATACTGTTGATTGCGAAACCGGTTGAAGGCCTCCTCGCTTTGCAAGCTGGGAATAAAAGCATGAGAGCCTAAATCATAAGAGTCTTCAATATAGTCTCTTGTATATCCTTCACCGTCAGCAACATTCTGTTGTTTGTCGATATAAATCATAGTTCTTCCTTCCGTTCCTCAATATCCCGATGCAACTGTTCCGTGTCGCCAAACTCGCGTACCAGCATTCCATATACTGTGTCAGCCTCCTTCTGCTTGTCCCTACTGAAAAGGTCAATATAACGATTCAGCAATTCCTCATAGCGCACATTCCTTCCTGGCGCATCCATAAAGTCACGCATCGTTGCTGTGGCATCAATGCCTTTCAGGTTGGGCAACGCCTGTGGCTCAGTCCAACCCGAGGCCAACTTGTAAACCACATTGTTTCTTTTCCCGTCTTTTTCAGTAGTATCCAGATTCGAAATCACAAGGGCAGAATGAGTGGTCATAATAAACTGAATATTACGGAACGTCCTGTGAAGACGCTCCACCACTGTCGCCTCCAGCGAAGGATGCAGGTGCAAGTCTATTTCGTCAATTATCACCACGCCGTCACTCTCCTTGCCCTTGTTGAGCAAGTAGCTTCTGAATGCAATGTCAATGACCATATAGAGGATTCTCTTATAACCGGCAGGCAGATAATCCACCGACCAGCGCTTTCCGTTTCTGTCCTCAATCTCAATTTTGCCGTTTTGTCTGCCCGGGCGGAATCGCTTGAACGGAAGAATCTCGTCATTCTCTGTAAAAACCCTCAGCGCATTCTCCACAAAATCATTTTCCGCCAGACACTCCTCCATGGCTTTTTGGTCTTGTGCCCTTTCCTCCAGAGCTTGCTTGCTGGTAATGGTACTACCTGAATACTCCAACGTATTGCTGCCAGCAGCCTGCGCTTGCCCTATGCTTGCGTCCAGCTGGGCAATGTTGTCTCTGTGGTAATTGATGACATTCAGATTCTGAGCCAAGCGGTCCACAAAGTAGCCCGTCATTCCCTGAAAGCTGTTCCAGCAATAGTAGCCAAACGTAGGCGATGCCGTAATCAGCTCTCCTACGGTCTTTTTGCTTCTATACGGATAGGTATCCGAGTAGAATGCAAAAACCGGCAGTTTTTTCCTTTCGTTCACTATATCCAAGAACCGATATGCCGTTGGTGCATATGCCGCCTTGCTTAATGTATATGTCTGTGTGCTGGCTTGCATGGACCATGACAAAGGCTGATGTTCCATTTCAGCATCAGCACCGATGGAAATCTCCTTTACAGGATAACCCGTCTCAACGTCAAGCAGAAAGTCCTGTTCCTCACTGAAATTCTCCGGTTTCAGGCTTTTGATTCCATCTGCAAGCAGAAAACCATCATAGTTCTTGTCTGATATAAATGCAAAACTCAGAGCCTTATGGATGGCATCTATCAGTGTCGATTTTCCCGCTCCATTCTTACCGATGAGAACGGTGACATCGTTGGCAAAGTCAATCCCAAACTGCTTAAAACAGCGGAAATTGCTTATCTTTAAGTTCTTCAGTTTCATATTCCAATATTACATTTTTGCAAAAATAACAATTTTTCCCGAACCCCACTTTTAACTTTTAACTCTCAACTTTTAACTGCGGCTCTGCCGCCTGTTATGGTGTTGTTATCATCTTACGCTACGCATGGATAACGATTTTTGAGGGAAGTGACGAACGAAGCAAGAGCAGAGTCCGAGCTCGCTCGAGCTATGCCTTGCAAGGAGGAACTCGACCATTGGTCAATATATTGTTCCGAAAGTGTGTATAAAAGTTCCTGTCCCCCTGATCCTGTCCCCCTGATCCCTCAGGTTCCAAGTTATGGATAACCGCCGTTGAACCTTTCACAATATCGATTCCTATGATTCGCATGTAATAACCTATTATTTATAAAACGTTCTCCTCAACTCTCCTCATTGAAGAATATCTGGTAGTACTGCATTCCTGTTTCGGGGTCGTAGCCTTTTTGTATCATTTTTTCGCCTCCGTGGACATAGATGTGGAAGTTCTTATCCAGTTTTATCACGCTCCTCATCTTGCGTTCCTGTTTCTTCAATGCGCTGTCCGATATTGCAAAGCTTTCTTCAATCTCCACATCCCTTTCCTGCTCATACACCGCCTTGTGCTTATGGAAACTGTCGATTATCTCTTCATCCCCAAGAACTTCCTCTTCAAATCCTTGCATCGAAAAGGCTTCATTGCCTTTGAAGTAATTCACGGATTTATTCAACAATTCCACCTGCTCTGCCTTCGTCACGGAATGCTCAGCTGGCAACACCTTCGAAACAAACTCCCTCGTCATTGAGAGGACATCCTTAGTGTAAGTGTATTCATTTTGACGGGGGGTTATACCCAGAAAGTCGTCCGTCCAATACCTCGCATCCGTGCGGTTTGAGCTATCCAGTGTAAACACATAATACCCTTTCTCATCAGCGTAATTGAGTATTATGCAGCCCTTATCCAGTTTGTTGACATTGGTGCCCAGTTCGTTTTCAACCTCAAGATTGTTGTTCATCGAGACAAACCGCAAAAAAGTGTCTTTTGTTTCCGATTTGAATAGCCCAAGAGCTGATACTTTCCTCCCTTCAAACAGGACATCAGAAAGGCTTGCCACAAACAACTCACCTCCTTTAATATTGGGGTGAATACTACACTCATACAAATAATTGGCAATCCTTTTCGAGTTGTCTACAAAA
>JAEEII010000080.1 GCA_016281295.1 Bacteroidales bacterium
ATCTTTGATGTTGAAAATCAACTCGTGGCCGTCTTTGTCGCGATAATTGGCCGGATTGTTCCTCGACTTCTGCAGGTTCTTCGGCACATTGTTCTGGGCGTTCGCCACATTCGCGAACAACATCAAAAAGCCGAACATCAAAAAAATAACGTATTTTCTCATTATTTATATCGTTTTATCGTTTCATTGTGATTCTTCGTTCATTCATCAACCATTCATCGTCCGTTCATCGTCATCCGATCATAGGGATCACTCCGTTCACCCTATGCTGACATAGGTCGGGCTTTCAGCCCTTTTGGAATGATGTTTTATATTGGGGGGGTACGTTTCCCATTCTACATTCTACATTCTACATTCTACATTCATCATTCATCATTCATCATTCAGCATTCAGCATTCAGCATTCATCGTTCCATCAACCGCATAATCTCATCTAACGTAATTTGCCGTGCTATTATTGCATGATTTTTTTCATTATCTATCAACAATATCACAGGTGTGGTAACGATGTCGAAATACTCAATGAAATCCTCGCTGGTTTCGCCCATGGAGGTGCTGAGATTGATCCAGTCGCTGAGACCGTATTTCTCGGAAAAGGCTGTCCAACGGTCATAGTCGTCGTTGACCTCCACGGCAAAGACCTCGAAATCAAGCTCATCGGCTTTTTCTTGGTATAGGTCGTGCAGAATCGGCGTCTGTTCCTGACAATGGTCGCAGTCGGGATCCCAGAACCAGAGAATCGTGTATTTCGTCTGTATCTCGTTGGTGGAGTGCTGTTTGCCGTTAATGTCGTAGGCGGTGAGCTCGGGGATCTGCGCACCGGGGGCGAGCTTGCGGACAACATCCATTTTCCGTTTGGCCAGACGCGCACGGTCGCCCAAGCAGCAGGGAAGATTATATTGGTCATAAAGATGCAACAAAATTGGATCGTAAGCAGGTTCTCCTGTCGCCCAATAGGCATTGAAAAGATAAGTTGCCAAGAAACCGGGCCTACAGCAACCCGCCAAAAGACTATCTATAGCGGGAATCAAATATTCTGTGTCAAATATCTGATTATCTGTCAAATATTTAGAAATAAACGGATGAATTGCGGACTTGGAATTCCAAATCAAAGGATCTGAAAGGTTCAATTTCGAGATCACATAATCGTAAATAGATTGAGGTATGGATAACTGCGGATTCTCTTGGAGGACAGACAAGTATGCAGAAAGTGCAACATCGTACAGATAATACTGTTCCACAGAACTGCCAGGTGAATCGGAATATTTCTCTATTATCTTCCGAAAAGCATCCACAGAAACGATCGCGCTTGAATTACGACGAATTTCATCAGATAGATTCGCGTAATTTGCCTCATAACTTCCTGATTTACAAGCAAAATTTCCAACTTTATTGTACCCGTTGCCGTATGTCATCAAGCTTTTATGAGTATTCCGCAACAAGATGTCCCAAACCGGCGCCCCGCCTTTTTCATAGACTAAACGATACACGCCCTTTTCGACGGGATGCTTGCTTTTGAATTTAGCTTTGCTTCCCTTGACATTAGCGCTGTCCAGATAAACGGGAGTTCCACATTGATAACCTTCCAGATACAGAACCTTATGATTGGACACAATGTCCTTGTCTATTACTTGGATATTATAATGTATCAGGTTTCGCACGGAGGTCATACACCCGCATGGCTCATCCATCTGGGCACGCACCATCCCCACCGTCCCTAAGACCAGGGCCAGCAACACAGCGATCGTCCGGATATGTGTTCGTTTGGTCATTCGTATTATCGTTTCATCGTTTCATCGTATCATCGCTTCATCGTATCATCGCTTCATCGTTCACCCCCCTGCCCTTCGGGCATCCCCCCTAAAGGGGGGAATGGTGCTTCGACCCATTCATCATTCATCATTCATCATTCATCATTCATCATTCAGCATTCAGCATTCAGCATTCAGCATTCTACATTCTACGTTCTACATTCTACATTAGTTCCCGTATGTCCGCCATCAGCTTGTTGGCGATGTTCTCGGCGACCTGCGGGGTGAGGGCCTCGGCGTAGATGCGCATGATGGGTTCGGTGTTGGAGCTGCGCACGTGTACCCAGCTGTCGTCGAAATCGACACGCACACCATCGACCGTATTCACTTGGTAATTAGCGTATTTCTCGGCTATCTTGGCCAAGATCGCCTTCAAGTCAACGGAACTGTCGAGTTCGGTTTTTTTCTTCACGATGCAATAGTCGGGATAGAGGGCGCGGATCTGGCTGCAGCTTTTGCCACTCTTGGCCATATAGGTCAGGAAGAGGGCGATGCCCACGAGCGCGTCGCGACCGTAGTGCAGCTCGGGATAGATGACGCCTCCGTTGCCTTCACCGCCGATCACGGCGTTGGTCTTCTTCATCATCTCCACCACATTGACCTCGCCTACGGCGGAAGGCGTGTAGGTCATACCGTACTTGTCGGTGACATCCTTCAACGCACGGGAGGACGAGAGGTTTGAGACGGTGTTGCCGGGCGTATGTTGCAGCACGTAGTC
>JAEEII010000081.1 GCA_016281295.1 Bacteroidales bacterium
CCAGGCATCTACCTCTACAGCCTTTTGGTGGACGAGAATTTGATTGACACCAAACGAATGGTCATCACCTCAAAAACAACCAAACCATGAAAAAGGCCTTTCTCATTATATCCCTTCTTCTGGCGGCAGCCTGTCATTGTCTCGCCCAGGACACCATCACTGGCGTGGTGAGCCGCGTCGGCGCTCCCTATTTCGAGCAGAACGCGTGCGACAGCCGCTTCGCCATCAACACCGAGGACGAAACCTATTACGTCATGGTGGACGGCTACTGGCCCAACCCTTATGTGGAAGACCTAGTGATCCACTACGACACCATCCCCGTTGGAAACGAGATCGAAGTTGTGGGAACCATCATGGAAATGGAAGATGGAAACGGAGAGACGTTTCATACCATTGACATTCAAGAATTAGTACATGCAACATATTATTATGGTATTGGTTTCGTAGATTTATATTCCAATTACGCCACCATTACATGCAACGATTCACAAGCCAGCACCTGTTATCTTGCTATCAATGGAGAACTACAAGAAGCACTCCCCATCGACTTCAACGGAATGACGCTTGGTCATGATCGTTACACTTTTATAGGCAGGATAGAAACTTGGCCTGGATACAACCTTCCAATCTTTGAGTTGACACGGGTGTTGCCATATTCTATTGAAACCAGCGTAAATGACGTCGTTGTTACAAATCATGAACTATGCCTTGCCTCACCTTGCGGAGAAAACAGCTATCTATCATGGTCAGACATCAACGGAACTCATTTTCTAACTAACAATGACAAATTGCATGATGAAAATTTTTTCAGCCAAATTTGGGAGGGCAATGTGACCGCCAACATCAACGGATTCGAAAACTCCCATTACGATATATTTGGTGCCCAATTCAAAACATTCGAAGTGATTTCCATGGAAACAACAGGTTATAGAAGCATTGTCGGCCCTATTATTGCAGTTGGTAATCCATCAACAAATTCAACTCCACCAATTGGAATGAAATGTGCGGTCATCTATCAGAACGATGAATATCTAATCGCAAACCAACAACAATGGGACTACTCGCCCTCACAATGCATCGTTGAAAATGACACTTTGCCACGTAACATTGAAGTAAAAGGGTATTTTAACTCAGCACACTTGTTCTTAGGCAATGGAATAACGCCTTTTATGGAAATCCTGTTTGATAGTATTTCTGTCAATACCCAAGGAACAAAAACCGTGTTTGGTACGCTGTCGCAACAAACATATCCCAATTACCAGGAAGAGCCTTTTTTTAGTATCGTCAATGACGAGAATGTTTATTTTATCGGAATGGGGCCATTTGAAGACGCCATATCAGGGCATCTGATTATCGGACAAGACACCGTTAACATTGGTGAAAGCCTTAGTGTCACAGGTGAGATTGGGCAGTTTTACGGTACTATAACTTCACACCCAATTTATGTATTTGACATTCATAATACTATAAAAATAAACCATGTCAACTACATCAGTGCATTATCCGAAACAACTAATTCACACACACGAGTATTTCCAAACCCTTCAAATGGAATAGTAGAAATACTCTCTGATGAACCCATCGACCGCATCTGCGTTTACGATGGAAACGGTAAACTAATAGTTAACAAAATAGGTCATTCTTCTCAAAACACATTAAACCTGAAAGAATTTGTTGGTTCGTTAACAATAGTTATCTTTCATGGAAAACACAAACATATAGAAAAAGTAATAATCAGATGACCCCCCCCTACTGATAACGAAAGGTATTTCACCACACCAGAAGGAATATATTCTCATACTCAAGTATTGGATATTCCTGCATCAAATCAAGCAAACTTGATTCATAAAATTTTGATAATTGCGACGAATAAAAAATAGAGACGCCATGTGAAAAAAAATAGAGACGCCATGATATGACGTCTCTACAGGGGTTTCGCGAAATAAAAGGATTATTCGGCAGGTTTCTCACAGCCTTGGCCATCCTTTTCGCATTTGCCTTGGCCCATGCCCATGGCAGCGATACGCTCGAGGATGAGGTCTTTCTGTTCGTCGAGGGTCATTGTACCGATGTTAGCCCATTTGCCCATGACTTCGTCCATCTTGGCTTTCATCTCAGCGCATTTGGCTTCGCAAGCGGCCTTGGCTTCCTCGGTCATCTCTTCCATCTTCTTCTCGCAGCCTTCTTTCATCTCGCCGGCTTTCTCGCAGCATTCTTTGCCTTCAGCTTTCATCTCAGCGCATTTGGCGTCGGTTTCAGCGAAGAGGGCGATGGCTTTCTGAGTCAGTTCAGCCTTAGCGGTCTCTTCCATGTTATCCCAGTTAGCGAATTCAGCCTTCAGGGTGCAGAAGGGGCAGTGATGTTCTTCAGCAGCGACTTCCTGCTTGGGTTGTTCCTGAGGTTGTTGTTCCTGTTGTTTAGGAGCGTTGTTGCAGGCCACCATGAAGAGGCAGGCCATGCCGAGTGTTAAAACAAGCTTTTTCATTGTTTGAATTTTGAAATGTTGATTTGTTTATTTGTTGAATTTTTAAACCCATTTTTTGAGCGCGCAAAATTACAAAAAAAATGAAATGAAAAAATAAAAATCACACTTTATTTATTTTTCTTGTAATAGTAGTTTAAAAAGCTTAACTTTGCACCCACTTTTTGGAAACGAAAAAACATTCATAACTTAACTTAACTTAAATCAAATCAAAACATTCTAGAAATGGCAGAAAAAAAATTCATGACATGCGATGGCAACTGCGCAGCAGCCCACGTTGCATACATGTTTAGTGAAGTGGCCGCCATCTACCCCATCACTCCTTCATCCCCGATGGCAGAGTACATCGACGAGTGGAGTGCGGGCGGCCGTAAGAACATCTTTGGCGAGACCGTCAAAGTGGTTGAGATGCAATCCGAGGCGGGTGCTTCAGGTGCTGTGCATGGTTCGCTCCAGGCTGGTGCATTGACCACCACCTACACGGCTTCACAAGGTCTCTTGCTGATGATCCCCAACATGTACAAGATCGCTGGCGAGTTGCTCCCAGGCGTCTTCCATGTCTCCGCCCGTTCCTTAGCCGCCCAGGCACTCTCCATCTTCGGCGACCATGCCGACGTGATGGCTTGCCGTCAGACCGGCTTCGCCATGTTGGCCACCAGTTCCGTCCAAGAGATCATGGACCTGGCCCCTGTCGCTCACCTCGCAGCCATCGAAGGCCGCGTGCCATTCGTGCATTTCTTTGATGGATTCCGCACCTCCCACGAGATTCAGAAGGTCGAAGCTGCTGACATGGAGAAACTCCGCAAGCTCGTCAACTACAAGGCCTTGAAAGAATACCGCGATCGCGCGCTGAACCCCGAGCATCCTGTCACCCGTGGCACCGCCCAGAACCCCGACATCTACTTCCAGACTCGCGAGTTGCAGAACAAATATTATGACGCGCTGCCCGACATCGTGGCCAAGTACATGAAACAGATGAGCCGCATCACGGGTCGTCAATATGCACCGTTCGTCTATTACGGCGCTCCCGACGCCACCGACGTCATCATCGCCATGGGCTCCATCAACGATGTCATCAAGACCGTCATCGACAAGGAGAACAAGGCGGGCAAGAAGCTCGGTCTCATCACCGTGCACCTCTATCGTCCCTTCAGAGTGAAGTACCTCATGGACGTCATGCCGAAGACCGTGAAGAAGATTTGCGTCCTCGACCGCACCAAGGAACCCGGCGCCAACGGCGATCCGCTGTACCTTGATGTCGTCGA
>JAEEII010000082.1 GCA_016281295.1 Bacteroidales bacterium
AATAGATTTAAAAACTGTTATAAAAGATGGTCACAAAAGTACGAGAAGAGAATCAATAATACCTACCCATAAACTATTTGGAAGGGCGTTTAAAGTATATCCATTCCATGTGTCCGTTGCCTGCTGTTCATGGTCTACAGTACATGGACCTAAGCGTCCAACGTAATGCGTATGCTGCTATGACCAAGCCGTTCAGAAACGACCTTGATATTTACTCCGGCTTCCAGCAGTCATGTCGGCGGAGTATGGCGCATATCGTGGACGCGGAACTTCCAGTCGATACCGCGGCAATATCCAGAAGCTGTTTAAAGTCAAGCCCTGAGAAGGAACTGAGGGCGCGGGCTTGCCGTTCAAGGTTTGTGATACAAATCGTAGTTTGCTTTGTAAATATGACTTAACTTGTATAGGCGGATTTATTCCGCAAGTGATTTACGAATAAATTGCACAGGGAAAAAACCTATGGTAAAATTATGATACAAGCAGCGGTAAAACAACATACTTACAGTTTACATTGGAGGTATCGTTATGGCCATAGTAAAAGGAACCGCAAAGGTTGACAAATTTACCTTAAACACAAGCAACGTCATCGTTGTGACCGGCAAGAATAGTTCGACAACGAAATTATCGAATAAAGGAAAAAACAGAATATACGGCGCTGCCGGAAAAGATACCTTTAACATCAAAGGCGGCAAGCACAATTACATATACGGCGATAAAGGTAACGATACCATCACCGTAACCAGTAAAATCGGATTCGGCAATAAAATTTACGGCGACGATGCCAGGAACAAGGTATCCGGCAACGACACTTTTAATATCAACGGCGGAAAGAAAAACTACTTCTACGGCGGTAAGGGAACTGACACTTTTAATATCAATGGCGGTACTTCCAATTACCTTTACGGCGGCGCAGGAAAGGATATATATATTTTTGGCAAGAAGAAAGCTACTGCTATTATCAAAGATTATGCTGCCGGTCAGGATACGCTGAAAGTAAACAGCGGGACCATCACTTCAACAACGCTTAAGGGCAAAGATGTAACATTCAAAGCCGGTAAAGCCAGCGTAACACTGACCGGCGCCGCAACAAAGACTATCAGCCTGAAAGACAGCCGCGGCAGTTATACGGCTTCCAAGACACAAATCAAACTGGGCACTAATTTTACCGGCACGATGGATGCCACCAAGTATTTATCCACCGTGAAGACCGTCGACGGGCGCAGTGCGGCAAAGACAGTAAACATTACAGGAAATAAACAGAATAATACTATTTACGCGGGTAAAGCCGGCGGTACGCTCAACGGCGGAGCAGGCAACGACACGATTACCATCAACGACGGTACACAAACCAAAGGGAACAGTTACACCCTGCGCGGCGGTACCGGCACAGATAATTATGTAATCAGTTCCGCAATTATCGCAGGCACGAAAATTTTGATAAATCAAAGCGATTTCAATTCCGGGGACATGGATGTTTTAACACTGGCAAAAGTCAATAAAAATGATGTAACGTACCGCCTTGACAGCGGAACCCTGGTTATTACACACAAAAGCGGGGGAACTGTGTCCGTAGCAGGCTGGGGGACGAATCCGTTGTCGAAAATACAGTTTGCGGACGCAGACCCAATTACCAGCGGAGATATTAACGGGTCCCTGGATCCGTCGCCTTCCTACAAGGTAATAGAAATCAATACGACCGGGACCTATCAGGGCAGCAACAGTCAGGAAATCTTCCGGTTCGGCGGCAACGGCTGGAATGCGACCGTCCAGGGCGCCGACAGTAAGGATATCCTTGACTTCAGCAATTATAAAGACGGCACTTACGATTTTGACAACGTCCTTCGGTCCGGAGACGACTTGACCCTGTCTTTTGTTCGGAAAACAGGTTCCCAGGAAGATGAAGTCGTAGGAACCGTCACAATTAAAGATTATTTTGTAACGGATAACAAAATCGCAAGCGTACAATGGTACAATGCCAGTGAAAACAAAACAGAAACCGTGACAATCGTAACGGAATGCAACGGCACCAACAATTATGGCGGGGTTATCAACGGGACACCTCAAAGAGACTGGATCATTCCGGGAACTTCTGCCAATACTGTTAACGGGTTGGCAAGCAACGACCGGATCAATATAGTCGGAGGGGCATTCCGGTCCGTTAACGCCGGTGACGGCGATGATTTCATTACGGTAACAGGCGGAAACCACGAAAGCGGTTCTATTTCAGGCAGAGAAGGTAATGATACCATTATTATCAGTAACGGAGCCTTCGTAGATATAATTTACGGTCATGAAGGGACGAATACGATTACAGTTAAAGGGGGCGCAAGCGTAAGATCAATACGGGCCGATTATGATAACGAGGATAACCCGGACACTACTAATGCAGACATGATTACTATCGAAAAAGACGCGGGCGCCGTTTCAAGCATTTATTTAAATACGGGCAACAACACGGTTAACATTGCAGGTGGAACCCAGGGAGAAAACGGGCTTTCCGTCATTTCGGAAGACGATGAAAAATACTACTCCGGAACAAACGTTATAAATGTTTCCGTCGGAAACGTCACAATCAAACAGAGTAAAAAAGGGGAAAGCCATGTAAACGTACAGTGGTCAGACAACTTCGGAGTACTGACGATTCAGCGGAACAACAAAGCATCCCAGGATCTCTTTGAAAAAACTTTAACCATCAACGGCGCGGATTTAAGTGACTTTACCATCACAAGACTGGATAACCAGGATATGGGTATTTGCCTGACTGATAAGACAAGATCCAACGCTGTAATTAATTTGTATTGGGGAAATTCAATCACTTATAACGGAACAACTATTTTAGGACTCGAAGCCTTAAAATACGAAGGAATTACATTCAATAATACATTAGTACCTGTTACTGAACTATACGCTTATATGACAAACCAGACAAATCCGTAATTTCTTTTTATGAGGAAGCGGGGAATATGTTAATTTTTAGCTGACAAGCCCCAACTTATCATGGTAATTATTCAACAGCCGTGGAAATTCAACTTCCGCGGCGGTCTTGTTTATAGTATGGGAAATTACAATTTGTCGGCATAGTCACTGGCTGATACATAACTATAATATGTAAAAAAGTATATTCAACTTCTTGCTTTTGTTTGTTAAAGTGAACATGACGTTGTGTAGCCAAAAAGGTAGCCAATAGCCAAAAAAACATTAAAAATGGACGGAAAATGTTTACAATATGATGATGAAATGGACATAAAAAACGCCGAATTTGGCAGAATTGTTACAGTAAAAATGGTTGTAACAGCCAGTTCGGCTTTTGCTAAATCGTTAGGGGTCGCAAGGCTCGCCCGAGTTCGAATCTCGGCCACTCCGCCATATTTCTGGCATACAAGCATCTGGTGAAAATACCGGATGCTTATTTTTTTTGCCAAATAAAGAACAATTACAGCAAGCTGTGATATAATAATGTTTAATAATGTTAATGATGCAGATAATCTATGTTGTTATGGAGCTGAATTACCCGGAACCCTGGGAGAAAGGAAAAATCCAATCACGTTTTGCTGATTGAATTAATGGAACGCCATGAGTACATATCTTTCTTTTAACAGCGATGCTAACAAATATTCCTCTCGTCGCAGCGTAGTGTACGGAAAAAACGGCATGGTCTGTACGTCTCAGACGCTGGCGGCCCAGGCCGGCCTTGACATCTTGAAAAACGGCGGCAATGCCATTGACGCAGCCATTGCCACGGCTATCAGCCTGACAGTACTGGAACCGCCAAGCAACGGCATTGGCAGTGATTTGTTTGCGCTGGTCTGGTACAAAGGAAAGCTGTACGGATTGAACGGAAGCGGGCCGGCGCCGGCTTCCCTCACCAGAGAAAAGGTGCTGGCGAAGCTTGGCATGGAGGCGAGAGAAACGGGGCATTATTCAGACGGCGGCCAAATCCTTGATCTGTCTGTCTCTGACATGCCGGATCATGGTTGGGAGACGGTGACCGTCCCCGGAGCGCCTGCATCCTGGAAAGCACTCTACGAACGGTTTGGCGTTGCCGATTTTGCTTCGTTGTTTAATGCGGCAATCCGCTACGCGGAAGATGGCTTTCCCCTGCAGCCGATCTGCAGCAGGATATGGAAGAAGAATGTGCCCAAGGTTGCCGGACTGAAAGACGAAACGATGTATCAACCGATGTTGGATACGTTTTTCAATCACAAAAAACTGGAAGCCGGAGAGTTGGTAAGGCTTCCGGAAATGGGAGCGACGCTGCGCAAACTTGCGGAAAGCAAATGTGACAGTTTTTATAAAGGAGATATTGCCCGGGAGATACTCCGCTTTGCCGATGAAACAGGCGGTTATCTTACCGAAGCAGATTTACAAAACTACAAACCGGAGTGGGTAGAACCGATCCGGCTGCATTACCGAGGCTATGAGGTGTGTGAGATTCCGCCTAACGGACACGGCCTGGTGGTTCTGATGACACTGAATATTCTGCGGCAGTTATCTCTTGGGAAGAAGGAAGATCCGGAAACCGTCCATAAACAGCTGGAAGCCATGAAGATCGGATTCACTGACGGTAAGATGTACATTGCGGATCCCCGTTACATGAAGGCCAGTGTGGAATATTTCCTCAGTGAGGAATACGGTAAAAAACGGGCGGCGGAAATTGGCCATAAAGCACAGCTTCCCAGACCGGTAGATCTGAACTGTGGCGGCACGGTCTATCTCTGTACGGCTGACCGGGACGGTAACATGGTGTCGCTGATCCAGAGTCATTTTAATAACTTTGGCTCCAAATTAGCCGTGCCGGGGACAGGCATCCTGCTGAATAACAGAGGAAAGAATTTCAGCCTGAACCCGGAACAGGATAACTGTCTGGCCCCGGGGAAAAAACCATACCATACTATTATTCCCGGCTTTTTGCTGAAGGACGGAGAGGCCGCGGGCCCCTTTGGCGTCATGGGCGCGTTCATGCAGCCCCAGGGACAGGTCCAGGTGGTCAATAACCTGATCGATTTCGGGTTAAATCCCCAGGAAGCGCTGGATGCGCCCCGGTGGCAGTGGACCGGCGGGAAAACCGTGGAAGTGGAAGCAAATTATGACAGGAAGATAGTAGAAGACCTGAAACAGCGGGGACATGATATTAAGGTTATGGAAGATTTCACCTCCTTTGGCAGGGGGCAGATGATTTTACGCCAGCCCGACGGCGTTTACGCAGCCGCAACCGAGCCGCGCACCGACGGCGTTGTTGCCGCATGGTAGGGTGCTGTGGTATAATATAAGATAATATGTAATTCAAAACAGGAGATTCGCATGTTTATTGATAAAGCAAGGATTTATGTGGAAGCAGGCAACGGCGGCGACGGCATGAGCAGCTTCCGCCGGGAAAAGTTTGTGGAAAAAGGGGGCCCCAATGGCGGCAACGGCGGCCGGGGGGGCAACGTGATCTTACGGGCCGATAACAGCCTGAACACCCTGATTGATTTCAGGTACAAGCGGAAATTCATCGCAAAACGTGGCGATAAAGGCGGCATTTCCAACATGACCGGGCACCGGGGAGAAGATGTGATTATCAAGGTCCCCCTGGGTATGGTTGTGCGGGATGAAGAAACGACTATCATGATTGCGGACCTGACGGAAGACGGCCAGGAGTTTGTGGCTGCAAAAGGCGGCCGGGGCGGTAAGGGAAACGCCTGCTACGCCACCAGTACCAAACGGGCTCCGACCTTTGCGGAAAAAGGAGAA
>JAEEII010000083.1 GCA_016281295.1 Bacteroidales bacterium
GAACACAGCACAGGCGCTTTGACAGGTAAGAGCTATGGCTGGGGTGGTTCTTTGATCCGTCCCGAAGCTACCGGTTTCGGTGCTATGTACTATGTTGACCGTATGGTTCACCAGAAGGGTGAAACCATGGAAGGCAAGAGAGTCGCTCTGTCAGGCTTCGGTAACGTGGCTTGGGGCGCTGCCACCAAGGCTTGCGAACTCGGCGCTAAAGTCGTCGCTCTGTCAGGCCCGGACGGCGTTTGCGAACTGCCCGAAGGTATCAACAAGGAAATGATCGACTACATGCTGGTCATGCGTGACTCACGCCGCAACAAGGTGGAAGACATGGCTACCAAGTTCCCCGGCAAGGCTATCTTCACTCCTGGTAAGAAGGCTTGGATGGTGAAATGCGACATCGCTTGCCCGTCCGCTTTCCAAAACGAGATGAACGAAGCTGACGCTAAGGAATTGATCGCCAATGGCGTTCAGTATGTTGCTGAAATCTCCAACATGGGCTGCACGGCTGAAGCTATCGCCGCTATCCAAGGCGCTGGCATCCCGTTCGCTCCCGGCAAGGCTGTCAACGCTGGTGGCGTGGCTACCTCTGGCCTCGAAATCTGCCAGAACGCCGCTCACATCAACTGGACTGCCCCCGAAGTTGACCAGAAACTGCACAAGATCATGAACGACATCTATGACATGTGCGTCGAGTACGGCAAACAAGCTGATGGTACCATTAACTACGTTAAGGGCGCCAACATCGCCGGCTTCATGCGCGTGGCTAAAGCTATGCTCGCTCAGGGTATCATCTAATCCCAAAGTTCGAAAAGGTTATTCGCAAAGGCGGCCGTGAGGTCGCCTTTGCTTTTTTTTGAATAAAACTAAGAAATTACGTAAAAAACGTTACGTAAAAAACGTATTATTCAAAAATATTATTAATTTTGCATTGTGAAACAATAAACGTGACGTTTTATGCTGAAAAATCCATTCGTTACCTTAGGTTATGAAGGACCAGACTACTTCTGTGATAGGGAAGAAGAAACCGCTAAACTCACGTGCCTTCTGACCAATGGCAACAACGTGGTGCTGATGTCACCTCGCCGCTTGGGTAAGACAGGTTTGCTTTATCATGTTTTTCAACAGAAAGAGATCCAAAAATCATGGTATGCTTTTATTGTTGATATTTATTCGACAAAAAGCCTGAACGAACTGGTGACTGAGATGGGGAAAGTGATGCTGAATACCCTTCATTCGAAAGGGAAAAGGAAGATGGAAAAATTCCTGAGCGTAGTAAGCTCGTTGAAGCCTAGCGTGAGCTTCGATTCCATGGAGAACCCATCGTGGAATGTGGAGATGGGTACCATCCAATCCCCTAACCATACGCTGGAGCAAATTTTTTCTTACATTGAACACTCAGAGCATCCATGCCTTGTCGCCATTGATGAATTCCAACAGATAGCTTATTATCCTGAAAAGAATGTGGAGGCTGTGTTGAGAACTCATATCCAACGTTGCCACAACGCTCAGTTTGTTTTTTCAGGCTCTGAACGTCATCTGCTCTCAGAAATGTTCTTCTCTCCCGCACGCCCGTTTTACGCCTCCACTTCCACACTTAGTTTGGAATCCATCAGTTTGGAAAAATACGTTGAATTTGCCGAAAGGCATTTCGAAAACGCCGAGAAACATCTCGATGATGGAGTCGTTGATGCTATTTACGAGCGTTTCGAGGGTGTTACCTGGTATGTCCAAAAGGTGCTCAATTACCTGTTTGCTGATACCATGAGAGGTGAAAGATGCGGAATAGAAAGCGTTGATGTGGCCGTGAATGATATTGTAAAGGATAGTAGTACGATCTATGCCGATTTGTTGTATCAACTGACGCTGAAACAAAAAGAACTATTGATGGCCATCAATAATGAGGGAAAAGCAAAAGCCATTATGGGATCCAAGTTCCTAAAAAAATATCATCTGTCGGCAGCGAGCTCGGTTCAAACCACCATTAAATCGTTGATGGAAAAACAGTTGGTTACATGTCATTTGGGTATTTATGAAGTATATGACAAATTTTTTGGTATCTGGCTGTCAAGACTATGAAACAAACCACCCTCTGCTATCTGGAACGAGGTGACCAATACCTCATGCTCCATCGCACCAAAAAAGAAAACGACCTCAACCACGACAAATGGCTTGGCGTGGGAGGAAAATTCGAGGAGGGCGAAAGCCCCGAGGAATGTATGCTCCGCGAAGTGTGGGAAGAGACCGGCTTCACCGTCACCCAATGGCGCTATTGCGGCATCGTCACCTTCGTCTCCGATATCTGGGAGAGCGAACACATGCATCTCTTTGTCTGCACCGACTGGACCGGCGAACAGATTGAGTGTAATGAAGGTGACCTCGAATGGATTGAAAAACAACGTCTTCTGGAACTAACAATGTGGGAGGGTGATAAAATTTTCCTCCGCCTCATCGACCAACAATCTCCTTTCTTCTCCCTGAAACTGACCTACCATGGCGACGATCTGCAAGAGGCAGTGCTCAACGGGAAAATCATAAAAAGCTGAGCCATTGGCATCATATTTGCAAAAAATGCTTATTTTTGGCAAAATTATTTTTTTATGATGAAACAGGTGCTTAGATTCCTCGCGGTGATAGCACTCGCTCTCGTGGCCGGGTCTTCACACGCACAAACGAATTTGTTGGCAGGACATAATTGCGATTTCCAGATTTCCGACGTAAGTTGGCCGAGTGATCCGGTTATTTATACGGATTACACATATTACTATGAACAGTCACAAGCCTATCATTTCCTTCAAACTGGAGGCGCCGATGGTCATGGCAGCGGAAAAATCTTTGTGACCGCACAAGCCAATAATGCCAACGGCAGTTTTTTCCCATGTGACGGGCATCCGTCGGGGCATTCCGCTGAGAAATTCTTGGCAGTGAATGGTTTTGGCGGAAACTTAACCCAAACGAACTATCTTTACACTACGGGGGCCCCCAATAGCAGTAAAATCATCCAATACACCCTACAGGTGGAGCCGAACATGTTCTATGATTTTACTTTTTGGGCCACCCATCTTTCCAATGGAAGTCATACGCTGCTTCCCGCACTTGATGCCAAGGTTAAATTCCGTGTAGAATGCAATAACACCACAGTGCTTTTGGACAACAACCAGACCTCTTGGGAACCTACCCTTCATCAAGGTGAACGGTATTGGGAACAGTCGCCAGTCTTTCGTTGTCTGAGCAATGCGAATGGCCAGCTGAAGATAGCTCTTTACGATGAATGCCTTTGGATCTCTGATTATGGTGATGACTTCGGCATTGACGATGCCAGCCTGGTGAGGGAAAACTATGCCGTCAATCCTCATCTTTTCGCTGTGACTGGATGCACCGGTTCATTTGACCCTATCGAGGTGTTGCCTCATGTGGAGTTCACCGAACCTGCGGATCAGCCTAACCTGCCTGCCGTGATCCAGATACGAAGAAGCGCATCCTCGAGCTGGGTTGATGCCATGACTCCAATACAAACCTATCACGGTACCGCCTATCTCGGTAACGATAACAAGGTTTATTACACGCCTGACGAAGGTTATGTGGGAACGGATCAAATCCAGTACCGTGTGCGTAAATACGGCATCACTTCATCGGAAAAAAATATTAATATCACTGTCATTTCCTCTCCCTCGAATTTCGTGGTCTCTGGTTTTCCTCAAGATGGCTATTGGTGCAAGGGTGATGCGTTTCCCATGTTCACTGCCTCATGTAATAATAACGGGGGTGAGCTTTGGAACTCTGAATGCTATTGGGAATGGACGGAATCCTTTGGCCAACCGTGGAATTTGCTTAATTTCAACAATTTCCCCAATAGCTCCAGCTGTCATGATTATTATGTGCGTTATAGGGCTGAGAACGCCTGCGGTTTCGCCTATAGTGACACGCTATTGCTGAAAATATGTGATGACCCTGTGCTGAACAAAACCAACATCACCGTGCCCAACACCATTTGTGAAGGGGGTTCGCTGCCCGACAGTTATTTGTCGCAGGTGGATGTGAGCGATTGGAAAAACGATGTGGGTGTCAAAGGATGGCAGGTGAAGCATGGCAATGGCAGCTGGATGGATATCGGTGACGCGGTGCTTGCCCAGGGGGATAAACTGCGTTATCATGCGCAGAACCATTGTGGTGAGGTGGTGACGGATGAAGTCACCATCAGTGTCACTGCGGGTCCTGAGTTCACCCAACCGACTCCTGCTTTCGATGCTTATTATTGTGTTGGAGAAACCTTGAATCTGTCGGCGCAATCCACGCCGAGTTATATAACCAACAACATTAACGTTTCGGAACACTATTGGGTTCGTTCAGAGGATGGAGGTAATACATACTCAAAAATCAATGGCAATCCCTCCCTTGACTTGAGCTGGGATGGCAACTGGATCTGCTATCGTCTGGTCTGTGCGTGTGGAACGGTAAACAGTCCATATCCTGTTGTTCTTCATGTATATGGGAACCCTGAGTTCTCAGAGGAGTTGGCTCCTTTTGAAGCGGTGTTCTGTGCGGGTGATGTGCTTTCGGCGAATGACCTTCAGACTCCGGCCTATGCTGGTGCTCCTGGCACGAGTTCGCTTTGGCAAATCTCCACTGGCACATCTCAGAATAATTACGAGACCTTGAATCTGCCTAAGACCTTGAGTCGGGCTGACAATGGCAAATGGGTACGTCATTATGCCATCAGCGGATGCGGTGACACGCCCAGTAATGCGGAGCAGCTGTCTGTCAACGACAAGGCTACGCTGAACACGATGTCAATCAACGCTCCGGCAGCCATCTGCTTAGGAGGGGCTCTCCCGTCGAGTTTTTCCAATCAGGTGCATGTCACCGAATGGAACGGTGATGAAGGCGTGGCTGGCTGGTGGATCAAACATCCTGGTGGAGACTGGGAGGAACTTACCTCGGACACTGAGCTGCAAGACGGCGATCAGGTGAAATACCAAGCCACCAACGGTTGTGGTTCTGTGTCAACCAACACCGTGACGCTTGAGGTCTCTGAGGGCCCGATTTTGCAGTCAACGCCTGCCTTTGCCTCTTATTTTTGTGTTGGTGATGAGCTGGTGTTCCCAGAGGCTCCGGGCTATAACCCCAATGGCTTGACGGTGCTGCCAGGTAGCAGCTATTGGGCGTTTTCGGACGAGGAGGGAGTCTCTTATACCCCGATCGAAGGAACGCCTATCCTCGATGAGGAATGGAATGGCCGCCTGATTCGTTACCATTTGGCCTATCAATGTGACGGTCAAACTGTCTATGCTTACAGCCCAAATCCGTATTCATTGACGGTTTATGGTGAGCCATCCTTGATAGCTCCCGACTCCATACCGGTTGCGCTTGATACTGTTTGTTGGGGCACGTCGTTGTCAGAGGTGCTTCCCGAGGGCTTCTCGCCTTGTGAGGATTGCCATTACGACAGCTATGGATGGGAGATTAGTGAGGCACCAGGCTCCATGGAGTTTGTCCGGGTCGATAATCCTGATACCTATCTGTTACCTGTGACCGATAATGGCTGTTGGGTTCGTTTCTATGTTGATGGTTGCGGTGAGCCTGCCACCAGCGAACTGATGCGTCTTTCCGTCGGTGATGCGCCTTCGCTGTATCCTGAAACCATTACCAACTTGCCCAACGAGGTGTGTGAGGGTACTTCAGTGGGCTCTTTGATAGCGAATGGGATGCTCACCGAGATTTCAGTGGGCAACTGGCATCTCTTTGATGACCCCAATGACCCTGTCGATCCCAGCTATGAGCGTTGGGAGGTGAACTATAACGGTCAATGGATTCCTTTGTCCAACTTCGAGATGGCTTATAACGGCTGTTTGATCCGCTATGTGGCTCACAACCATTGTGGCACCAGTGAGGTCGTTGCATCATCACCCATCGCCGTTGTCGAGGGGCCGTCATTCGTCGCTCCGACAGAGCAGCTCCCGTTTGAAGAGCGTTACTGTGTAACTGACCTGCTTTATCTCCCCCCGGCTCCTGCATACGTGGATCCATATAATAACATCACCGATGCTTATTGGGCTTATTCATACGACGGCATCTATTTCTCAAAGATCGGTGTTGAGGATCCGGTGCTGACTGATAACTGGCATGGAAGATATATCTCATACGTGCTGGAAAGCGACTGTGGTGGCATCGTTGTGTATTCCACACCGTTCCAGCTCTATGTGGTGGGCACCCCCGAAGTGCTTTCCGCCGTCGTTGAGCCGACGACATTGTGCGAAGGGGAGTTCCTGACGACAGCCGAGGTGGATGTTGACTGGAAGAACGGGTCGGACAACGGCACCTCTTCTTGGCAGTATGCGCCAGAGGATGATCCTTATAATTTGCAGGATTTCGATCCTCGTGTGGAGACACTTCCTCCTGGAATCAATACGGTGAGATATCGTGCGGATAACGGATGCTACACCCCGGGAAGCAGTGAGCTCTTCTTGATTGAAGTGACCCCACTTCCGCATTTCACCGATAATGCGCCGTTGGATTTGCCGGGCTATTGTGAGGGTACTGCATTGACCCTTCCCGCGGCTCCGGAAACAGAGGGTTATGTCGAGGGTGAAGGTGTCTGGCAAATCAGTGCCGGTACCAATCAAAACGGCCCATATCTCGATGTGACCAATGCGCCACTCACGGCCCAGGATGAAGGGAAGTGGCTGAAATATTCTGTGACAGGATGTAATGGACTTCCCATCTCCAAATACGGGGAAATCCACATCATCGGCTTGCCATACGCCGAGTTTGAAATCACAGATAACCTTTGCAGGGGACAATATCTCAATCCACAGGTCTTGAACGTGTCATCGAACATTGACTATGTCCTTTGGAGATACACCGACAGCCAAGGAAACACGGTGACGTTCTCTCCTGTGAATGATCCATTTATGACGCTGGGTGATTTCTATGTGTCGTGGGCTGCGGTAAATTCCTGCAACGAAGACCATCCTGAATTTAGCGTTCCCAAACATGTCGAGGTCGTTCAAGGTCCTGAGTTTGCCTCGGTGAGCTGGCCGAGCACCGTGTCGGTATGTTCCGGGATGTCGTTGTCGGAGGTGCTTTCCACCTATAACATAGACACTCCTCTGCTCACGGATCCTGATTATCAACCTGCTCCTCAGCTTCTGGGCTGGTATCTCAAATACCAAGATGAGAATAACTTCACACACTTTGATCCCATGAACATGACTCAGGTCATCACGGAGCGTTATCAAGGTTACGAACTGTGCTATGCCATGAAGGGGGATTGTAGTAATGATCCTATTTACAGCCAAAGTTTTGGCCTTTTGGTGAAGGGTCGCCCAGTCATCACCACGATGAGCGTGTCCGACCATTTCTGCAGCGGTGAGTCATTCCCGCCTGCTGACTTCCAAGTGGAGGTCGATGACCATCAAAGTGCCTACACCTCAAGGTGGCAACGGTTGGACGGCGGCAGCTGGACGGATATCCCGGGTCAGAGTTTCACCATCGACAATGGCTATGATGGTGCACAGGTGCGTTATGTCATCTCTTCGTCGGACTGTGATTTCGAGCTCTCAGCAAGCAATCCTGTCACCCTTCATGTGACGGGGACACCGGAGATCTTGAATGACATACAAGCCTCGGTGGGCGTGTGTGCTGATGGCGCGCTGGTGATTGCCGAACCAGAGGTGGCTTGGCATAATACAGAGCCTGAAATAGGAGAATGGCAGGTCTGTGCTACCGAGAATGGCAATTACGGTGTCGGTCCCTTTGGCGCGGATGGAGTGATGTTCGACATGGGTCAAGTGGCGTGGTATTTCAATGGATGGTACCTGCGTTATCATGTAGAAGGTTGCAATGATGAAAACAATAGCAATGCGGCTAAAATCACGGTGTTCGAGTCATCGGAGGTGCAAATCACCGGCGTGTCTCAGGCAGCGGTGATGAACAGCTTCTGGCCAGGTGTGTATTACTATTACACCGATGTGGATGGAAGCGCCTTGAACTGGACGTTGACCCCCGAGATATGGCCGTACCAAGACACCATCATCAATGGGAAGAGCTGTTGCCAGGTCATCGTGACACAAAAAGGACAGGCTGTCTTGTCAGCATCCGTGGGCGACGGCTCCTGCGGCTCTGATTCGTTCTTCATCAACGCCACGCCGTTTGGGGTGGAGGAGAACGAGGCCGTTAAGATGGAACTCTATCCTAATCCTGCCCGTCATGCCGTCACGGTGGTCTCAGAAGCGATTCAGAGCATCACGGTGTATAATATGCTGGGACAACCGGTGAAGTCCATCGAATGCCTTGCCGATGACAGCGTCAGTTTCAGTGTCGCCGACCTTCCAGAAGCACTCTATTTGGTGGAAGTTCACACGAAAAAAGGCAATAAAACCCTGTTGTTGTCCGTTATGTAAAATAATTGCAGATGCCATTAATGAATAAGATGAATATAAGGAAGCTGCGGCTTTTCGTTGTCTTGCTCTTGCCGTTGTTTGCTGTCGGATGTCTCAAAGAGGATCCCAGTAACCAAACACTCGTGTTGTTCGGCGAGGAGGGATATGTGAAAGATTTTGAGGAAGTCTTTGGAAGGCCGGCGCATGAGAGCATGAATGTCAATTTGGACATCTACCCCCCGGATGTGAGAGGGGAGTTTGAGTTCGCTAACCGTGAATGTGTCTATCCCTCTGGTATCGGGAATCCTGATGACAAAGTGTATTTCCGCTTCGGTGGCGATTTCACTCATTGGAACGACTATATGCATGGACAACAGCATCTGATCACCCATTGTGATGTCTTGATTCCTGGTTTGGACTTAAATTCGGAGCAATTCCATGCTGACACAGCCTACGTGAAAGGCAATGGTGACCAGTTTGTGGTTTATCTTCAACGGAAACAGTTGGTGAGAGTCCCATTAGGAAACAAGTTCCTGCGCTATTGGCTCACGCAAGGCATTGCCATCTCGGGAAGAAGGACGGATGGACATAGCAATATCACCAATGCCCGGCTGGCCTTATACAATATTGATATTAAAATCGATAACCCTGGTGAATTTGAGGCGGAGGTGCTGGAGGCGGTGAATTCCATGAAAGGCAAGCTTTTCGTATATAAGGATTCAGATGACACGACCCGATACAACACCAACAGTAACCAGCCGTTCGTCAACTGGGATAATTAGGAGGATAGCAAGATGAGAAGATGGTTTTTGATGATCATGGTTTTGTTGTTGGCTATTCCTGTGATGGCTCAGGTGGATGCGGAAAGCAGCCGCCGGGCAAAACAGCGTTATATAGGTGTGGGGCTTAAGGCGGGTGCGCTGATACCACACTATAATTATTGGGGTAATCCCACCTTGAATGCGACACCGAAGGACACTGCGCTTCTCAACCTTATCAGACCTATGGCAGGTGTGAAGGTCGAGATTCCCGTGGGAGATATTCTTTATGTGGCTCCCGAGCTCATGTTTATCCAACGGGGGGATTCACGCCGGTTCCTCAG
Source organism: Bacteroidales bacterium (assembly GCA_016281295.1). The sequence continues at coordinate 9,478 of JAEEII010000083.1, forward strand.
TATTCCTTCGGGCGACAGTGTTCTCTACCTTGCCAGAGTCAACTATATCGACCTTCGCGTTCCAGTGGAGGTGGTGTTTCCAGTAAGCAATGCTTTCCAACCGTATTTGCTTGCGGGGGTGGATGTGGGCATGGTGTTGCCTTATATCAAGAAGGTGCCTATCTTGAACAAACCGATAAACCTCTCGGGGTCGATTTCAGAGCTGACCTCCGGTGGAGGAGCGACCACTGTGGCGGTGAACGCTTCCAACATGGCTCCTTTTGACGCGGGTGTGTTTGGTGGGGTGGGAGGCCGTTTCACGATGCGTTTCGACCGCTTCTCTCTGGTGTGCAAGCTGGAAGTCGCCTACAGTATGGGGCTGTTGAACACCCATGCCGTCAAGGAACTGAACTCGGAGACCCCTGCCGCCAACCTCGGCAATGGGGGCACTCACTATTCGGTGCAACGTAGGCACAATAGTGGTTTGGAATGTACTTTCAGCCTCATCCTTCCGCTGCATTTCCAGGGCGGCGACGCCTGCTCTTTCGGCTCCTCGCATGTTGGTCATTCCAAAAATGTCCATTATGGTTTCTAATCTTTAAATTCTCAATTCCCCCATGTCTTTCCTCTATCCATCGATGCTTTGGGGCCTTACGGCTTTGGTTATCCCGATAGCCATCCATCTCTTTAACTTCAGAAGACACAAACTGGTTTATTTCAGCAACACGGCAGTGCTGAAGACCATCCAGCAAGAGAACGCCAAGACCAAGAAACTGAAATACCTCATCACCCTCCTGCTTCGCTGTCTCTTCATCGCGGCTCTTGTGTTGGCTTTCGCTTTCCCATATAAGAAAGACACTGCCGCCAGCATCAACACTGAGGAAGGGGTTGTGGGTATTTATATCGACAACTCCATGAGTATGAAGGCACAGTCGTCGAAGACTACCTTGCTTGAAGATGCCCGTGAGTCGGCTAAAGACTTGGTGGGTGGTTTCTCGCCCTCGACGCGCTTTTTGCTGATGACTAACAGCTTTGAGCTGCAGAACGAATACCCCATGAACCAGGAGGAGATGCTTGACCAACTCGACAGGATGAAACTCGACGGCCCGCCCGTGAAGATGAATGCGGTTCTCGACCGGTATGCGATGCTCAAACGGTTGCATGGCTTTGAGGAATCCACCTTGTTTGCTTTCTCTGACTTTCAGGAAAACATGTTTGACCTTTCTGGTTTACAAACAGATACCAGCACTCAGGTGGTGGTGGTCCCGATGTCGGCATCGGTGCAGTCCAACCTCTCCATCGACTCGGTGTGGCTGGAGTCACCCGTGATGCAGATGGGCTTGACCAACGACCTTCATCTGCTGGTGAGTAACCGTGGTGACAAGGCTGTCAAAGGCCTCCCGCTCAATTTAACCATGGATGGGAAGGTGATGGCTTCCACCACCGTTGATGTGGATGGGCAGTCGAATGCCGAGGCGGTGATGCAGTTCCTGCTTCAAGAGAATGGCGACACCCGCTGTGTCGTGTCCCTCATGGATTTCCCCATCACCTTTGATGACCAATACCGTTTCGTCATCAGCACCCGACCGACGCTGAAGGTGGTCGAGCTCAACCCTAACCGTGAGCCATCGCCCGTCTCCATGATCTTCGATGACGACCCTCAATATGAGTTCACCCAGATGGAGCCCTCGCGTTTCGACCTTGGGACGCTGTCGAAGTCGCAACTCGTCGTGGTGAGTGCCACCTCCGCCATTAACGAGACGCTTCGCAAGACCTTGCTCGACAATGTGGCGGATGGGATGTCGCTGGCTTTCTTCCATGATGACGGACAGGTTATCGACACCAACACGGTCTCAGCTGGCGACTTGGCTATGCGTCATGAGTTCTTTAGGGATGTGATTCTCGACATGCCGCAACATGCCGACTTACCCAAGGTGATGCGACATGTGTCGTTGAAGCCCGCCGTTGACGCCTCGGTGCTGATTCGTCTCGACAACGGAGAGCCTTTCATGACCCAGCGTAAGTCGGGCAAAGGATATGTCTTCGACTTCGCCACTACCCTCGATGCCCAGTGGAGCACCCTGGCCGACAATGCCTTGGTGGTGCCGTTGATGCTTAAGATGGCTCTCGTCGGAGGCGGAGTGGGGGACTTAGCCCATACGCTCGGGCGTGACCAGACCTTGCTTTTTGATGACCTCGATGCTTTCAATATAGAGACGCTGACAATCCGTAACGAGGATGGCACTTTCGAGCTGGTGCCGCCGCATGAGTTACGTAATAACAGGGTATGCGTGTTTTTGCACGATGAGCTGCCTGAGGCGGGTTTCTATGAGCTTTGGATGGCCGACAGCCTCCGTCATGTCATGGCTTGGAACGACAGCCAGCTTGAGTCGGAACTGAGATTTGCCGAGCCTGAGACGTTGAAAAAGAGCTTTGAAACGGCAGGTGTCAAGGTGATGGCGGTGATGAACGCTGATGCTTTCGTGGGTCATGACCTGGTGCAGGCTATGGCACGCCGGTCATCGCAATGGCGATGGCTGGTCCTGCTCGCGCTTCTCGCGCTCGCAGGCGAAGTCGCCGTGTTGCGTTTCTGGAAATAAGCATGAAAAAAACCTTTGAAATAGAAGAAAAATCCGTATCTTTGCTCTCTTAAAAAGTGGAGCATGAATACAGAGGACAAGGACGAACTGGAAAACGAAGCCTTGGAAAACAAAGAGGCAAAAGACAGCTTTCACGTGATCCCCATCAAGGGCATGTTCGAGAACTGGTTTCTCGACTATGCCTCTTACGTCATCCTGGAACGCGCTGTGCCAGCCATTGAAGACGGCTTGAAACCTGTGCAGCGCCGCATCCTCCATTCCATGAATGAACTCGACGACGGACGCTTCAACAAGGTGGCTAACATCGTGGGTAACACCATGAAATACCACCCCCATGGCGACGCCTCCATCGCTGACGCTCTGGTGCAGCTGGCACAGAAAGACCTGCTCATCGACATGCAGGGTAACTTCGGTAACATCTTAACAGGCGACAGCGCAGCTGCCTCGCGTTACATCGAGGCCCGCCTGTCGAAATTCGCCAAAGAGGTGGTCTTCAACAAAAAGACTACCGACTGGACTCCTTCTTACGACGGTCGTAACCAGGAGCCCGTGTCGCTGCCAGTGAAGTTCCCACTCCTATTGGCGCAAGGCACCGAAGGCATCGCCGTCGGCCTCGCCTCCAAGTTCCTCCCGCATAACTTCAATGAACTGATCGACGCCTCTATCGCCTATCTGCGCGACGAGCCTTTTGTGCTTTATCCCGACTTCCCGACAGGCGGACTCATGGACGTGTCGAACTACAACGACGGCCTCCGTGGCGGACGTGTCAAGGTGCGCGCCCGTATCACCCAATTGGACAAGAAGACCTTGGTGATCACCGAGATCCCCTTTGGGACTACCACGGGTAGCGTCATTGAGAGTATCGTCAAGGAGAATGAGAAAGGTAAAATCAAAATCAAAAAGATCGACGACAACACCGCTGAGACCTGCGAGATTGTCATCTATCTTAACCCTGGCGTGTCGCCCGACCAGACCATCGACGCTTTGTATGCCTTCACCCAATGCGAGGTGTCCATCTCGCCCAACGCCTGCGTCATCGTCAACGAGCGCCCGGCCTTCATGGGTGTCAGCGAGATTTTGCGCCGTTGCACCGACCGTACCATGGAGCTGCTTAGCTGGGAACTGCGTATCCTGCTCGACGAGTTGGAGAGTGACTGGCACTGGGTCTCCTTGGAGAAGATCTTCTTCGAGAAGGGCATCTATAAAGAGTTGGAGAAGAAAGACTATGCCACTTGGGAGGACCAGGTGACGGGCATCGAACGTCGCTTCGATCCCTATCGTAACCGCTTGAAACGGGAGATTACCCGCGACGACGTGCTGAAACTCTGTGAGAAGCCCGTTCGTAAGATCTCCAAGTTCGACCTGAAGAAAGCGGACGAACAACTGGCCGACATTGAGGCCAAGATGGAAGAGGCACGCTATAACCTCGACCATATCGTTGACTATACCATTAATTATTACCTCCATATCAAAGAGAAATACGGCGAAGGCCGTGAACGCAAGACCGAGATCCGTAACTTCGACACAATCTCCGCCAAGGCGGTGGCCGCCAACAACGAGAAGCTGTATGTGAATAAAGAAGAAGGCTTCGTGTGTACCAGCGAAGGCCTCAAACGCGAGAAGAACAAGGAGGCTTACACCTTTGTCTCTGACTGCTCCGACATTGACGACATCATCGTGTTCCACGAGAACGGCACCTATATGGTGACCCAACTTCAGTCGAAGCTCTTCGTGGGTGCCCATGTCATCCATGCCGATGTATTCCATAAAAACGATGACCGCACCACCTACAACGCGGTGTATCGTGACGGCAAGGCGGGTGGCGCTTTCTATGTAAAACGTTTCGCGGTGACCAGCATCACCCGTGACAAGGAATACGACCTCACACAGGGCAGTCCCGACTCGAAGGTGGTGTATTTCACCGCCAACCCCAACGGTGAGGCCGAGGTAATCAAGGTGCAGCTGCGCCCCGCCCCGAAACTCAAGAAAAGCTCATTCGACTACGACTTCGCCCAACTGGCAGTCAAAGGCCGCGCGGCGCGTGGTAACCTGTTGACGAAATATGCCATCAAACAGGTCATCAAACACGACGACGGTGTCTCTACCTTGACAGCGCGTGACCTTTGGTACGATGACACGGTTCGGCGCCTCAACGCCGACAAACGCGGTCAGTATCTCGGGGCTTTCGAAGGCGACGACCGTATCCTTCAACTCTTCAGCAACGGCGAGTTCAAAGTCACGGGTTATGACCTCTCCACGCATTTTGATGATGACATGACGGAGATCCGCAAGTTCGACCCGGACGACATCTTCTCGGTAATCTATATCGAAGGCGAGACGCAGAAGATGTACCTGAAACGTTTCTGCATCGAGAAAGACGTGAAGATGAACACCCGCATCTCCTTCATCGGCGAGCATGAAGCCGCCAAGTACTTGTCGAGCCGTACCGACGTGATGCCCAGACTCTTGCTGAGCTATCAGGTCAGCGACGCCGGCAACAGCTTCCCCGACGACGAGATCAACGTGGAGGAGTTCATCGGCATCAAGAGCTACAAGGCCAAGGGCAAACGTCTCTCGAACCGCGAGATAGAGCGTTACGAATGGCTGGAGCCTATTGAGCCAGAAGAACCAGATGTCCCAGAGAACTCTGAAGACCCTGAGAACGATCCTTTTAAAGCGTTTGAGAGTACAGATGATACAGCAGAAGCGACGGGACACAGTGGGGAGGGGAACGGAAGCGGAAACCCTGACGAAGGAACTTCCGACAACGGTGATTCGGGTCATGGAACCTCGGGCGCCTCTGGAATTCAAATGGAATTGTTTTAAGACATGAGATATATCAAGTTATTAATCATTGGGATGATTGGCAGCATGATGATGGCTTTGTCGTCATGCACCACGGAAGCGAAATTGGCCAGCCATTTCGTCAAGGAATTTTCACCGGTCAAGGCGGCGGTCTATTTCCCCGAGGAGGCACAGGTGACGTTGGTGCAAAAGGATGACGGCACCTATTCCCATGTGCTGGATTCGTTGGATCAGAACGCTTTTCTGGATATTATGTATGCCGCATACGCCGATGAGCTTAGCCATTATGGTGTTGAGGTGGTGATCCCTGAGGATGCTGATGCGGTGACCACCGATTCCACCTATTGGATGGTGCTACTCTCCAAGGTGGAAATCCAAGGGCTCTTCACTCCATACGTGGATTATATGTTCGATTTGAGTGGGGATTATGAGTTTCCTTTCTCGCTGAATACTGTGAATGTGGCTTCATGGTTCGACATCAACAATGGTGATTGGCATCCCACGCAGTACTACGAGTATAACCTGATGGAAGATTTCAGCTCTCATATCTCGAGAGAGAGCGAAGGCCCGCAGTATCACTATGACATCACGCCTATAAAGATCTCTGACGTGTACAATTTCGCAGTGTTTCTTGGCAAACGTTGTGCGGAAGGCACGTACAGTTATCTGTTAAATCAATATGTCCGTCAGGAGATGGGCAAGAAGGGTGAGGAGCCGCGATTCAAGATGCGTTGGGATCCCTACGAGGAAAGCCTTTATTACATGGAAGAGGAAGAAGGATTTATTGAGGTGAGAGATTAGAGATACCCCGTTAGGGGTTAAATCTCGGTAGAAGGAGAATTTAGAATTTAGAATTTAGAGGGGGATACCCCGGGTTAAATCTTGGTAGAAACGGGTCTTCAATTCATTAATTCTGTTACCAATGTTTTTTCCATGTCCGATGGGTCGAGGGTGGTGATGGCGCCGGCTTTGACGAGGCTGATGCCGCCAGTTTCTTCGGAGACGACAAGCACGATGCAGTCGTTGTTTTCCGACACGCCTACGGCGGCGCGGTGACGGAGGCCGTAATGCCCAGGGATCTCACTGTTGTTGGTGACGGGCAAGATGCATCGTGCGGCGGTGATTTTGTTGTCGGTGATGATCATGGCTCCGTCGTGCAACGGACTGTTTTTGAAGAAGATATTCTCGATGAGAGGCTTGCTGAGCCGTGCATCAATGGTGACACCCGTCAGGACGATATCGGTGAGGGTATTTTGCCGTGTAATCACGATGAGGGCACCTTGTTTGATGTTCGACATGGAACGGCAGGCTTGGCAGATGGTCTCAGCATCAAGGGCGATGTTTTTGCGTTTGCGGTGCATGAAATGGAATACTTTCAGGTTGCCGCTTTTGGTCTGGCTTCCGATGGTAAACAGGAAACGCCTGATCTCTGGCTGGAAGATGATGATGAGGGCGATGAAGCCCACGCTCACAAAGGCTCCCAGGATAGAGGAGAGTAGCTCCATCTGCAAGGCGTTGACTAACTGTGAGATAAGGAAGATGGCGACGATGCCGACGAAGATACTGATGGCCGCGGTGCCTTTCAAGAGACGGTATAGGCCGTACAGAAGGAGGGCCACCAAAACGATGTCGATGATATCGACGATACGGATTTGAATGAATAGATCCAGCATGACTTACTCGGATGGTTGCGCAAAAATAAGCGTTTTTTTCAAATCCACGGCGTTTTTCACGTTGTGAACCCGTAAAAAGTCCGCTCCGTTCTGCATGGCGAGGGTGTTGAGGATGGTGGTGCCGTTCTCCAGGTCCGCGTCGGATCCCAGGAGCTTCCGGATCATCGACTTGCGGGAGATGCCGATGAGAATAGGGTATTCGTGGTATCGATAGCGTTCCAAGTGGCTGAGCAGCGCATAGTTAGCTTTTAAGCTTTTCCCAAATCCGATGCCAGGGTCCAAGATAATCTGTTGTTCGCCGTAAGCCTCTAAGACCTCGCATTGTCTTTTAAAGAAGTCCAGTACCGTTTGGTGGATGTCGCCGTCTAAGCTGTATTGGTGCATGGTCTCGGGTGTGCCGACGCAGTGCATCAGGACGTAGGGGATTTGGTGTTCACCGATATAGTGCAGCATGTCGGGGTCGAAGAGTCCGCCGGAGATGTCGTTGATGAGGTCGGCACCTTCTTCGACACAGGCTTTGGCGATGTTTTTTCGGAAGGTGTCGATGGAGAGGGTGGCGTCGGGGAAGTGCATTCGGATGGCTTTGAGGACAGGAATCACGCGTGTCATCTCTTCTTGTTCGGAGGCTATGTCGTTGTTGGGTCGGGTGGAGCATCCACCGATGTCGATGATGTCGGCGCCTTGTTGCAGCATCTCTTCGCAATGCAGCAAGGCGGTATCGACGGTGTTATATTTGCCTCCGTCGGAGAACGAGTCCGGCGTGACGTTAAGGATGCCCATGATGGACGGGTTAGGGGAGGAGTACATGGCTGTTGTTGACTTTAATATGTAGTACAAAGGTAAGAAAAAAGGGTTTATGGATAAAATAAAAAAGACAGATACCTCCGTCTTTTCGTGGTGCAGTAAAAACCGAAATCTCGGCTCGAACTACATTGCAAAGATACATCTAATTTTTAATAATGCAACAAAAAAAGAGAAATAAATTCTTAATTACGAAAAAGTGATTAAAACATGCCGTTGTTTTGTTATAGGATGGTGTTAGTTATGACACTGGAAGTGTCACCGCGCAATAACCTGTGGTACGGCTTTAATGCACACCGGGATTCGATGATAGACGGGCATAGCATATCCCCGTGCTGACAATGGGTGTCATTTCCAATCTCCCTATGGTCGAGATTAAATGCTATTATTGTAATCATTAAATCTCTCATAATGAATATGTTTTAGTATATTACTTTTATTCGTATTAATATTAAACTAAAAATAATAATTTAATTTCATTATTTTTCTTGCTGTGTATTGAATTTTTTGTATTTTTGCAAACTAATAAAACTATTGGACAATGAAAGCATCATTCACAGATAGTAGCAGAGAACAGAAAAGAAGAGAAGTGATAAAGAAGTCACTTTCAAGTAGTGAGAATGCGATAAAGATGCTTAAGAAAGCTGGCATTATCACTGAGAAAGGTAATGTGTCACCCAAATACAGACTCTGATTGTGAAACAGACCTTATACTCTTCTCGATCAAATCTTTACATTGGATTTCATGGATGTGATAAATCTGTGGCTGAAATGATTTTGGGTGGAGGAAGTCTGCGGCCGAGCGAAAATGATTATGATTGGTTAGGACATGGTGTTTATTTCTGGGAGAACAATGAGCAGCGTGCTTTGCAGTTTGCCGAAGAAGCCGCAAGGCGCAAAACTTCTTCCATTAAGGAACCATTCGTAATTGGAGCTGTTATTGATTTGGGGCATTGTCTTGATTTGACAGATATGAGTTGCTTAGCTGAAGTCAAACAATCTTATGATGCTTTAAGAAAAGCTTTCATAAAGGCGGGGATGGTTCTTCCTATCAACAAAAACATTGGTAAAAACGGCGACATGTTACTGCGTCAACTTGATTGTGCGGTAATTGAATATGAACATACTATTAACGAGACTGCTAAAATGAAATCGTTTGATTCGGTCAGGGGAATATTTGTTGAGGGAGCTGAACTATTTCCGGGAGGTGGTATAAGAGAGAAAAACCACATACAGATTTGTGTCAGAAATCCTAATTGTATCAAAGGTTATTTCCTGCCAAGAATCAAAGACGAAAGATATTCAAATCCCGAATAGAGTTCGGTTAAACTTGGGATTGATGGATTTGTATCTGGAA
>JAEEII010000084.1 GCA_016281295.1 Bacteroidales bacterium
CAACGCTCATGGCACGGGTACCCCGATGAACGACAGCGGCGAGACCAAAGCCATCAAGATTGCGATGGGAGAGGAGGAAGCCCATAGAGCTCATATCAGCTCCACCAAGTCGGAGATGGGTCACGCCCTCGGTGCCGCTGGCGGTATCGAACTGGTAGCCGCCGTCATGGCGCTTAACACGGGCATCATCCCGCCAACCATCGGCCTTGATGACCCTGACCCAGAATGCGACCTCGACTATACCCCCAACAAAGCCATTCAAACTAACATTGACATCGCCATCTCAAACTCCCTCGGCTTTGGCGGTCACAACGCCTGCGTAGCGCTGAGGAAAATTGAGAATTGATAGGTTAAAGGTGAATAAAAATTCGCTTAATTCGCTTAATTCGCCGATAAAAGAAATTCGCTTAATTCGCCGACAAAAAAATTCGCAGATATGAATAGAGAAGAAATCAAACAGTATCTCCCGCACCGTGAACCCATGCTCTTAGTCGATGAGATGACCCTCGACGAGAACCATGTGGCTCATTCCAAGTACCACGTAACGGGCGAGGAGTTTTTCCTGCAAGGTCATTTCCCAGGTGAACCCGTTGTCCCGGGTGTCATCCTCTGTGAGATCATGGCCCAGTCCTGTGCTTTGCTGATGAAGGACGACCTCATTGGCAAGCTGACTTTCTACACAGGCATCGACAAGGTGCGTTTCAAGAACAGCGTCCGTCCTGGCGACACCGTTGAGGTCGAAGCCACCCTCGATGTGCATCGTGCCAACATCTACATCTGTTCCGCCAAGCTGAGCGTGGACGGAAAAATGTGTGTCAGAGGCGAACTCTCCTTCGCACTCCTTCCCGATACCCGAAACAAATAACTAAACAACAGCATAACTAAACAACTTTAAATATCATGGCAACAATTCAAGACAAAGTAAGAAGCATCATCGCTTCCAAATTAGGCCTCTCTGAGGACGAAATCACCCCTGAAAAGAACCTTTCCAACGACCTTGGAGCCGACTCTCTGGATGTCGTCGAGCTCTCCATGGAACTGGAACGCGAGTTTAACCTGAAGTTTGAAGACAGCGACACGGAGAAGATTCAGACCGTGGAAGACCTCTACAAACTTATTGAAGAATACAACAAGAAATAATTAAGAATTTAGAATTTAGAATTTAGAGGGATTGGGCGAACTCGCTCCCTCTAAATTCTAAATTCTAAATTCTAAATTCTAAATTACTATGAACATGTTAGAGAACAAGGTGGCTTTGATCACGGGTGCCGGTCGTGGCATTGGCAAGGCCATCGCCATGCGTTTTGCAAGTGAAGGCTGCAACATTGCTTTCACGGATATTGCGTTGAACGACTTCGTGTTGGAGACCGAGAAAGAGCTTCAGGCCATGGGCATCCAGGCCAAGGCTTACGCTTCCAACGCTGCCAATTTCGCTGAGACCCAGCAGGTGGTGGAAGAGATCGTCAAGGACTTCGGTCGCATCGACATCCTGGTCAACAACGCCGGTATTACCAAGGACACTGCGTTGAAGCGCATGACCGAGGAACAATGGGATGCAGTCATCAACGTCAACCTCAAGTCGGTGTTCAACTTCACCAAGGCCGTGCAGCCCGTCATGTGGCGGCAGGGTGGTGGCAGTGTCATCAACATGAGTTCGGTGGTGGGTGTCTCAGGCAACGCCAACCAGTGCAACTATTCCGCTTCCAAGGCCGGCATCATCGGTTTCACCAAGAGTGCCGCCAAGGAGATGGGCGTTCGTAACATCCGTCACAATGCCATTGCTCCGGGATTCATCATCACGGCGATGACCAACGCTTTGCCGGAGGATGTCCGCAAGGCTTGGGAACAGCAGATCCCGTTGCGTCGCGGTGGCACCCCCGAGGACGTCGCCAATGTGGCGCTCTTCCTCGCCTCCGACCTCTCCTCGTATGTCACGGGACAGGTGATTCACTGCTGTGGCGGCATGAATTGCTAAGGATTACAAAACGAGCAGTTTTTTATTTGGAAAGGCACCTCGGGAGAGGTGCTTTTTTCGTAATCATCCAAGCATAATATTAACCTCGCCCTTTTGATTCAACACGACAAGGGCAAAAATGATGGCACCGATGAACGCTAAGAAGATTAGCATCGCGTAATACAAAAGAACAACCAAGATGCTTCGCCAGGCGGTTTTTACTATACTGTAGCCCAACATCTTCCTGAAACAGGCGGTGAAGGCGATGATGATGACCAAAGGCGACAATAAAAATCCCAGCTGCAACGCCAAGTTGTGGTCGAATAGATAGGTGACTTTGGTCAAACATCTAAATAATACCACGATGACCATCGCATACACGATGGTGATGATGTATTCCGCCCAGTAATAGCGCTTGCGGTTGGCTCGGCCGTAACAGGCTCTGGCCGCAAGCACAATCAACGGCAGTGTTAGCATGAAGCATAAGATATAGTGGTTGATGTAAAAAAATACGATTTGTTTGATCGCATGGAAAACATCAGCGGTTTGGGCATCATTTTGTTCGACTTCCTGTGAGAAAGCCACCTCTTTGAACGCCTCTTGGACCATAAATCCGGTGGTAGCCGAGGTGATGAGGATGTACAGCGTCAGAGCCAAAAACAGCATCGGGAAAGGCGAAAAATAGCGCTTCCGCTTCCCGCCGAGGATGTCCACAATCATTGAGGCGGGTCGGGCGAACAAGTTCTTGAGAGTGAACCAGATGCTGCCGTCGCGTCCCAAAATCGCTGCCGCCAAGTTCTCAAAGATAAACCTCATGGTGAACCGGCCAGTTTCGGCACTTTGGCCACATTCTGGGCAATACTTGCCTTCAAACTCGTTTCCGCAATTCAAACACTTCATTCTAACTTCTGTCTTCTAACTTCTTATTTTTTATTAAACACTTCCAGCACCCGCTTCGAATAGGTCTTCGATACCGGAATGGAATCCAATCCCTCTCGGTCAAACTCGATGATGAATCCGTCGGCTTCGTTATGCAAAACACTGATTTTTTTGGCGTTTACGATATAGGACCGGTGACAGCGCATCAACGAGCTGGAATCCACACAGTTGTCCTCGATGGTCTTCATCTTGCAGCGCAGCATGTAACTGGCAATGGCTCCGTTGCGCTGGTAAAACACGTTGATGTAGTTGTCCTCCGCCTTTATATAATATAGGTTGTCGAGTTTCACCGAAAGCTTCAGGTTGCCGTTGTTGTCCATCAGGTTGATAATCTCAGTATGCTCGGGTAGCACTTCGTTGTCCGATTCCACCGTGTCACTCTTTGTGAGCATCAATTTGCGCCGAGTGTCTTGTAGAATGAACATCAAATCGGTGATGATATAAGGAACCGCTAAGGCGATAAACGTGATTAACAGACTCTTCCCAAAGATGTATCCTAATGAATAAGGTGTGGCTTTGACGATGAAAAAGGAAAGGTAAGTGTGAAAAGCGGCAATCACCACTATCTCTAAAAAGAGCCATAGGATATACGCCCACATGGCGAAATGACGCCGCCGTTTGACACTGTAGGTCATCAGCACACGGCTACAGGCGAGGAAGAAGGTGCCAATGCCCACAAACGCTACGGTTCCTAAAAAACGGCTGTTGGTGCCTAACTGAAACCATGAGGTCTCGGAAAATGGAGTGTAGGCAGTCAAAAACACTAAGGCAAACAGGGTGGATATAATGACGTTCTGAGCCTGGTTGATAGGGTCGGTGAGGCATTCCGGTGCTTGGGTGATAAGTTGTTTGCGAATCTTCATGATAAGTAATTGGACTGCAAAGATAGAAAAAAAATACGAGTTTTGATTTTTATTACCGAACTGTGAAATTTGAATGCGCCAATTCCCTGTTTTTTACGCATTGCAAATCGTTTTTTTACGTAATGCAATAAGTGCGAGTGAGTTTTTACGTATTGCAAAATATTCTTATATAATAAGTAAAGGCAAAGCAGACGATATTACTGACCTTTGCATAGCAAAAATGAAACAAGCGAAAAATCAAGAATGGTAATTGCATGAGTTGGTACAAATTAATCATTGATGTGGACTATTCGCCCAGCGATCCGGGCTGTGCTAATCACTATACCGAACGAACAGTAAAGTTAATAAAAGACCTAAAGCCGGGTCAGAACATTGGCTACAATGACCCTTCCGAAATCTTGCCTTCCATCAGGTTGGTCGGCATTGACGAGAAAGGTGTCACTTTGCAGTCTGCTGGCACGACGGTGCGCCTGCCCGACTTCAAAGGTAACCATTTCTCAAAACTGGCCGAAGCAGGACGCGACTACACGAACTTCCAGCTCTGGGCCGGTGTGGTGGAAGCCATCGATATCACTCATGATCTTAACTTCCTGCGCCGTTTCAGCACGAATAGCCGGATTATGAGGCTTACTGATGCTGACATTGAGGTGCTGAGTAGTTCCAATGATCCTTACGCTATGTATGGCTATGCCAGCTGGCTTGCCGTCAACAACCGTAACGTCGATGACATCAAAATGGCTTTCGACCTTTATGCCAAGGCAGCCGAAGGAGGCTGCGCTGATGCCCTGATGGGTGAATCGCTGCTATGGTGTAATGGCCTCGGCGGCATCTTGGACTCGCAACTCGCCGCCAAGCTGCGCGACGAAGCCGTCGAAAAAGGCAGCGAGCTTGCCGCCATGTGCCAGGCGAGAAACCGTATTGCAGGCTTCAACGCCAACAAAGAACCTGAACGTGTGCTTGAAGAGATAAAGCAACGCATAGCCACCGATACGGACCTTAACCCATCCTGGTATAGCATCATGGGCTTCGCCTACGAGACTTTGGATGACGTGGAAAATGCCAAGAAAATGTACCATAAAGCCATTGAGCAGCATGTGGAAAAGGCCTATTTCTATCTCGCCCTTATCTATAAGGACGGAGGCGACACCGACACCTACCGTAAACTGATGCTCGAAGGCATTGAACAAGGCTGCGCCCTTTGTTGCATTCTTGACGCCGACATGGAGCAAGATGAGTTTTATAAGTTGAGCCTGACAAAACAACGTGAACTGAAACGAGAAGTCAACAAGAGGCTGGAACGAGGCATACAGTTGGGCGAGGGTCTTTGCGCCTACTTTCTCGCATACAACTACTACCACGGTGACCTTGGCTTCAAACGCGACCTCAACAAGGCTTTCCAATATGCCAACGAAGGCTACCGCCTCTGTGATGCCAGTGCCTGTAACCTGATTATTGACATGCAGAATG
>JAEEII010000085.1 GCA_016281295.1 Bacteroidales bacterium
ACGATGGCGACACCCACCACCACCAACCATGCTAAGCTGACTTCTTATCGGTTGGAGTATCCACAGAAAGAAATAGAATATAACCATGAAAATTATCTCACACAACTTGACCACATGTCGAATCTTGACACACGACAGACCAAGGTGTGGTGGATGGATTTTTGAAAGAATGTAATATTAACAATTAAAAATAAGAATCATGAAAAAAGCATTTGTACTATTAGCTTTATTAGCTTTCTCCTTGGGGATGAATGCCCAAGTTGAGAAAATCTTTGATTTCAATAACTATGGTTCCGGTGAACCACTCGTCCGCCTTAATGGCCAGGACGGTTGGTATGTCCGTGCCCACAGTGCGGGCAACGGTGGTAGCAACATGGGACCCATGTACACCGATTACATGGGCCACTTCTGGGGCAACACGCCTGTGACACCTACCGCTGATGAAACCATCGGCGTGTTTTCTCATGCTTCGGGTACCAGTTTTGGCGATATTGCCACTCACGACATCAGTGAGTACGGTTTCGACTTCTCCAATGGTGGCATCATCGAGATTGAATGCGATGTGTTACGCCAATGGTGGGGCACCCTTTTCGGTATCGGCTATGATGGTAACGGCGATGGCTCGGTATTGCCTCCCGTCCGCAAAGCCCCTAACCATTCCGCTCTCTATGAACCTATCACTCCCGATCCCACCAGCACCTCACCTGATGGTGGTGTTTACATGCTGACCACGGGCAATGCCTCTGGGAACACCCCTTCTGATTCTGACTTCATCACTGGCGTGGTGTTGCCGAGCAATAATGTTGTTTGTGACCTGGCACCAGCCGTTCCGGATAACACTTGGATCCGTTGGAAAGTCTCCATCGACCTTGATGCTAACGACGGAGCTGGCGCCGTCACTCTTTTTGCCAAATACCAATTACCCAGCGATGAGTGGGAATCTGTACCTGAATGCCAAGGCATTAATGCAGGTCTGACACCTGGAAGTGGCGATAAAAATGACCCTGCCAAATGGGATAAAATCTTCATGCTCAACAGCGGTTGGTGCGGTTTCGACAACTTAGCTATCCGTTATATCCCGGGCGGACTGGCGGCACAATTCATCGATTTTGCCAATATCACCGACCAGTTGACCTATAATGACCCCATCACGCTGCAAGCCACTTCCACCTCAGGACTGCCTGTGACCTTTGAAGTCGTTCAAGGTCCTGCCACTGTGTCGGGCAACATCCTCACCCTCACTGGTGAAGAAGGTCAAGTGAAGGTTCGTGCCATCCAACCCGGCGATGGTACCGAATGGCAACCTGCCCCGTCAGTGACCCGTACGTTCTATGTGGTGAATCCCGAGAACTATGCACCCGAAATCACCATCCGCCGTCCTTACCAAGGAACTAAAGTGTATATGCCTGATTTTGAAAATCCTGTGATGGTGGTGCTGAGTGCCTATATCGAACATGGCAACGTCCTTAAATTCGAGGAAGTGAAATGCTCTGTTGACGGACAAGAACTGACCTTGAAAACCGATTATCCCGACAACCCCGAAAACGGCTATTGGTACACCA
The DNA here is from genome assembly GCA_016281295.1 of Bacteroidales bacterium. The sequence continues at coordinate 1,563 of JAEEII010000085.1, forward strand.
CCTGGACACCTTCTGGTCCTGGCACCTATAATATGACTGTTCGCATCATTCAAACCGGAGGCAAAACCACGGAAGCATCCAACACCTTCGAGGTGACCACCGACTACAACGACATCACTGTCTCCGCCCTCAACGGCGAAGTGGTAGCTGATCTTCAAAACTTTACCGCCTACGGTGAATTCCCGTTCCCAACTCATGTCAATGCCTTTAATTCCATCAACTTGCATTATCTGCACAACTGCGTGAACGGCAACTGCAACACCTACGACCACCAGAGCTATGTGCGTGTGAAAAACTACCGTGGCGAATGGGTGGAGCTCTGCCGTTATATCACCCCATTCGGTGTGCAATGTGTTGACGACCTCGATGTTTCTGACTTCACCACAGTGCTGCAAGGACTCGTGGAGTTTGAGTACTATAGTGAACAATATGAGACGGGGTCTGGTTACAACCCCACCGCCATTTTTGAATACACCAAGGGTACGCCCGATTATCCATACGTCGATATGATGGAACTCTGGTATGGAAACTATGCCTTCGGCGATTATGAAAACCTCTGCCCCGTCCAACCCCGCGAAGTCACTTTCGATCCTTGTGTGGAGAAAGCCAACTTGAAGATCGTTACCTCTGGACATAACTGGAGCGATGTAGGCAACGGTGCTTATAATACGGGCAACGCCGCCGAATTCTACGAAGCTACCCATAACATCAAAATCAATGGTACCACCACCTATACACAGCATCTGTGGGAAACCTGTTCGCCTAACCCAGCTGGATGCCAGCCCCAATCCGGCACCTGGGCCTATCCTCGCGCTGGTTGGTGCCCTGGTAGCATGGCCATGGTGTGGGACTACAGCCTGGACAACTATCTCAACAACGGTGGCGCCACCCTGCTCTATGAGTTCGACCCAACCTACGTTGACCAATGCCATCCCAACTATCCCGACTGTGTGAGTGGACAAAACAGCTGCCCGAATTGCGACAACTCCAGCAACCCGATCCTGAAGGTGTCAGGTAAGTTGGTGACTTATAGCCACAACACCGACATTTTGATGGATGTGGAAGAAAGACCCAATGTCGAGGCTGACCCATTCAAAGTGACCATCACTCCTAATCCCGCTAAAGGCCGTTTAACCATCAATACGGACTATACGCAAGGCCGTGCCAGCGTCCGCATCATCAACTCACACGGTGTGATGGTGCGCGCCTTCAGTATGGATGGCTCTTCCACCATCGATGTAAGCGACCTGCCGGCAGGTATTTACCTTGTCCATGTGATTGGCGGTCAAGTAGTGACGAAGAAAGTCGTGATACAGTAAAAGTTGATTTATCATTTATTTAAGGGGTGGCCATGGTTATGGTCACCCCTTAATTATTTAATAACTTTTATAAAAGATATAATAAAGAAATAAGTATTTTTGTTTTTATTTTTTTCCTATTTTTGCAAATGGATTAATTTTCGATATATTTACTAGATATTCTAGAATATCTAGAAATTCTAGAATATCTAGATTTTATAAAAAGATAGAAAAAATTATTTTAAAACAACTGATAATCAATATATTTATGAACTATTATGCCTTAGCAGAAAAAATTGAAGGAGTGCTTAAAAAACAAAGCAACTGGAAAAACCTTTGGTTTTACCAAAAGACTGTTGTGCTTTATCAAATGACCTATGTGTTTACAAAAAGGTTTTTCCCTGCTTACGGAGACAGAACCGTTGACCAGATGATTCAGGCTGCGCGTTCGGGGAAACAAAATATTGTAGAAGGCTCAGCGGATGGAGTGACCTCAACAGAACTGGAATTGAAACTCCTTAATGTAGCTCGCGCCAGTATTCAAGAGTTGCAAGAAGATTATGAGGATTATATCATCAGCCATAAATTAGTGAAATGGGAAAAAGGACATCCTCGTTTCAACAATATGTTGTCATTTTGCCGCACCCATAACTTTCTAAAAGATTATGCCTCCTATTTCGAACTATGGACAAATGAAGAAATGTGCAATGTGGGCATCACGCTATGTCACATGGTGGATAAAATGCTGATGACTTACCAAAAGAAAAAAGAAGATGAATTTATTAAAGAAGGAGGCATTCGTGAGCGCATGACTGCTGCTCGTCTCAATTATCGTAATAACCAAAACCAAGCCCTTGAAGTTGCTCATTACGACATAGCAATTCTTCAAAAGGAAAATGCTGAACTTCGTAAAACCATTGCTTATCTTGAAAAAGAAATAAAACGATTAAAAAATAGTATTCAGTAAGTATTTTTGGACTATTTAGTGAAACCTATTCTTTATCAGTTTTTTTATTAAAAATAATAATGTATCTTTGCTGCGATAAGTAATAATAATATGAAACACTTTTTATTATGGATGAGCTTGTTGCTCTCGATGTATGCAACGGCCCAGGTGGAATACCTTTATGATTTCAACACCTTGACGGAAGGCAACCAAAACCTCAACGGACAGGACGGTTGGGTAACTCATTACCAGACAGCTCCTGCTTCTCAGGATTTCGACATCGGCTATGTCAACGGGTCTGACCTGGCTCCCGATGAGTCCATGGCAGTATGGTACCCCTACGGAGGTTCTGGCGTAGGTCGCACCGCCACCCGCAAGGCTTCGCCTAATTTCAACTTCAACTTCCACGATGGGGGCATCATGGACCTCGAAATGGACATGAACCGCACCTGGTGGGGTAACTTTTTCGGCGTGGGCTATGATGGTAATGGCGATGGCCATATCCTACCCGGCATGAACGACGTGGATGGAGGCGTTTACCTGTTCTGCAAGGAACAAGGCGACAGCGGCCATGCCAAACTTTACCTGCCCAACGGCACCTCTGTGGAGTTCGGCTTCAACGAAGGTGGATGGAACCGCTACAAAATGTCATTCGACTTCAACGCTTATAACGGAGAGGGCTCAGTGACCGTGTTTGTGCAACCTGGTTGCACCGGCGACTGGATCCAACAGGCCGCGGCTACCAACATCAACATGCACCTGACCCCTGGCTCGGGTGACATGAATGATTACAGGGTTTGGGACGGCATCTTTTTCCATTCCCAAGGTGGCAAAGGCGGATTTGATAACCTGCTGGTCCGTCAACAACCCCCTGGAAGTGCACAACTCATCGAGATGGAGGATGTTCCTAATCAGCTCATCTTCAACGCCCCAATCACTTTGGTGGCACAAGCCTCTTCTGGTCTCCCCGTCTCCTTCGAGATGATGGAAGGCCCCGCTACTATCAACGGCAACGTGCTGACTTTGACGGGAGCAACTGGCATCGTGAAGTTTAAAGCCACCCAGGCGGGCAATGACATTTGGCTTCCTGCCCCCGACGTGGTGAAGACTTTCGAAGTGGTGGACCCAGATCTCTATACCCCCGAAGTGACCATCCGTCGTCCCTACGAAGGTACCAACGTCTATCTGGATGCCCTTCATCCCGTGATGATTGTGGTGTCAGCCTATATCGAACACCCAGAAGTCGTCCGTTTTGAGGAAATCAAAGCCTCGATCAATGGACAGGTGATCACGCTGCAAACCGATTACCCTGATGATCCTGAAAATGGCTATTACTATGGGATGTGGACTCCGGAGGCTTTCGGTGACTATGATATGACGGTTCGAGTGGTTCAATCAGGAGGAAAAATCTCGGAATTCAGCAACCATTTTGTGTTAAAGAGCCAAGTTGACAACACCTTGGAAGTAATCACCATGCACGGCGATTTGGTTTGCTCTCCAAACCAACACAGTGCCCGTGGCGAGTATGTGTTCCCCTCTCATGTAGGGGTTTTTAACAGCATCCTTGCCCATTTTGATTACAATTGTGTCAACGGAAATTGTGATACCTACGACCGTATCGGTGGTGTGAAAATCCGTAACTATCATGGCGAATGGATTGAGCTTTTCCGTTATATCACTCCTTTCGGGGTACAGTGCGACGATGAGGTGGAAGTCACTGATTACGCTTCGCTACTCCAGGGACTGGTGGAGATGGAATACTATATGGAGCTTTGGAATGGAAGTGGATCCAATCCGAATTTAATCTTCTCCTTCACCAAAGGTACCCCTGATTTCTTGTATGCGGATGTGAATGAGATTTGGTTTGGCATTTATAGCTTCGGCGACTATGCCAACCAACAACCCGTTCCTGTGGTTGATTATACGTTTAATGAAAATGCAGAGAACGTAAAACTAAAAATCTCAACTTCAGGACATAATTGGAGCAGCGGCACTAACAATACGTATAACACTGGCAACGCTGCTGAGTTCTATGAAGCTACCCATCACATCTTGATTAATGGACAAAACCGATATGACCAGCACCTGTGGCGCAACTGTACACCTAATCCAGCAGGATGTCAGCCGCAAGCTGGCACTTGGGCCTATCCCCGGAGCGGATGGTGTCCGGGCAGTATCGCTATGGTTTGGGATTTCGACCTCACCGACTATCTCAACGCAGGACATGCTGAGCTATTCTACCAGTTTGACCCCACTTATCTCGACTATTGCCATCCGAACCATCCCGATTGTATCAACGGGATAACTTGCACAGATTGTGCCGCCCCCGACAACCCAGTGCTTCGAGTCTCTGGCAAGGTGGTCAGCTACAGCAACGACGAACAAGTGCTGACCAGTGTGCATGCTGTGACACCTTTGCCTCCTTTTGAAGCAAAGCTATATCCCAATCCCGCAAGCAAACAACTGACCATCAGCACCGACTATGATAAAGGCGCTGTCAGTGTACTCATTGTCAATATGCAAGGCCAGGAGATGATGTATTTCACCGTAGAAGGTGAACGCACCGTGGATATCAGCACATTGGCTCCTGGAGTATATATCGTGAAGATGCTCGGCGGTGGAGTGGTGACGGAGAAAATCGTCGTGAGATGAGAATTTAGAATTTAGAGGGAGCTACCCCGATAGGGGTTTAATCTCGGCAGAAAGAGAATTTAGAATTTAGAATTTAGAGGGAGCTACCCCGATAGGGGTTTAATCTCGGTAGAAAGAGAATTTAGAATTTAGAGGGAGCTACCCCGATAGGGGTTTAATCTCGGTAGAAAGAGAATTTAGAATTTAGAATTTAGAGGGAGCTACCCCGGGTAGAACGCTCCCCCTCTCCACTGTGGAGAGGGGGCCGGGGGGTGAGGTTAAAAACTCAAAAAATGAAAAACCATGAGAAGATTTTTATTGATTATCATAATGCTGACGGGATGTGCTTTGATGGCGCAAATCCCAGTTTATCTGGATGAAAATCATTCTTTGGAAGGTCGTGTTGAAGATATTCTTAATCGCATGTCCGATGCTGAAAAACAGGATCTGGCACGTACTTGTACCTATCTTCGATCTTCAGGAGTTCCTCGGCTGGGTATTCCACCTTTTGTGGTGGACACCCTTCCCAACACATGGTTTCCTTCTTTTGAAAGTCTTGCTGCCACCTGGAACTCCACTTTATCATGGGACTATGGTCATGACATGGCGGAACAAGCCTTGTATCAACGGATAGATGCCGTATATGATAGAGGATTATGGCAGATGAGCGAAGATTCCTATCTGGTTTCCCAAATGGCTCCGCCTTTTATAGAAGGGGTGCATCAATGCGGTGAAGCTGTGTTGGACGAATGGAAGGACTTGGAAAACACCGAAACGACCTCATTGGATGAGCAAGTGCGGCAAATACTGAACCTCTATTTCCAGACTTCGATGAACTGCCAGCGACCCATAGGGTTTTTGGGTTCGGAAGCCCAACAAGCCACGGCCAAAACCATCGCCGAAGAAAGCATCGTGCTCTTGAAAAACGAAAGGGACATCCTCCCTTTGAGAGGGTCATCCGTTAGAACACTGTTGCTGGTGGGCAAACACCCTGTCGATGGCTTGCAGGAACAAATCGCACAACATGGAATAACGATAAACTGTGAGGCTTGTACTTTTGGAGAAGCACACCATAAAGCGGAGACTGCTGACATCATCGTTCTCACAGAAAATTTCTCCGACCGTGGCGACATACCATTTCTGAAAAAAGTTCCTGTGGTAGTTCAGGCCTGGGATCTGGGTAACGAAGGAGCTTCTGCCTTGGCTGATGTGCTTTGTGGCGCAACCAACCCATCAGGCAAATTACCTTTCACTTGGAAAGGGACCAAAGACGATGAACCACTCTATGCCCTGGGTCATGGCTTGAATTATACTACCTTCGAATTCACCGACTTCAAGCTTTCCGGCAGGGAAGTCCCCATCGGCGGCGACCTTAACGCCACGGTCACCGTTACCAACACCGGTGACCGTGAAGGCAGCGTGGTGGTACAGCTTTATATTCACGACATCAAGTCGTCGGTACCCAAACCTGACAAAGAGCTAAAAGGATTCCAAAAAATAACCCTTCAGCCGGGTGAAAGCCAAGAGGTGCAGTTTGTCATCAACGAGGCCTCGCTGATGTTCTTCGACGAGTCCACTCAACAATGGTGGGCTGAACCTGGCTTTTATGTGGCTTTCGTGGGCGAGGCTCTTGACAAGCTACCTTTAAAATCACGATTTCATTTGAAATAAAAATATTGTAAAAAAATATATAATTATATAAAAATATATGAAACGTATTATATCATCGTTATTTGTCCTCTTTTTCATCCTGCCCTTGTGTGCACAAAACACCCATCACCAAGCCACTGTCCGACCCAAAGACCACGGCGGTGCCACCGTTCATCACGACCCCATTGGCTTGACGGTTTCAACCCGTTTGAACACGCCATTTTGGATTTATATCGACGATGTGCTTCAAAACGAAAAGCCTGTTCGTTCCATCTCCATCACCGACATCCCTGAGGGTGACAGCTTTGTACGTATCGTCCTTGACGATGAGGAAAGCCACAGTTTCGGACAATACCTCGCTTTCCGCCATGCCGCCTTGTCGTATGTCATCAACCGTTTGGGGTCTTATTATGGCTGGGAGGTAGCCAGTCACAGCATCCGCCCCGAAGTGACAAAACCACTGGCGTTTGAAATGGAGCCAGCATTCCAGCCCATGACCATGAATCTTACCATGATGTCAAATTATGAGTTTGAGGAGGCTTGCGTGGCCTTGAAAAATGAGTCGTTCGACAATACTCGCCTGACCTTAGCCAAACAGATTGTCTCCACCAATCCTTTAAGCGCCGCCCAGGTGACTGAGATTTGCAAGTTATTCTCTTTCGAGAGCAACCGTCTCGACTTTGCCAAGTTTGCCTATCCCTATTGCGTGGATAAAAACAAATATTTCTTAGTGAATGCCGCTTTTTCCTACGATTCCTCGAAACGGGATTTGGATGCATTCATCCAAAAGCAATAAAAAAGGCTGGTCGTGATGGCCAGCCTTTTTTTTAAACATTCAGTTGTCGATTAGAACATGTAACGAACGCCCAATGCGATGTCACCCCAATAGAAATCGGTTGCGTGATACAGATAGAGGCAAGGACGGATGTCCAATGACACTTGCAACGGCAAAGCATCGAAATGATAGTCAATACCAGCTTGGGCAGCGATACCCACATCAACGCTAGCACCACTATAGGTGTAGAGGTCAACTCTTCCACCGACACCAGCATACCAACCCAGATTCGGAACGGCTGAGATGTCGAAGTGAGCCTGATAAAGGGCAGTCAGACCAAGGTGTGAATAACCATAACCACTATAATAACCGAGGTCGGCTTCCAAGCGGTTGATACCACCGAGACCTTGCTGATAGGAAAGTTCAGCACCATAACCTTGGCCACCACCAAGACGGAGACCGATGGCTCTGTCTTGAGCGTTAGCTGCAAATGTCAAACCGATAATGGCAATCAAAACGAGTAATAACTTCTTCATAGTTTTGAACGTTTAATTAATAATAGGTGTTAATAATGAATGTTTCATTTTCAATAGGGCAAAGTTAAAATATTCTTTTGATATAATGGTCAAATGTAAATTTGTTTTTTATCAACTATTCTTTATAAACAGTGTGATTCAGCACATTACCAACCATCCCAAGGGTATTTTTGTCGATGTTTTGGATGTTATCCTGCAAAGTATGCCATACTTCAGGAAAGCATTGGTTGCTGCTGTTGGGATTTAAATCGATGATATCAATGGTAGGGATGCCAGCAATTTCATTCATGGGCAGATGGTCGTCGCTAATGGGATCGCCCAGCTCGTTGACGAAATACTGGTGATAACCCAGACCCTGGGCAATGCTCCACACCTTGTTGCTCAGCCAGGCGGCATAACCTTGCGAGTAGTATTCTTTCATGAAATTAGGATGGCTTCCTCCCACCATGTCGAGCAGGATCCCGTAGGAAGCGGTATAAGCTGGAAGATGAGGTTGTGCCGCCCAATGTTGGGAGCCCAGTGCCCAATGGTTACGCCGGTCGTCATAATAGCGTTCCGATTCATCTTGTCGTGGTCCATAGTCTTCCAAGTCGAAAAGAATGATGTCGATGCCCAACTTCTCTGGCAGCGGTTGCTGGTGGAAACAACGGGCGTTCTCGAGAAGCACCCCTACTCCACTGGCACCATCGTTGGCACCATCGATAGGATGGTTCCAACTGGCTTCGTCCGGGTCATGGTCGGCGTAGGGTCGCGAGTCCCAATGCGAACATAGCACGATGCGTTTGCTGGCTTCAGGATGGAACGAGGCGATGATGTTCATGCCATCAATGCCTTTGTTGTTGAACAAACGGGTACGGAACTCCTGCACGATGACCGTGTCGGCATACGACGAAAGCTTATCGATGAGCCATTGCGCACATTGCGCATGGGCATCGGTGTTGGGCACCCTGGGGCCAAAATCCGTTTGAGCCTTCACAAACGCGTATGCCGAGTCAGCATTAAAGGTCGGAACAATCACGGGTTTTGCGGGTTTGGAATCTGTGACTGTGGTGCTCTTCGGCTGACGGTCACAAGCAGAAATCATCAATGATAATATTATAATCGGAATAAATCTTTTCATATCTACCGAGATTAAACCCCTACGGGGTAATACTCTTTAAATTCTTAATTCTTAATTCTCTTCTAATAGTAAACTATATTCAAATCAAAGCGTTTCTGCTGCAAGGCATTGACGGTCTTTGTCTTAACGCGGGTGTTATAGATCTTAAGGAGTTTTAGCGACGGGATGTTCTCAATAGGCGAGATGGACTTGACACTGGTATTGTTAATCAGCAACTCTTCCAACTCGTTCATTTTGGCAAGGGGTTTCAGTGATTTGATGCCGGTGCCGCTGGCATTCAACACACGAAGATGAGGCAATTTCTCAAGCTTAGAAAGGTCGGAAACCTGGGTGTTTTCAATATTAAGAATAGTGAGCAAAGTGTCGTTTTCTAAAGGACTCAAATCGCTGATAGGATTATTCTGCATCAGCAATTCACTGAGATACGTCTTGTTGTACAATGGTCTGATGTCGCGGATGCCTTGACTAATGATGCTGAGTTTCTCAATCCAATAAAGGCTGCGGATAGGATCCAACGAGGTGATGGTGTTCTCTTGATCCACCGATATGGCTCTCAGGTCGATGATTCGCTGAAGCTCGATGGGCGAAAGTTGGTCGCTGTCGCTGGCGATGTGGGCTTTGAAAATGCTTTTCCAAGTGTCGTCGAGGTTCTCCCACCAGTTTTTCAGCTCTTCGGTTTGGAAAATAACGATGACATTAGGCACTTTTTCTTTGAGCGGAATCACGTTGCGCAGCTTAATATTGGTGTTGTTGGCCATGATCAGTTCCAGATGGCTGTTTTCAACCAGCGGTGTGAGGTCCTCGATGGGAGTGTTGCTGATATCCAACGTTTTCAAGCTACCCATGGTTGACAAGGGTGAAAGGTCGTTGATATAAGTGTTGGATAGGTTGAGATGCTCAATGTTGGTCATGCCGAACAAGGGGTCGAGTCGGGTGATTTCAGTATTGGAGATGTTGAGGTTCACGAGGTTGGTGAGTCGGCTGACCGGGATGAGGTTCTGCATGTATTCGTTGCCCGAAAGGTCGAGGTCAGTCATGTTGATGACTTCGTGAAGTTGTTCCGTGGAAGGTTCGCCGCTGAGGTGCACTTGTTTTGAGAACACGGCCTTCCAGTAAATGGGGAGGTTATCCCACCATTGTTCAAGCGCCTTGGTGTCGTAAATCACCAGCGTGAAGGGGTTGGTTTTGCTGAAGTCACTGGCTTGGTTGATATCGATGCGGGTATTATCGCAATAAATCTTACTGAGTCGGCGATGGCTTTTCAAGGGAGTCAAGTCGCTGATGTTGGTGTTGCTGCAATACAGCTCTTTAAGGTTTTCCATCTCGCTCAACGCATTCAAATTGCTGATGTTGGTTTTGGAAATCTTGAGGCTTTGAAGCGCTTTGAGGGAACTCACCGGCGAAAGATCCTTGACGGCGGTGTTGCTGATGTCGAGGGCGACGATGTTTTCGAGCTTGCTCAGCGGCTGAATATGGGTGATTTTGCTTCCTTCAAGGGTCAGATGGGTGAGGTTTGAGCAATTCTCCAACGATTTCAACTTGTTGATTTTAGTGTAAGAAACATTGAGTTTCTCAAGGTTTTTGAGGATTTCCAACACGGTCAGGTCATCCACATCGGTACGGGCGATGTCAAGCTCTTGGATCATGAGGTCATACTTCAACGGGGTGAGGTCGGTGATGTGGGTGTTGGCAGCTTTTAAAACTTTGAGTTTGTTGGCGTTACGAAGCGGAGACAAATCGTTGATGTTCGTACCAGAAACATTCAGTGTCTGGAGGTTTGAAAGTTCGCTCAGGGGTTCCAGGGTGGTGATGGTCTTGATATCCGTCACATCAACAGCCTGAGTAAGGCTCAAAGTCTTCAGCTTTTGGTACAGCGTGTCAATACCCGTCTTCACATTGATTTCTTTCCAGTCGGTGACGATGGTCTCGCCGTCCACGTTGGTTAGCACAGGAAAAGAATAGATGAAGTCTTTCTCGTTAACCTGAACCACCGATTTCAAAGGGACGCTATCGTTGACCATGATTGCTTCACCGAAATAGTTTTTCCATGCGCTTGGCATGGAGTTCCACCAGTAGCTCAGGGTCTGACGCTCATTGATGCGGGTGGTATAGATGCTGACGATTTTGAGGTCGTTGTTTTTCTTGTCGAGGTTAATTTCAATATAGCGGTTGATAACCTCATTGATGGAGTCGTTGGTGACGGTTTTACCCACCAGATGCCGGTTCATGGAGACTTTAAAATAAGGCGATCCATCGGGTTTGGTGAGGTTCGCGATGCTTTGCACGTCGAAAGTGAACTGGGCATATTGGAAAAAGAAGTCGATGTCTTTAAGATAGGCTTGGACGTCTTTGCAAAGTGAGGTGCTACGTTTGATGTCGAGGTCGTCTTCGATTTGCACCTTGTCATCGAAGAAAATCTTGGAATAGCTTTGGGTGAAGATGATTTCCTTTTCTTGGGTGGTTTGTGAGGGGTCGCCAATGAAGTTCAGCGTCTCCTGAAGGTAATGCACCATCCTATTGATTTCCAATTCATAGTTGGCCAGCTCTTCTTTCGTGAAGGGGGTGTTCTTGTTTTGGGCTGTGCCAGTCAACGTGAGGCCGCACAACAAAAGGATGATCATTTTCCATTTTCCACTTTCCGTTTTCAGCTTTTTCATCATGGTTGATAGAATTTGATAAGGTCTTTTTTCTCCTTTTCGGGTAGATAGATGAGGTTGGAGATGAGCCAGCCGGCGTTGTTTCCGCTACGGTTGAACCACGAAACCTCAAAATACCAGTCTTTGATTTGGAAGACGTGAAACTTGACGGAATCAACGTTTTGGAAGATGAGATTGCCTCGTTTGATTTCATAGAAGAAAAGGGTGAGGTAATCAGGCTCGAACGATTGCGAGCCATAGTATTCGATTACATCAGGTTCTTTGAAAATCTTGTAGATGTTCATGAAGTCGAGTTCATGGCTCATGGGGTGGAGGAAGTGCTTTTCTTTCTCGCTCATCTCGCCATTAGGGAAGAGTTTGTTGAACTCAGAGAAATAGATGTTGTTGAGCACCCATTTGGAGCCCAGGCCTTCTTTCTCGATGCCCAGGATCATGATGAGGCTGACTTCCTTTCCCTTGTAGGTAAAGGTGGCAGAGACTTCCGAATACCAGCGTCCGCCGAGAAATGTCATAAAGGTGGAGTCGTCGGCAGTGACATCCTCGATGAAGAAACGCTGAAGGTCAGGTTTATTGCCGTAGGTTTCCTGGTCAAAGAGGATGGAGAGCGACTGTTGGCGTTTCTGACGGTTGTGATAAGCCGGGTCCTTCGGATTGATTTGGTTTCCGAACTGGTCCTCCTCATAATTGAAACGGCGGATGAACTGGCCCATCTGTTTGGTCATGGCATAGAGATGGGTCTCATCCATCTGATAATTACCGATGTTTTGTGCCTCAAGCGACACAACATCCATGTTCAGCAAGAAGAACAACAAGATAACGGAGAGAGGGAAACGAACAATGAATCGTTTCCCCATCTCTGCCTTTTGTCTTCTGTCTTCTGTCTTTTGCCTTCTCATCGATTAGCGGTCTCTTTCACTCTCATGTCACCGAGAAGGACATCCCAGAAGCCAATCATACGGCCACCTATCTGGGTTTCCTTACGTTTGACGTAAACGGTTATATCTTTTTTTGTGGTATCCTTATAGGCTAAGTTGCCTTCCTTGTCATAGCCTCTGAAGGTCTGGAAGATGGTGATGACACCCACGTAGGTTCCATCGGGCTGACGTTGAAGGTCCGACACATATTCGATGTTGTACCATTCAATTTCGACACGGTCGTAGTTGAGACGCATCAGATGCTCAAAATAAGGACGCACCTTATAATATTTAATATTGGTGGAGTTGATCGATGACACGCCAATCTCCGCATTGGTCATGAACAGCTCTTCGGCGCGGTCGATGACACGGTTGGCTTCGCTCCAGGCGGTTTCTTTGGAGCCTACGATCTTGATGTATTTGCTAAGGTCTCTGACTTTCTCGAGGGCGAGGCTGTCAATGGCCTGTTTACGTTCGAAACTGAGTTCATCTTGTGCCATGACGCTGCCAGCTACCGACAGGATCACGGCGAGTATTGCCAATATTTTTTTCATGATTCTTCGTTATTTTTTAATCAGTTCGACTTCTGTGATTTTTCCGTTCTCGTTGAATTTCAGGTTGGACACCTCATTACGCGAGACTTTCTGGTCTTTAAGGTAGTTGAGATAGTTCTCGATGGTAGTGGGGCGGTCATAGTCGTTGAAGCCTCCTGCCTGGCTGATGATGATGAGGACAGGGGCGTTGTTGGAGGCAAACATCTTCAGGGTCTCGTTGATGATGCTGTTGGCCTGAGTGGTGTTGTTGGAAGCAGCGATGCGGGCGAAGTTAGATTCAAGCATGTTTTTGGGAGCCTGAGCCTGTTCTTGTTCCATGGTTTTGATACGGGCTTCTTCAGCTTCTTGCTCTGCTTGGGCACGTTCGCGAGCCAGTTTTTTCTCAACTTGGAACAGGAGGTCATCAACTTCCGGATTCTGGAGGTTCCAGTCCTTGATGGTTTGCACACGGTGTTCTTTCTCTTCAAGAGTCCAAAGGGTTTCGTCATCGAGGATGGCGGTAAGGTCTTTCACGGCGTCAGCCACTCTGGCCTTGTATTCGGCTTCGGCGGCTTCTTTGGCTAGTTTTTTCTTGCTTTTACAGCTTGTGGTACCTCCCAACGTGATGAAAGCGGCCAGGAGGATCATGAATACAGTTGTGATTTTGCTTCTCATAATGAATATAGTTTTGCTTTTTAATAACTCTATTTCTCCGAATTAATTGCAAAAGTATAAATATTATGCAATAATCCCGCCAAAACCTTTCGGTTTTTCACAAAAATAGAACGGTAAAGGTGGTTTATCCAAAGAGTTCTGTGGCCAGGTCGTACACGGTAGCGACGGGAACTACGTCGATATGGAAACGCTGGAGGTCCAAACCCTTGGCGTTGTATTTCGAGATGAAGATTTTTTTGAAGCCCAGTTTTTCGGCTTCAGCAATGCGCGCGTCGATGCGGGTGACGGCACGGATCTCGCCTGAAAGTCCTACCTCGGCGGCAAAAGTGTACCGGCTGTCGATGGGGATGTCGGCATTGGAGGAGAGCACCGCGGCAACGACGGACAGGTCGATGGCCGGGTCATCGCTACGGATGCCTCCGGCGATGTTCAGGAATACATCTTTCATGTTAAGCCGGAACCCGGCGCGTTTTTCGAGGACGGCGAGGAGCATGTTCATCCTTCGGGTGTCGAAACCTGTGGAGGAACGTTGCGGGGTGCCGTAGGCCGCTGTGCTCACCAAGGCCTGGGTCTCGATGAGCATGGGACGCTGCCCCTCGATGGTGGCGGCGATGGCGATGCCGCTCACCTCTTCGTCACGTTGCGACAACAAGAACTCACTGGGGTTGGTGACTTCGCGCAAGCCAGTGGCGTTCATCTCAAAGATGCCTAACTCCGAAGCAGAGCCAAAACGGTTCTTGATGGTGCGCAAGATGCGGAAACCATAATGACGGTCGCCCTCGAACTGCAACACCGTGTCAACGATATGCTCCAGGATCTTGGGTCCGGCGATGCTCCCGTCTTTGGTGATATGACCGATGAGGAAGACAGGAATCTGATATGTCTTGGCGATTTTGTTCATCTCCGCAGCGGACTCACGGATTTGCGAGATTGTCCCAGCGGTGGCCTCGACGTATGGCGAAGTCAGCGTCTGAATCGAGTCAATAATAACAAGGTCTGGCTGAATGTCTTTGACATGCATATAGATTTCCTTGGTGTCGGTCTCGGTGAGAATCAGACATTGCTCGTTAAAGATCCCCACCCTGTCGGCGCGCATCTTGATTTGCGTCTGGCTCTCTTCGCCGGAGATATAAAGTACTTTCTTGCCCGTCAGATGCAAGGCGGTCTGTAGCAATAAGGTCGATTTTCCAATGCCAGGCTCACCACCCACCAGCACCAGCGATCCGAGTACCAGACCGCCACCCAACACACGGTTCAACTCCATGTATGGAAGTACGATGCGTTGTTCTTGGGCGTTGGCAATGTCACGAATTGGAAGCGGCACCGCCTCTGTCTTCTGTCTTCTGTCCTCTGTCTTCTTGCTTCTTACTTCTTTCTCCTCCACACACGTGTTCCACTCGCCACAGGCCGGGCATTTCCCGAACCATTTGGGTGACTCGTTACCGCACGACTTGCAGAAATAAACAGTCTTTTCCTTTGCCACCATGACCACAGTGCTTAAAGTCTCGAAGCCAAGGCTTTTTCCAAATCTTCGCCTCTCAGGTTTTTCTCGACGATGATGCCGTTTTCGTCAATCAAGATATTGCTGGGGATATAATAAATCAAATACAGCTGGCTGGTTTGGCCTTCCGAGTCGCACACATGCGTCCAAGGCAGTTGGTCTTTGGCGATGGCCGCCTGCCAAGCGTCAACATCCTGATCCATGGAGACACCTAACACATTGAAGCCCTTATCGTGATAGGCGTTATAAGCGGCCAGCACAAACGGGTTTTCCGCACGGCAGGGTCCGCACCACGAAGCCCAGAAATCGACCAGTGTCAGCTTGTTGCCTTTTATATATTCCGACAAGGTCACTTCCTGGTCGTCAACAGTCTTGAGGGTGAAGTCGATGAAGGGGTTTCCCACCGCCAAGCTCTCAAGCTTGACGATATAGTCGCTCATTTCTTTTGAGTAGAGCGTCTCTGATTTCAAACCAGCTACAATCTCCTTCAATTGTTCCAAGGTATAATCTTGTTTTTGCTCATCCATAAGGTAATGGCCGATGAAATGGTCTTTGTGTTGTTCAATAAACTGTTCTGAGAAGGTTTCTTTTTTCTCCATGAGTTCATTGCCTTGCTGGTCAATCTCTTCCATTAGCAGACTGTCATTGTTTTTTTCAGCCTCATCAAATTGGTAATAGAGATCCATGAGCTTTGAGTCGCAATCATTGACAAATTTATTGTATTCGTTGAACAATGCTTGTGCCTCGCTTCCGAGGATTTCCACAGCGGTTGGGTTTTGGATATCGCCCACCACAGTGACATCTTGATTCTCAGGGAAGAACGTCATGGAACCATGCATATTTTTGATTTTAATAGAATAGAGTCTTTGGACGTTTTCCATGGGAGCGGTCAGGGTGGCCATTTCATTTTTGAAGAAGGCTGAGTCGATGACCTCTGTTTGATGATTCACCACTTTTCTTAAATAAATCATGGTGTTGTCATCGGCATTTGCCAAACTGACGTTGACGTGAAAGACTTTTTGATGGTTACATGAGGCCAATCCTAAAGCAAAAAGGAGAAGAATCAGAATGTTTTGTTTCATAGTTAGTACTTGTTATGTTAGATTTAGATTTTAAGGACACGGGGTACGTTTCCTCACGTCCGTTCTTTTTTCTTAGTCGGGGCAAAAAGATACAGTGTAAGCAGGATGAGGAAAATCGACACGGGCACACTGAACAGAATACGGATGAGGGCTTGACCGATGAGGTGGAAGCTGAATCCTTCGAGCATAAAAAGCGTAAAGTTATGGACGGTGACCATGCAGAGGGTGTAACGCAAGAACCAGGGGAAGCCTAATTGTGCGATGTTAGGTTCACGTATGTTCTCAAATTTCTGGTTGCCTGAGACCAACCGGATGATGGCAGGTCGGCAGAAGGCCATGAAGGTGGTGGCTCCCGCATGCATGCCAAGAGTACCCATGAACAGGTCGATAGTCAGGCCGATGCCGAAACCAGAGAGCAGCAGCTGCCAGCCCGGCATGTTGATGGGCATCAGCATCACAAAGATGAGATAGATATAAGGATGCACATAGCCGCCCATACGGATGTGGTTGATGACCAGCACCTGCGCAATCACCAGCACCACGAAACGGATTACATTCAACAGGGACTTGTTCATAGCTTGCTTTGATGGACGAGGAGCGTATCCAGCTCCGCTTTGTTGGTATGATGGATGACGTAAACGTTTTTCAAGGTGGAGAAGTCGGTGGAGAACCGTATCTTGGCCTTGTTGAGGGTTCCGCTTGGCGACTGGATGAGTTCCACCACCGTGCCTGCCATCAGGTTCTCAGGAAAGATATAGGAATAAGAGCTGGTGACGATGGTGTCGCCTTGCTGAAGCAGGAGATGGGTGGGGATGTCGTCGATGGTGCCATAACGGTAGTTGGTGGTACCCCAATGGAGGTTGGCGAGATGGTCGTTGTTCTTGAACCGCACGCTGATGGTGGAATAGCTGTGAAGCAGGCTCATGACGGAGGCGTAATGCGGACTCACGTCGGCGACGATGCCCACGATGCCGTCGGTGGAGATAACACCCATGTCCTTCTCGATGCCGTCAGCCCGTCCTTTGTCGATAAGGATATAGTTGTTGGGCCTGTTGACCGTGCTGTTGACCACCCGGGCAGGGATGAATTGATACACGGTGTCGGTGTTGATATATTCCTGATACGCCTGGGCGGTGTCGGTGACCACGGCCAATTGACGGCGGAGCATGGCGTTCTCTTCCGCCAACTCGCGGTTGATCTTCCCTAAACGAAAGTAGTCGCCGATGTCGTTTCCTGTCTCATAGATTCTCCCCACGATATCGTTGGTCGTATTGATTCGCTTTTGGCGATGGAAGTTCTGACTGGAGGTCAACATCACGATACACAGCACTTCGAGTACCAGGAAGAGGATGACGAAGTGGTGTTTCTGTATAAATCGGATGAGGTTATACATTATTTAATGAGGAAGGTGAATCGGTTGAAGTTCTTCAATGCGATACCGGTACCTCTTGCCACGGCGCGCAGCGGGTCTTCCGCCACATGGATTGGCAGTTTGGTCTTGGCGGCAAGACGTTTGTCGAGACCTCTCAGCAAGGCGCCGCCACCGGTAAGATAGATGCCGGTACGGAAGATATCGGCAGCCAGTTCGGGAGGCGTGAGTTCCAAGGCGTTAAGCACAGCGGTCTCGATTTTCATGATGCTCTTGTCGAGGCAGTGGGCGATTTCCGAGTAGTTGACTTTGATTTCTTTGGGGATACCGCTCAGCATGTCTCTTCCCTGCACAGCGAAGTCCTCGGGCGGGTTGTCGAGTTGTGGGATGGCCGCACCCACTTCGATTTTGATACGTTCAGCGGAACGCTCACCCACGATGATGTTGTGCTGTTTACGCATATACTCCTCGATGTCGGCGTTGAAGTCGTCACCAGCAATACGGATTGACTTGTTGTTGACGATGCCGCCCAAGGCGATGACAGCGATTTCGGAGGTGCCGCCTCCGATGTCGATGATCATGTTGCCCGTAGGTTCAAGCACGTCGATGCCGATACCGATGGCCGCTGCCATAGGCTCGTGAATCAGCCTCACTTCTTTGGCTCCCGCTTGTTCGGCGGAGTCTTTCACTGCACGTTCCTCCACCTCGGTGATGCCCGAAGGGATGCAGATAACCATCTTCAAGCTCGGGGGGAACAAGGTGTTCTTGAAATTAATCATCTTAATCATCTCACGCATCATGTGCTCCGCGGCTTGGAAGTCGGCGATGACTCCGTCTCTCAACGGACGGATGGTCTTGATGTTCTCGTGGGTCTTGCCGTGCATCATCATGGCTTTCTTTCCCACAGCGATGATTTTCTTGGTGTCGCGTTGGATAGCCACGATGGAAGGTTCGTCAACGACCACTTTGTCGTTGTATATGACAATCGTATTGGCTGTTCCCAGGTCAATAGCGATTTCTTTGTTCAGAAATGAAAATGCACCCATTTTGTTAGCATTTAGAATT
Organism: Bacteroidales bacterium; assembly: GCA_016281295.1. The sequence continues at coordinate 20,315 of JAEEII010000085.1, forward strand.
TAGAATTCAGAGTTCAGAATTTATTTAGTTATACAATTTGTTAGTGTTTGAAATGACGGTATCCAGTGAATACCATGCTGATATCATGTTGGTTGCAACAGTCGATGGATTCCTGGTCGCGCACAGACCCACCAGGTTGGATGATGGCGGTGATGCCAGCTTCATGGGCGAGCTTCACGCAGTCGTCGAATGGGAAGAAGGCATCGGATGCCAGCACGGCGCCTTGTAGGTCGAAGCCGAAGGAGCGGGCCTTTTCGATGGCTTGCCGCAGGGCATCCACGCGCGAGGTCTGTCCGATACCCGAAGCGCACAGCTGTTGGTCCTTGGCCAAGGTGATGGCGTTGGAACGGCTGTGTTTGACGACTTTGTTGGCAAAGATCATGTCTTTGATCTCGGCTCGCGAAGGCGCGGCCTCGGTAACCACGTTGAAATCGTCAATGCCTTCGGCATGTTGGTCGCGTTCTTCCACCAAATAGCCGTTGAGGGCTGTCTTGACGGTGACAGTGTTGAACAGGTCTTTTTTCAGACGAAGCACCACACGGTTTTTCTTGGTGAAGAGCAGCTCGAGCACGCCCGGACCGTAGTCAGGAGCCACGATGACCTCGATGAAGAGCTTGTTAATCTCCTCGGCGGCGTCAAGGTCGATGGGGCGGTTGCATACCAACACCCCGCCAAACGCCGAAACGGGATCACCCGCCAAGGCAGCCAGATAAGCCTCTTTCACCGTCTGGCGGCAGGCGATGCCACAAGGATTGTTGTGTTTCAGGATGGCGAACGTTGGCAACTCAAACTCACGAATCAACGAGAGTCCCGCCTCAAGATCGAGCAAGTTGTTGTATGAGAGTTCCTTGCCGTGAAGTTTCTCAAACACAGCCTCTAAGTCACCATAGAACTTGCCTTTCTGATGAGGGTTCTCGCCATAACGCAGCACCGTGCCATTGCCTTCACAGATCCTCAGCTCACGCTGCTCGTCGTCACGGGCAAACCAGTTGTAAATCACACTGTCATAATGCGAGCTTTCCGCAAAGGCATAGCAGGCGAAACGACGACGATCCTCCAACGAAGTCTCCCCTTGCTGGGTTTCGAGCAGATGAATCAACTCGTCATAATGTTTCCTTGAAGGAACAATGAGCACGTCGTTGAAGTTCTTCGCACCAGCGCGTATCAAGGAGATGCCACCGATGTCAATTTTCTCGATGATGGCGGCCTCGTCGTTGGTGTTGGCTACCGTCTCCTCAAAAGGATAGAGGTCCACAATCACCAGGTCGAATGCAGGAATGTCGTACTGTGCCATCTCGCGCTGATCCGACTCCAGACCCGTTCGTCCGAGAATCCCGCCAAATACCTTGGGGTGCAGTGTCTTGACACGACCACCCAAGATGGAGGGATAACTCGTCAACGACTCCACCGTCTTGACCGTGGGATCGAGCTTTTGAATGGCGTCGTACGTGCCGCCAGTGGAATATATCTGAACGCCATACTCTTTCAACAGCGTTACAATTGTATCAATGCCAGTTTTGTAATATACTGATATTAAGGCAGTTTTAATTTTTTTCAAAGGATAAAAATTTGGATTTTTTTATTATGCAAGATTATTAAAAATACTGACACCACGCAACTTGTTTTTTAAAAAAAAATACACTTTTTTCAACACCCTTCTTATCTTGAATGAACGATTCCTTTTGAATTATAAATTACTTATAATCAAATAATTATAAATTATTCTCATTCTAAATAAAAAAAATTTATAAAACATCGAAAATTATTCTTATTTTTACAAATTCAAAATTAGGTAGATGGAAACAAGGTGGATTCTCAATAAAAGTGTTGACAATCAGAAGGTTGCCGATATTGTCAAGGCTCTCAACATTGATGAGAACCTTGCCACCTTGCTTGTTCAGCGTGGGATTACCAACTATAACGAGGCCAAAGTTTTTTTCCGTCCTTCCTTGACGCAGCTGCATGATCCTTTCCTGATGAAGGACATGGACAAGGCTGTTGACCGCATTGTACAAGCGATTGACAATGGGGAGAAAATCCTGATTTACGGGGACTATGATGTTGACGGGACCACGGCAGTAGCGGTGGTGTACACTTATTTGAAGAAATTCTTCAAGAAAAAGAAAATCGAGTTCTACATCCCCGACCGTTATGACGAGGGCTATGGCATTTCTTATAAAGGTATCGACTATGCGGCGGAAAACGACTTCAAGCTGGTTATCGCACTCGATTGCGGCATCAAGGCGGTGGAGCGCATCCGTTATGCCAATGAAAAAGGTGTGGATTTCATCATCTGCGACCATCACCGCGCTGGCGACGAGATTCCTGCCGCAGTAGCGGTGCTCGACCCAAAACGGCCTGACTGCAACTATCCTTACAAGGAGCTCTCGGGCTGTGGTGTGGGCTTCAAACTGGTCACCGCGCTGTCCATACGCCTCAACCTGCCTATCGAAGAGGTGAATGAGTTGCTCGACTTGCTGGCGGTGAGTATCGCCGCCGACATCGTGCCCATCACCGGTGAGAACCGCGTGCTGGCGTTTTACGGACTCAAGCAGCTCAACAAGAAACCCCGTCCGGGTATCGAAGCCATCCTTCAACATGCCAACATCTACCGCCGTGAAGATGACCCCGAAAGAGTGGATGGGGATGACGCCAACGTGCTGACCCGTGAGCTAACCATCAGCGACCTTGTGTTTCTTATCGGCCCCCGCATCAACGCGGCAGGACGCATCGACAAAGCCTCCGACTCTGTCCGCCTCCTCCTCGCTGAGAAACATGAACACGCCCTGAAACTCGCTGCCAACATCAACGAGCTGAACGACACTAGGCGCGAACTCGACAACGGCATCACCGAAGAAGCACTCAACATGATTGCCGACAACGAGGAACTGCTCAACGCCCGAAGCACCGTCATCTTCAACGAAAACTGGCACAAAGGAGTGATCGGCATCGTGGCCTCGCGTCTTACAGATTATTACTATAGACCTACCATCGTGCTGACCAGAGCCAACGACCTTATCACAGGCTCCGCGCGTTCCATCAAAAACTTCGACATCTACGACGCCATTGACCATTGCTCCGACCTGTTGGAGCACTTCGGAGGACATAAATATGCCGCCGGCCTCTCCATGAAACCCGACAAAGTCGATGAGTTCCGTCGCCGCTTCGAGGACTATATCCGTGAACATCTCACCGCTGAAGACTTAGTGCCGGAATTAGAGGTTGACCTGAAAATCAACTTCCATGACATCACTGCCAAGTTCATGCGCATCCTTAACCAGTTCGCCCCCTTCGGCCCGGGCAACACTGCCCCTGTGTTCTGGTCGGATAACATCGTCGATACCGGCGGTTCACGCCCCGTGGGCGGTCACAAACATCTGAAACTCACCGTGAAGCAACTGGGCGACGAGGACGGTACCGTGTTCTCGGGCATCGCCTTCCAGAAAGGTGACCTCTTCGCACGCATCCATAGCGGCGAACCGTTCAGCATCTGCTATAACCTCGAATACAACTACTGGCAAGGAAAAACCACCCTCCAACTTAACGTCAAAGACATTAAGTTCAAAGACACCATTTGAGGTTAAAGGTTAGAGGTGGCTATCGCAAGCTACTTCTAACCTCTAACCAACTCCCCCTTTAACCTTCCACTCGTTTCACCGCCAAGGAGAACATCGTGGTCATGATGCCTACTAACAAGGCGATGACACCTGTCAGGGTAACGAAAAATTCTGCTGACTCAAAGGGATTGATAATCATCAAAATGCCGAACACCAAGGCCAGCAAACTGCAAACGATGAAAAATCCCTTATAAACAAACTTGCTGATTTTCAACAAAAAGATGAGCTGCATCAACCCGATGAAAGCCACCCATATTCCAATAATGATGATGAGCACTTCCACGGTTTTCTGCGACCATATTACAGCGGCAAGACCTAACAATACCATGACGATGGACTCGAAAAGCAACATCTTCCAAGCCTGCATGTTTTTCTTGCGATTCAACGAAATCAAAAAACAGATTACTCCTGCGATAATCAGTATAATGCCTGAGACGGTCATGATGGTTTGAATAATCCCTCCAGGAAGTAACAAGGCGAGAAGGCCATAAACCAAGGCCACCAGTCCGCCTATGAGAAAATGAGTCCAGTTTAGTTTTGCTGTGTTTGTCATAGTTAATTTGTTTTATGGTAAGAATTTGATGATGCCGCTGATGATGAAATACAGGCCAAACAAGACCAATCCGACACCGATCACGATGTTCAGGATACGGATACGTTTGGCGTTGAAGAACTTCTTCAGAAAAGAAGCCCCTTTGGCCTTCAGCAAGTCGCATCCAAGGCAAGTGCCCAGGACGATGGAGAAAAACAACAAAATCTTGACCTTGTTGCCTTCCATAGTACCTGCGGTGATGGCCACGGTACTGAACCAGAAGATCCACACAAAAGGATTCAGGATATTCAGCACAAACCCTTTGCCGAGAAACACAAACCATTTTGGGGTGTCGTCCTCTTTTTTGAAAATCTCCTTGTTCTCGTCGATAATCTCATCGGTTCGTTCTTTGATGCCTTTGAAATTGTCCTCCTTAACTTTTCGTGTATAGGTGAAGATGCCAAAGAGAATCAGGATGATGCCTGCTCCAAGGCTAAAATAAAAGAGCTCTTTGTCGTTGTTAGCCACCACCTGGATGGAAGTCAGCACGCACAACAAAACCATCAGCACGTCGTTGAGGCACACGCCGAGCGCAAACCAGGCGGCTTGACGAAATCCCCGATGGATGCTGGTTTGGAGCAAGGTGATAAACGCTGGTCCAAAGCCAAAGACAATGGATAAGGTAAGACCTAAAACAATCGCATCAAAAACAAACCGTATCATAGTACTCCTAACTCCTAACTCCTAATTTCTCATTTTTGACATACTCTTCCCACATCTCGAAACGCTGTCCTTTCAGCACACGAGGGAATTTGGTGGCTCCTCCCCATTTGCCTATTTTCTCTTCCATGAAGTTATAGAAGACATGGGTAGGTAGCACGTCGATAAACAATTCCTTGATGGCTTCGGTGCGTTCCACCGCATAGTCATCGTTGAGCTTGCAGAGATAACCGTCGATTTTTTTGATGGCTTCCTGAGGGTCGATGGGGTCGTCGGTTCCCAAGTACCAGTGATGCGCATACATGGTGTCGTGCTTGATGCCAGCCACGGTAAATTCCGTGATTTCGACACCCAGTTCATTGGCCAGCATATCGACCGCTTGGGTCATGTTGTCCTGTGAGAGATGTTCACCTGTGATGCTGAGGAACTGCTTGGTACGTCCGGTGATGGCAATGTTGACAGCTCTGGGACGTTCCCCGAACATAGGACCATCGGGAGGCAGGAACTTGATGGTGTCGCCGATGAGATAGCGCCAGGTGCCGGCACAAGTGGAGAGCAACAAGGCATAGTCGGTGTTCTCCTCCACTTCTTTCAGTGTCAAGGTTTTAGGATGTTCGACGATGTTGCCGTTCTCGTCAAAATTTTCTTCGTTGAAAGGCACAAACTCGAAATAGATGCCATTGTCAACCAACAGCTGCATGACACGTTTTTTCAAATCGACTTGGTAAGCGATATAGCCTTCTGAGGCGAGGTAGCTTTCCACAAAAACCACTTTTTTTCCGAACAGCCGTTCAAAGCTTTTCTCGTAAGGGGCGAAGGCCACACCACTGTGAACATAGACCATCAGGTTAGGCCAGAGATCATGTATGGTCTTCAGCTTGTATTCCTTAATGATGCGTTCCAACAGGATTTGCACCCAGGCAGGCACTCCAACAATCACACCGATGTCCCAAGAGGGAGCGGCTTTCACCATCTCGTCAAGTTTCTCCGACCAGTCTTTGATTTGAGAGATGCGTTGTCCGGGTTTATAAAAGAATTCGAACCATTTGGGGATTCGGCCTGCCGAGATACCCGACAAGTCGCCCGCGTAATAGCCTCCTTTACGACTGTAGGAGAGGTCGGTACTGCCACCGATCATCAACACACCGCGGTTGTAAAATTCCTTGGGGAAGTCGTACCGCACCGCTGAAACAAGCTGACGGATGCTTGCCCTTGTAATTTTGTTGTTCAACTCACGCGTGATGGGGATATATTTGCTGGAGGCCTCTGAAGTTCCACTGCTTAACGCAAAATACTTAATCTTGCCTGGCCAAGTGACGTTGTGTTCACCATTCAGTGCGCGATACCACCACTCGTCGTGCATCTTGTTGTAATCAAACACAGGCACGTTTTTCCTGAAACTCTCTGTCACGTTCTTCGAAAGCAGAATCTCAGTGAAATGATAATGTCTTCCAAATTCTGTAAACTGCGCCTTTCGTAGTAATTTTTTCAACTCACGTTCCTGAGCTTTTACAGGCCGTATGGTCTTCTGTTTCAGTTCAACAGGTATGTTCTTGATTTCAGCGGCTGTTTTGATAATTGTTCCGAATAACTGGGATGCCATAAAGTATGCTCAAAATTTTCGGCAAAAATAAGAAAATATTTATTTTTGCACAACCAAGTAATAACGATACCTATGATTCGTCGTGTTCTGATGGTTTTCGGATGGCTGTTTTTGGGTGTGATGTTCACATACGCCCAACGGTTGGGCGGTGGGTTGATTCTGGGTCCCACCTTTTCGACCATGAGTTTATCGGACATTGACAGCACCCGTTTTCGTGCGGACTATTGTTTTGGAGTACGGGTTGCGTTGATTCCCGAGCACTTCATTTTTGGTGGTGAGGTGGATGTTATTTATTCCCGTCAGGGAACCAGGATGAAACAGGGTGTTCTCGAGAACGGAAGCAAAGTGCATTGGATGGAGAAGTCCTCCTATATTAATATACCGTTGCTATTGAACGTCTATCATCGTCGATGGCGCGAGGATGACGAGGACGAGACGAAGATGATCCGGCTTCGCATAGGTCCCCAGATTGGCTTTTGCCTGAAAGGTGATGAGGTGGCGTACATCAAAGAAAAAAACAGGACGATTCAACATATCACCCCATGGGCACTCGGCTCATTCAACAGGATTGACTATGGGTTGACCATGGCAATCAGCTATTGGTATGTGGAGATGAGATACACATACGGTGTCTCGAACGTCTTCAAGGAGGGGGAAAAATCAACAAACCACGTGATTTCGGTCACGTGGTCTGACATTTGGTGACTATTTGTCAGGGTTGCTGTGGCATGACCAGTGCAAGAACAAGGTAGGCTAAGATGCCTGGGAAAGGAGGACATAAGGTTAAGATAATCCACAAAACTCGCACAATGGTGGGATCCAGTTCAAAATATTCAGCGATGCCACCGCAAACACCGCACAGTTTCTTGTCTCTCGACCGATAAAGTTTTTTGTAATCACTCATTTTTTATTCGTATTTTTGCAACCTGAAAAAAATGTACAAAAAATATACCATCACATTCCCATGAGTCAGAATATTTCAAAGCTTCGCAACATCGGTATTGCAGCGCATATCGATGCAGGAAAAACTACCGTTTCGGAACGTATTTTATTTTTCACTGGTGTGAACCGCAAGGTAGGCGAGACCCATGACGGTCAGGCCACCATGGACTTCATGAAACAGGAGCAAGAGCGTGGCATCACCATCGCTTCCGCGGCCATCACCGCCCATTGGAACGATCATCAGATTAACCTTATCGACACTCCCGGCCACGTCGATTTCACGGTGGAAGTGGAGCGTTCGCTTCGTGTCATCGACGGCATGGTGGCTGTGTTCTGCGCTGTCGGTGGTGTGGAGCCACAGTCAGAAACGGTCTGGAACCAAGCCGACAAATACCGTGTGCCCCGTATCGCTTTTGTCAACAAGATGGACCGTACGGGTGCCGACTTCAACGAGGTGGTCAGCCAAATGCAAAAATACTTAGGAGCCAACGCAGTGCCGTTGCATCTGCCCATTGGCTCAGAGGCGTCGTTTGAAGGCATGGTTGACTTGGTGCAGATGAACTCTGTGCGGTTCATCGAAAAGGAACGCATCGTAGGACCCATTCCGGAAGCCATGATGGAACAAGCCCAGGCTGCACGCCGCAACCTCATCGAGAAAGTCGCCGATGTGGATGACGATGTGGCAGAGCTCTACCTTGAAGACAAAGAGATTCCCTCCGATTTGCTTATGTCGGCCATCCGTAAGGCCACCATTAAGTTGATGATGGTGCCTGTGCTCTGTGGAGCGGCCTATAAGAATAAAGGCATCCAGCTGTTGCTCGATGCCATCGTGGACTATCTTCCCTCACCCAAGGACCTCGGCGCGGTTATCGCCCATGATCCTTATAACGAGGAGAAGACCTGCCAGCGCAACCCTTCGGAAAACGAGCCTTTTGCTGCCTTGGCATTCAAACTCATCAACGATCCGTATGTGGGTCAGCAGACCTTTATCCGCATCTTCAGCGGCAAGCTCACCAACGGCATGAGTGTGTATAACACCAACAAGACCAAGAGCGAACGTGTGGGACGTATCTTCCGCATCAAGGCTAAGGAACGCGAGGAGATTGCTGAAGCGGGTCCCGGCGAGATTGTAGCCCTTGTGGGAATGAAATACACCCGCACAGGCGACACCCTATGTGATGAGAAAGCACCGTTGATGCTCGAGAACATCCATATCCCGCCAGCGGTCATCGAGATGAAAGTGAACCTCGAAGACAAGAAGAACCGGAGCAAACTCAGCGAGGCATTGGCTAAACTTTGCAATGAAGACCCCTCTTTCCGCGCGCATTTCGATGAAGAGACGGAAGAGACCATCATTGCAGGCATGGGCGAGTTGCACTTAGAGATCCTCGTTGACCGTATCAACACTGAGTTCAAGGTGCCGGTCACCGTGGGGGCTCCTTCCGTGTCGTTCCGCGAGACCATCACCACACCTTTCGAGTGCAACTACAAATACGCCAAACAAACGGGTGGCAAGGGTCAGTATGCCCATACGGTGATCCGTTTCGAGCCTAACCCTGGCAAGGGCTTCGAGTTCGTTGATGTCAGCAAGGGCGGCGTGGTGCCTAAGGAATACATCCCTTCCGTGGAAAAGGGCTTGGCCGCGGCGATGAACAAAGGTCCTTTCGCGGGCTATCCCGTAGTGGATGTCAAATGTGTCCTTGTGGACGGCAGCTCGCATCCTGTCGATTCCAGCGATATGGCCTTCCAGCTCTGTGCCCAGATGTGTTTCAAGCAAGCCTTCATGAAGGCCAACCCAGTGCTGCTTGAGCCGATGATGAAAGTAGAGATCAACACGCCTGACGACTATATTGGCAATGTGACTGGCGATGTCAACAAGCGTCGTGGCCGTATCGAGAACATGCGTCGTTTCCGTAAAGGTTCACAAAAACTCGATGCCTTCATCCCCCTCATGGAGATGTTCGGCTATGCCACCGCGCTTCGCAACCTCACCTCGGGACGTGCCAACTACTCGATGGAGTTCTATCAATACACACCGACTCCCAAAGACAAGCAGGAAGAGATTGTGAAGGAGAGGGTGAAAGGGGAGAATTGAAAGGCTTATCCCGTTAGGGATTTAATCTCGGTAGAATTTGAAAAGAAGAATTCAAATCATCGGTTTGTTGTTGCTGTTGGGCTTCGCGGCTTGCAACAGTCCCCGGCGTGAGGCGCGTCGGATGATGGTTCGTGCTGAAGCTTTGGCCGACACCCTGCCTGACAGCACTGTGCTGTTGATTGACAGCGTTTCGCACATGGAGGTGTATTTCAGCGAGAGAAGCCGTATGGAGATGGCCTTGCTTCATGCGGATGCCTTGTTCCGTGGGGTCTCTATTGATGACGATGATATCAAGGAGGTTTTGGATCACAAGCTTCCCACTCCCAATCTTGAACGTGCCGCTGGCTATTTCGCTGGAAAGAAGGATTATGCCAAGGCCGCACAGGCCGCTCTTTACAGCGGTTATGTTCAGCAGTATTATAAGGAGAAGGCCAAGGCTATGGAGTCCTATAAAGACGCGGAGCAATACGGCAGCTTCGCCGACGAACGTTTCATAGTAGCCGAAGCGCGATATAAGATGGGGGAGATGCTCCTATATGATGGCAGGATACGGGAATCTATTGTTACACTGCAAAAAGCTGATTTTGGTTTTGATAACGATAAATACTTTGAAAAGGCTTTGGCTCAGAATCTAATTAGTATCATATATATATTAGGTGCTCAATATGACAGTGCTGAGTTGTGCCTGAAAAACAGCATGAAGTATGCGGAGTTTAGCGATTCATCAAAAATTAAATGTAAAGTCTTGAATAATTTTGCCGTGCTCTATCGTCAGAGAGAAGAATATGGTATGGCCATCGATTGTCTCGGCGAATTAGCTAATGAACAAGACATTGATAGTACGGAATTGTTCATGTATTACCTGAACTTGGGCAAAACATATATGGCAAAAGGCGATCTGGATTCCACTAAGTATTGTTATCATTATGTGGAAAAAATGCTTTCAGTCGGAATAAAGAATGAGACCAAAATATCAGCTTATGACGCACTCGTACTGCTTGCCAAAGCATTAGGTAATGAATCGTTAGCATTGTATTATAAGGAAAAACATGAAGAATTGTTATATGAAGTGTTAAGTCAACGCCAAGAACAGACAGTGCTTCGTATCAAACAACAATACGATTTTGATCAACTGCAGAATGCGATGAATATGAAAACAGCCCGAACAAAACAGATGGTTGCTATCGGGCTTGTGTCGCTTTTGGGAATTCTATTGTTTTTCCTATACCGATTAGCTCAGAGGAACAAAAGAGAAGCCGAGATTAATGCCAATTTGTTCCATTTCATGCATCAGAATGAAGAATTGAAGCTTCGCCACGAAGCTTATAGAAAAGAAGATGATGCTAAATCGCAACAGTTAGCTGATTTACTTTCTGAAAAGCTCCGGATGATGCAGAAACTGGACTACTATTTAAACAATCTAGGCGACAAAAAGCCATTAAGGGAGCTTGAAAAAGAACTTTTCGAAGGCAAGGGCCATATAAAACAGTTTATGGAGGTTTTTGATATGCTGTATCCTGGCTTGCGAGATACAGTAAAAGCAAAATATCCCCAAATGACTGAGCAGGAATACCTGGTGTGTCTTTTGTCTCGTTTACAACTGTCGAGGGCAGAAGAAGCGGATTTGCTCGGCATCAGCACCAGTGTGCTTGACAAAATCCGAGGCAAAGTGCATCGAATGATGGCAGAAGAGAAGGAATAGTATCGTATTTTGCTTCTGTTAACTTGGAATAACGCATTCGATGTTTGGATTATTCAAACAAATGTTTGGATAGAATTTTTGCTATATTATTGATTATCATTTTTTTAAGAATTTTTTTCCGAATGAATGTTTGGATGGGGTATTGGATAATGTTGTCTCAATACTATTTTTGCGACAAAAGGATGTTCAATTTAAAAATGATAAGCTATGACGAAAAAAACTTTATTATTAGTTGTTTTATGCGCCTTTTATTTTGGGGAAGCAAAAACCATGAATTCTATCCCGATTGCTTTTGTTGAAAGAGAGATGGATATGCCTCCAGGGTACGATGAGATTGTTTTGTTAGGTGATTTGATGACAAATGTCAATCCTAATGCCATTGAGGCGGGGGTAGGAGAAAACGACATCTATATCCATTTTAACCAAAATGTTGAAACCGTATCCATTTATCTTTATAATGACTCGGGAGTGTTGCTTTATCATAATCTGGTCAATACAGCTATTCAGCAGACGGTGATTATTCCTATAAACAGCGCCTATAATGGCTCATATTACTTGGAGATTGACAATGCCACAGGATATGCCGGAGGTGATTTTTAAAAAACCTGAAGAGACTTTGTTTTAAAATTAATATTTAATCTTTAAATATTAAGTAAATGTTCAAAAATAGTTTTCTATTAATACTATTAGTCGTCGATTCTCGTTATCCCAGTACAAACCTTAGTGGATATGAGAAAAGCAGTACGATTAGAACTAAACGAAGCCCAGCGGTTGGAACTCGAAAGAGGATACCGTCTGGGAGAGAAACA
>JAEEII010000086.1 GCA_016281295.1 Bacteroidales bacterium
AGTAACGCCGTTAACCGTCTCGCTGTAGATTTTAATTTGGTGACTGTCGCCATCGAAGTTGGCGAGGAAGTTCTCCGTGCTGGTGATGGTCTCGCCTTCTTTGTTGACGTAGTACACGCCGAAGCTCTGATTCGGGCCGATTTCGAAATAGTTGTTGTTCGCGCCGATGCTGAGGTAGTCGCCGATTTCACCAGTTTCAGGGTTGTAGAGGTAGATACCGTAGTCTTTCACATCGAACTTGGACATGTCTCCACCGTGGTTGGAGATTTCTGCGCCCATGAACTGAACGGCGAAAACTTCGCCTTCCTGAAGTGTCACGTTGTTTGTCGTGAAGTACGTATGCGTGTAATAGTTCGCCGTGGAACTCTGGTTATACGCACTACCGCTGTTGTAGGTGACGGTGTAGGTCAGACCCGTCGTGCCGAGGGCGTTGGTGTAGTCGTGCGTCGTGGCGACCTTTTCCTTGTAGAAGAAGCCTGTTGTGTCCATCGACAGGTCGTAGGGCTTCTTGGTGGAACCGCCACCGTAGTAGTTGTCGTAAGGACCCGCCATCGCGACACCGCAGAGGGCGAACAGCACCAAAATTGTCATCAGTTTTTTCATTGTTGTCTCCTAGTTCTTTATTTTTTCTATTATTAATAATTTATTGTCGTTCAATGCACACCGTTTTCTATGTACGCGCATGTTATAGCAATTTTCCAAGGGGAAAACAAGGTCAAAATGTGTGTTTTCTAGAATTTTCCTGTGTTTTTGTGTTTTTTGGGCTTTTTAGGCCTAAATCACCTATGACAGAGCTAAAAGCTGAAAAGTTGGAAGCAAATGCCCTAGCGCTTCTAGGCTTCTAGCGTTTCTAGAAATTCTAGATCTTTTAGCACCTCTAGAGCTTCTAGATTTTCTAGCGCCTCTAGAGCTTTTTAGTATTGCTAGCATTTTCTAGACATCTAGAAGCCTAGAATTCTAGCTGCCTAGCCCCTAGGCTATAGGCCATAAGCACCGTCAACGGCAGTCTATAAGCATTGCCCACAGGGCAAAAAAAATCCCTCCAGTCGAAACTGGAGGGATTGGATTATCTTTGGCTTTCAGCTTTTAGCTCTGTATTTGCTTTCAGCTTTCAGTTTTGGCTTTCAGCTCTACCGCAGGTGGCTTAGTGTTTCTTGTTGCGTTTGCGGAGACCGGCTGCGCAGAGACCGCTGATCAGCAGTGTCGACAACGTGCCGGGAAGCGGCTGGCCGGCCGGCGGTTCGCCAGTCACAAAACCAAACTCAAAATGATCCCATTCAAGCTTCGTTGGCCAATCTCCGTGAGTTCCATCGAAGAGACAGAAGAACGCTTCAGAAGTCTTGACCTTCGTATCTGAAAACCATATAGTATTAGGATCATCGATGGTGTGATTACCAGAATCGAAGCTTCCAACCCAGTTGTCTGTAGTCGTATAGACCTCTCCGGTATTTCCATCTTTGTAGTACACGCCAAACGCTTTGTCTGCCTCAACCTCAATACCGCTGCTTTTCAACGAATAATACGTATGAACATTATTTACGTCTTCTTCCAAGAAGTAGATACCATAATCGGTGATATTCAGCGTCAAATCAATACGCGGCTCATTGGTAGCTTGATCATCGATATCGGTCCAAATACCAAGGTAGGTATCCTGGTTGGTCGTGAAGGAAACATGCGCGACGTTATGATAAGTCGTCCCATCTATATATTTAGACGGATCTTGATTATGAAGGTAATGATAACTTGGAAGGTTACGATTCATCGTGTCCTGTGCTTGATAGTTCATCGTCAAAGACTCAGATGGTTTATAGATGCTGTAACCATTCTGGAACTGTACCGGCTCGAGAATAGGAAACGCGTTTGTATGGACACCATCAACAATCCCTTCTATCGTACCAATGGGAGCAGGATTGACCCCATCAAGCGTAAGGTCATATTTTGGATATAAACCAGCGGTTGCGACAAGGCTGAAGCCCAGTGTCACCAAAAACAGTGTCGCGATCATCTTTTTCATTGTCATTCTCCTAAGTCTTTTTCGTATTGTAAATGTTTTGTTATCGTTCAAGGTACAGCCTTAACAATCTGTACGCGCATGTTATACCAATTATTCAGAAGCAAGACAAGTGAAAAAAGTGATTTTTTTGTCTTTTTTTGAATTTTTTTTGATTTTTTTCATTTTTTTTGGCGTTTGTGCCATAAAAACATTGCATCGAAGAGTGGACCCGCCCACGTTTGACAATCAAAAATCCCTCCAACTTTCCAGCCGGAGGGATTTCAAATTACTTTGCTTTCAGCTTTAGGCTTTTAGCTTTAAGCTTTTAGCTCCGCGATAGCGGTTACTTGCAGCAGCAGCACTTCTTGCCGGCGACGACGCGGACCATCTCACAAACCTTGTTGGAGTAGCCCCATTCATTGTCGTACCAGGCGCAGACTTTCACGAACGTCTTGTCCAGCGCGATACCGGCCTTGACGTCGAAGACGGACGTGCGGGCTTCGTTGCGGAAGTCCGTGGAGACGACGGCTTCGTCCGTGTAACCGAGAACGCCCTTCAGTTCGCCTTCGGAGGCGGCCTTCATGGCGGCGCAGATTTCGTCATAGGAGGCTTCCTTCGCGAGTTCGACCGTCAGATCGACGAAGGAGACGTCGGACGTCGGGACGCGGACGGACATACCGGTCAGCTTGCCGTTCAAGTCGGGCAGAACTTTGCCGACGGCCTTGGCGGAGCCGGTGCTGGACGGGATCATGTTCTCGAGCATGCCGCGGCCGCCGCGCCAATCTTTCTTGGACGGGCCGTCAACGGTCTTCTGGGTGGCGGTGGCGGCGTGGATCGTCGTCATGAGGCCGCGCTTGATGCCGAACTTGTCGTTGAGG
>JAEEII010000087.1 GCA_016281295.1 Bacteroidales bacterium
ACTCGTAAAAGCCGAACAGGGCATGCTTGGCGGCGCAATAAGCGCTGCGTAATGGGAATCCGAACAATCCCGACAAGGAAGTGGTCACGGAGAACTGCACGTGCTCAGAGGCTTTGATCATGTCGCCAAACTTCTTCACCAAGTACACCCCGCTGAGGAAGTCGATTTTCAGGATTTTCTCATCCACGCTGAATGCGGTTTCCAAGGCCTTCTCGCGTTGCGAGATGCCCGCGTTCAGCACAAATAAGTCGATACTCATGCCGAGACTTGCCACATATTCATAGAATGCGTCGATGGAACTATAATCGTCCAACTGAGTCTCCTTGGCCCATGCCTTGACCCCTAAACGCTCGCACTCTTCTTTGACTTTTTCCAAGTCGTTTATTCCTAATCCAGTGAGAATCAAATTGCAGCCCTCTTTGGCCAGATGCAAGGCGATGGATCGGCCAATACCGGTGCCGCCCCCCGTCACAATGGCGTGTTTGTTTTTCAAATCCAACATGGCATCTTGTTTTCTTTTTTTGTTCTTTTTTTGCAAAAGTACTAAAAGTAATGATTGGGATAATCAATATATTTACTAATTTTGTGCTTTGTAAACTCTTAATCTAGATTATCAATTTTTAATTAAAGAAGAGATGGATATTTTTGAAAGAATAGCGAAAGATTCAGGCGGCCCGATTGGACAATATCGCGAGCGCGCTGATGGTTATTTTGCATTTCCTCGTCTGGAAGGCGAGTTGGGACCCCGTATGGTTTTTAATGGCAAAGAGGTGCTTTGCTGGAGTTTGAATAATTATTTGGGTTTGGCCAATCACCCGGCGATTCGTAAGGCAGACGCCGAAGGTGCCGCCCGATGGGGTCTTGCCGCTCCTATGGGCGCCCGTATGATGTCGGGTCATACCCGTATGCATGAGCATTTTGAGAAAGAGTTGGCCGACTTTGAGAAGAAAGAAGCTGCCTATCTTTTCAACTTTGGTTATCAAGGTATTGTGTCAACTATCGACACCCTGACCAGTGCGCATGATGTCATCGTTTATGACAACGAGGCTCACGCTTGTCTGCTCGATGGCATTCGTCTCCATCTTGGCAACAAATACAAATATCGCCATAACGACATGGCCAGTCTTGAGCAGAAGCTTCAGGTGGCCACCGAAGTGGTGAAAGAGACTGGTGGAGGCATCCTGGTCATCACCGAGGGCGTGTATGGCATGACGGGCGCGTTGGGCGACCTGGCTGGCATTGTGGCTCTTAAGAAGAAATATAGTTTCCGTATCCTCATTGATGACGCTCACGGATTCGGCGTGATGGGTCCCAACGGAAGAGGCACATCAGAGCATTTCGGGGTGATGGATGACATCGACATCTATATCGGCGCATACGCCAAAGCCATGGCTATCATCGGCGGCTTTGTGGCGGGACCGAAACATGTCATCGAGTATTTGCGTTACAACATGCGTTCACAGATGTATGCCAAGAGCTTGCCTCTGGCAATTGTGGAAGGCTGCGAGAAACGTCTTGAGATTATTCGTAGCGAGGAAGGTGACCGTCTCCGCGCCCAGTTGTGGACAGTGACTCGCGCCCTCCAGAACGGTTTCCGTGAGATGGGCTTCGACATCGGACCCGCAGAGGCTTGCGTCACTCCAGTGCATGTCAAAGGCGACGTGGTACAGGCTACCAACATCGCTATGGACCTTCGCGAGAACTACCGCATCTTCTGCTCTGTGGTCACCTATCCCGTCATCCCCAAAGGCATGATTATCTTCCGTATCATCCCGACGGCAGCCCACTCCATGGAAGATGTTAACTATACCCTTAATGCCTTCAAAGAAGTGAAAGAGAAACTGGACCAAGGCTTCTATGATGGCACTGAAGTTCCTAATATGCGCATTCCTTGATTATATTGGGATTCTGTTATGATGCTGATTAAACAAGTTGGCGTGCTCGTCAACATCCTGAACTGCAAGCTGAAAAAGCATTTGGCTTCTTCCTTTAAAGCCAATGGGATTAATCTCACTGCTGAACAGTTTCTCGTCATGGACGCCCTTTGGAACCAAGGTGAGATGACGCAGCAGAATATTGCTTATATCATCCAAAAAGACAAGAACTCTGTCACCCAGTTTATCGATAACCTGGAAAAAAAAGGTCTTGTGCAGCGGGAAGTAGATGCCTCCGACCGGCGAGTCAATAACATCAGACTCTCCAAAGAAGGAATGGCTATGAAAGAGAACACCAAAGCTGTGGCGATCAGTACTGTTAATGAGATCCTTGAAGGTATTTCCGAGGAAGAACTGCAAACTTTTGTCCGCGTCCTGAACCGCGCCTGCGACAACATCGAACGCAAGAATCTCTAATCCAACCTAAATTTTATCCCGTTTGGAGTGATTTTTGTTGGATTAGGGATTCTATGTGCTTAAAAATATGTACCTTTACACCCTGATTGAAGTTTGTTTTTATGAAAAAGGTTTTGATTCTTTTATGGATTGTCGCGCTGTTTTCTATGGCGTTTCCCGCTTGTAACTCCCATGAAGGGGAGGGCGGCACAGGCATCGTGCGCGGTTATGTCAAACTCGTCCACCATCCCGACGACGATTATACGCTTCATGCCGACACCATCGATGCGGCTAAGACAGATGTCTTCATCGTGTATGGGGATGACGATTTCTATGGCGATGACACAGAGACCAGCCACGATGGCCTCTATCAGTTTGAGTATCTCAACCCTGGCCAATACACCGTGTTTGCCTATTCCACCCTTCCCACGGGTGACCGTGTGCCTGTCTCTGAGACGGTGACACTCGACCGAGGTGCCGTCGCACAAGTGCCCACAATCTATATCCACGACGGCAAAGCTTACGGAACGGCTATCGTCAAAGGCAAAGTGTGGGCCATGTATTTCCATAATGAAAGCTATCGCGGCGAGGGCTGGGCTTACGAACATCGGGTCTATCTCCGTAAACTTGGCGAGTCCTATCACTTCGATGATACCCGTGTCGGCCTCGATGGCGTCTTCGCCTTCCAGAAGGTTCTCCCCGGTAGTTATGAGGTGATTACCTATACCCAAAATGTCATGGAGGTCCC
>JAEEII010000088.1 GCA_016281295.1 Bacteroidales bacterium
AGGCTTTGACCAAGGCGATGCCATCCGCTGGAACTTCGGCAAGTTCTTGGTCTCCAAAGACGGCAAGACCATCCTCCGCTTCGAGCCCATGGTGACGCCCGACATGATGGAGGAGGCCATACAGGAGCTTTTGAAAGTCAATGAATAAAAATTGATTCAAAATGAAAAGATTACTCGTTCTCGCCATCATAGCGATGGCTGCCGTTTCCTGCGGTCCAAAAAAGGAAAACCAAAAAGAAGAAACACCTAAGGCAGAAGCCCTCAAAGTGCTGGTACTCTACTACTCCCAAACGTCGAACACAAAAGCCGTAGCGACCGAAATCGCCACACGGCTCGGTGCCGACATTGAGGAGATTGTCCCAACGAAACCTTATGATGAGGATTTCCAAGCCACCATTGAGCGTTGCAAGCAAGCCCGCGAACACGGCATTACTCCCGAGATTCAGCCTTTGGCAGCCGACATCGCCAAATACGATGTGGTGTTCCTTGGCTACCCCGTATGGTTCGGCACATACGCGCCACCCGTAATCACCTTCTTGAGTCAAGTGGACCTGAGCGGCAAGAAAGTTGTCCCGTTCTGCACCTTCGGCAGCGGCGGGCTTGAGTCAAGTATGAAGGATTTGGCCGAGGCACAGCCTAAAGCGGAAATCCTTCCTGGCTATGGTGTGCGTGCCGCCCGACTCGAAGCCGCACCCAAAGAAATCGACCAATTCTTGAAAGCAAACGGTTTCCTTGAAGGAGAGTTCGTTCAGTTGGAGGATTTTCCAGAGCAACATCCAGTAAATGAAGAGGAAACAGCCATCTTCAACACTGCCGTCGATGGCTATCAGATGCTCCATGCGCAAGCCAAGGCCGTGGCTTCGCGTGCCATTCCTGAAGGCACGGAATACCTGTTCACAGCCGAAGACCTTCCACGCGAGGACAATCCAGGGATGCCTACGGGAGAGCTAAAGGTGTATGTGACTGTCGCAGAGGGCGAAAATCCTGTGTTTACACGAGTGGTCAGGTAAACTAAGAATAAAGCCTAAGTGAAACGAATCGTTTACATCGTTTTAGGCTTGCTTTGCGTAGGCCTTGGAGCTTTAGGTGTGGTGGTGCCAGGATTGCCCACCACACCTTTCCTGCTGTTGGCCTCGTGGCTCTTCTATCGCTCCTCGACACGCTTGCAAGAATGGCTCTTGCAGTCGTGGTTAGGGACCTACATCCGCAGTTATCGCCGTCGCGGTGGGATGACCGTTGCACAGAAAGCCGGCGCCTGTGGCATTATGGTGGCAATGGTGTTGCTTTCCACTTTTGTCTTTATCCCTAAAGGCTCGGTGGCTCGTATCATTGTACCCATTGCCGGAGCCATCGGCGTGCTGACGGTCATTTTTGCGGTACCTAATGCAAAGGAAGAATAAAAGTGGCATTTATCTATTATCCGCAATTCGGGTGAAGGCACTTTAATCGGCTCTGTTGCTAAACAATAAAAAAAGTGCTTAATCCGTTATTAAACCAAACGGTTTCCAATATGACCAAGAAAAACAAAAGCCACAATATCATCGGGAAAAAGATACCTTTCTTTTGGGCTTTTATGATTGTCTATTTGGCATACATCTTTGTGGGCTATCTGTTAGCATACATTCTCAATAATGACGTCTTCGTCAATCTTGAATTACCAGAAGGGGAAACGGCGTGTTTTATAATTTGTATAAGCGTTTTCGTTATGGTAATCCCCGGAATAGCTGCACATTATGTGTACGAAAAGGCTCAACGGAATTGGTATATTTGGTTTTGTCCATTGGTGCTAATGGTTATTAATGGTGCTATATGGTTGATTCCTGTCCACAATAGTTTAAGTGATTTAAGGCTGTTTCCTTTGGCTTGTGGGGCGCCCTTGTTCTTTGGTATAAATCTTGATTTGTCGCAAGTAAACGTTGATTTGGTGACTTTTGTTGTTACTGTGCTACTGCCATCAATAGTATATGCCATATGCATCTTTCTTGCCAAATTGTTTGCACGAAAGCCCAAGGCCGAATTTTTGGAATAAATATAGAAAGATAATACATAAGAAAATGAAAGTCCTATTAATCAACGGCAGCCCACACACTAACGGCTGCACTTTCACCGCCCTGAACATCGTGGCGGAAGAATTACAGAAAAACGGCATAGAAACAGAAATCATCCACATCGGGAACAAGGACATCCGTGGCTGCATCGCCTGCGGCAAGTGCTACGAGTTGGGGCATTGCGTCTTCAACGACATGGTGAACGAAGTGGCATCCAAGTTAGAACAGGCCGACGGCCTCGTGGTCGGCTCGCCAGTGTATTATGCCGGCCCCAACGGCACACTCACCAACCTTTTGGATCGCTTGTTCTATAGTGCCCATTTTGACCTGCGGATGAAAGTGGGCGCGGCCGTCGTCTCGGCACGTCGTGGCGGCACCACAGCCGCTTTCGATAGGCTCAACAAGTATTTCACCATCAGCGAGATGCCTGTGGTGAGCAGTCGTTATTGGAACATGGTGCACGGCCATACCGCTGAAGACGTGATGAAAGACGAAGAAGGCTGTCAAATCATGCGCGTGTTGGGTCGCAATATGGCCTTCCTTATCCGTGCCATCGCCGCCGAACGTGAGCGCAACGGCTTGCCCGAAAAGGTAGTGGCGAGCTACACGAATTTCATTCGATGAACAATGCAATATAGGACAAGAAAAGCAAGTAGGTAAATAGAAATAAATTTAGTAAGATATGAGAGTTTTCATTTATATTTGGATGATTGTTCAATTGGTTTTGTTAGTCACTGGTGGGGTGTGGGCTTTTATTGACAGAAAAAGCGAAAAGCGCAAGAAAACTCCATTGATTCTCATTGCAATCGGTAGTTTTATGTTGGCTATCTCCTTTCTGGTTTTACAGCCAATGATGAACAAGTAGACTCCATTTTAATCTATAGCAATGATAACAAACCGACCCAACCCCAATGAGGCTTTTCCGAACCCCAACATTCCAAGCCTCTGCTTCATCAAGAATGTGGTGAAGAATCCGCGTATCATCATCGGCGACTATACCTATTACGATGACGTGGATGGTGCCGACCAATTCGAGAAACACGTCACTCATTTCTACGACTTCATTGGCGACCGGCTGATTATCGGCAAGTTTTGCGCTATCGCCAAAGGTGTGGAGTTTGTGATGAAT
>JAEEII010000089.1 GCA_016281295.1 Bacteroidales bacterium
CCTCCGCTAACCCCCTCTAAATTCTAAATTATAAATTCTAAATTCCCCATGATCATTCTAGAAAAACCATACGTATCCGCCCCATTGGTGGCCTATCTTGAAGAAAAACAGATTCCCGTACTGCACAACGACATGGCTGAAATGCTCAAACAGCAAGGCCATTGCCTCAACTTGCTTGACGACCAGCAATTTGTGGAACAATACCAACAGAGTGGCAAGCTTTACGCTGTCTCGGAAAACGCCTTAGTATGGCTCTATGCCCAACTACCCGAGTCGGAGTTAGTCAAAAAACTCAAGATTTTGAAAGACAAAGCCGCCTTCCGCAGAATTTGCCAACAAATCTATCCCGACTTCTATTATAAAGAGGTGGAGATGAAAGCCCTGCGCAGCCTGGACCCTGACGAGCTGCCCCTGCCACTGGTGCTGAAACCCTCGGTGGGATTTTTAAGCGTCGGCGTCTATATCGTCCGAAGCAAAGAAGAATGGAATGCCGCCCTAAACGACATCGACCTTAACTTCGCCAAACAATGCGCCGTGTTCCCCGACACCGTGGTGCGGAGCGAGAACTTCGTGCTGGAACAGTTCATCGAGGGCGAGGAATACGCTGTAGATGCATATTACGACAGCGAGGGGAAACCCAACATCATCAACATCTTCCACCATATCTTCAAAGACGAGACTGATGTCAGCGATCGGCTCTACTGCATGAGCAAGCAGATCTTCGAGACCAACTACCCTGCTTTCAACCAATTCTGCATCGACTTGAATGGCGTATTACAGCTCAAGAATTTCCCGATGCACGTGGAGTTCCGTGTGGACCGTAACACGGGACGAGCCATCCCCATCGAGGTGAACCCCCTGCGCTTCGCCGGCATGTGCCTCAACGACCTGACCCGACACACCTGCGGTCTGCTACCCGTCAAGGCTTTCTTCGAGGGCACCCACCCCGATTACGCCACAATGTGGAACGGCATCGAGAATGATGTATTCAGTTTCATCGTACTCGACAAGCCATACGACACCAACCGCAAGCTCGACTTCGAGCGGATCCGCCGCCATTTCCACGGTGTGCTCGAGACACGCGACATCCAAAACCCAGCCATGAGCATCTGGGGATTCCTCTTCACCAAGACCACCCCTCAGCACAAAGATGAGTTGAAAGAAATCCTGTTTTCCGACTTACAAGAGTTTATGATTTAGATACTATAATCTATATTGAATTAACATATTTATATTATTGATTATAACAATTATAACGATATAATTATATATCATGATAAACTTGAAAGATTAGGGAAATCATCCTTAAGGATGCCTCCCAAATCAGCTTGAAAAAAAATCAAAACTGCTTCTAAAAAAAGATTATCTTTGCCGAAAACATCGGCATCATGAGAAATCAAATCTTAGCGACCATCACCCTTGTTGCGCTGCTGCTCTCTGCCTGCACACAAGAACAAAGACAAGAAGAGGCTTTCACGGAAAAAAAAGCCCTGGAGTTCCTTTATCAATACATGCCTGTGGGCGACCAGGCTGACTACACCGAAGATTACTTTCGGGAGAGTGTTCGATATGCCTTCAAAGCCAAGGCAGAACTACCTTGGGGCAAAAACATCCCCGAACGAGAGTTCAAGCATTTCGTGCTTCCGCCGAGGGTAAACAACGAGAACCTCGACCAGTTCAGGGCCACCTACTATGAAGAGCTGAAGGAGCGAGTCAAGGACTTAAGTCTCTACGACGCAGTGTTGGAAGTGAACCATTGGTGCCATGAACGCGTCAACTATAAAGGGTCTGACAGCCGCACCTCTGCCCCTATGGCCACCATCAAGACCTCATGGGGCCGTTGCGGCGAGGAGTCCACGCTTTTAGTGACCGCCTTGCGCACGGTAGGCATCCCAGCGCGTCAAGTCTATACGCCCCGCTGGGCACACTGCGATGACAACCACGCCTGGGTGGAAGCCTGGGTGGACGGGGAATGGCATTTCCTCGGGGCCTGCGAACCCGAACCCGTGCTCGACCTCGGATGGTTCAACGAGCCGGCATCCAGGACTTTGCTTCTTCACACCCGCGTCTTTGGCAACTACGACGGCCCCGAAGAGGTCATCAGCAGCAACACCAACTATACGGAGATTAACGTGGTAGATCATTATGCCAAAACCGCCAAGACCACCTTTACCGTCGTGGACGAACAAGGCCATCCACAAGCCAACCTCCCGGTGGAGTTCAAAATCTACAACTACGCCGAGTTCTGCACTGTGGTTACGAAGACCACAGACGCCAACGGCCAGACCTGGCTCACCTCTGGACTAGGCTGTATGATGGCCTACGCAGCCAAGGACGGCAAATTCGGATTCCAAATATTCAAAGCGGGAATCCATGACCATGTCACCATCACCCTGGATCATGTAGCAGGCAGTGACGACACATTCGACTATGACATGGTGCCACCACCACCCACCAGCGTCTTGCCTAAGGTCACCCAAGCCATGCGTGCCGAGAACGACCGCCGCATCAGCCATGAAGACTCGCTGCGAAACGCTTATATCGCCGACTGTAAACAAGCACAACAAGCCCTCATTGCCAACACGGGCAACAAAACCCTTTGCAGCCTTTATGAAAAGACCTGGGGCAACTATCAAACCATTGCCGATTTCATCCAATACGCCCAGGAGAAGCACCAGGAAACCAAGGCGGTGAACCTGCTGCAAAACATCACCGACAAAGACTTGCGCGACATCAAGCTGGAAGTGCTAAAAGACCATCTCGACCACACCCCTGACCTCACCTCCTCCATCATCTCCATGCCCCCTGAGCTTTACGCCCAGTATATCCTCAGCCCCCGTATCAGCAACGAGATGATTGTCCCGTGGAGAAAAACCCTTCAAGAATGCTTCCCCGACTCAGAAAAAAGGCCCTATCATGACAGCCCTGGCAAACTGGTAGAATGGGTGAGACAAAACATCCAAGTGAACGATGAGCTGAATCCTCAGCGCATACCGATTTCCCCACTCGGCGTGTTGAAAGCACGTCAAGCCGACCGACATTCCCGCGACATCTTCTTCGTCGCCATGGCACGAAGCTTGGGTATCGCCGCAAGGATCAACCCCGTCAACGGCAACGTGGAATTTGACCAACAAGGACAATGGACCAAAGTCGATTTCGAGACCACTGAGCCAAAAGCCAACGCCATGGGTTTCCTTAGCATCCACTATCAACCCAACAATGCCATCCCCGACCCGAAATACTACACCCATTTCAGCCTCAAACGATTCGACGGCCAGCATTTCCAACTCCTGGCATACGACGCGCAAGACCCCGGCATCGATGACGGCATGACCCTTTCCGCCTTCACACATCCCACGCCACTGGAACCCGGCTATTACATCCTCACTGGAGGAACCCGCCTCAGCGATGGAACCGCTTTGACCCACAGCCAGTTTTTCACCATCCAAGAAGGGAAAACCACCCCTATTGAACTCGTGTTGCGACAACCCGAAGACCTAATCAAAGTGTGGGGCACCCTCGATATCGACCTCCCCTATCTCGACATCGCCAGCGGAAAAAGAGAAATCCTTGAAAAACCCGAACGTCCCATGATCATTGCGATTCTGGATCAAGGCTCAGAACCCACCACACACGCCATGCAGGACATCAGCACCTTTGCCTCCCAATTCGAGGAAAAAAAGCTCGATTTGCTCTTCCTTTTCCCCACTGAAAATGAATACCAAAAATTCAAGTTAAAAAGTTTTAACACATTACCGAAAGGGATTCATTTTGGCATCATGGAGGAAGAAATCGCCAAAAAAGTTATCAACAACCTAAAATTGGACGAAGGACAACGACCCATATTCATCCTCGAAAAACCCAATAGAGAAGTAGTATTTTTAAGACAAGGCTACACCATCGGATTGGGCGAACAACTGTTGAAAACTTTTTCGGAACTCGAATAAGACGTCTGGTTTCAGACCCTTGATAATCAACAACCAACAGCGGTTTTCGCAACAAGTTTTTAACACTTTTTTGTGTTATTGTACATACTTTTTGTTTATTTTTGCCACCTATTTATAAAATAAATAAGATGGCAAAACACGTACTGCGCTTTTTTACATTCTTCGTTGTCCTGTATTTTTCAGGCAACCTTAGCGCCCAGAGTCAAAAAGAGCTGGGCTCGCTCATGCGAAACCGCGATGAGTATTATTTTACTTTAAAAGTTGACAAACCTTCAGAAATCAATTATCTCAACAGCATTTGTTCTGTTGACGGAACAGATGGCGCTACGGTAGTCGGTTACGCCAACACCAAAGAATATGAGGCTCTACTGAAGGCGGGGTATCAGCCCACACTTCTCACTCCCCCCTCATTGCGTGAGGAGGCCAAGATGTGGGATGGCAACCGTGCCACCTACGAATGGGACAGCTATCTGACTTACGAGCAGTATGTGTCGATGATGGAAGGCTTCCCCACCGCTACGGTCAGTGGCAGAAGCTGCACGTTGATTGACCTCGGAACGCTGGCGACCAGCAACCACAGAAAACTTCTGGGTGTCCGCATCAACAACGGGCAAGCTGAAGGCAAACCCAAGTTCCTCTATACCTCCACCATGCATGGCGACGAGGTGACAGGCATGATTCTTATGCTGCGTCTCATCAATGAGCTATGCACCAGCACCGAAACCCGGATTGTCAATTTGGTGAACAACCTTGACATTTACATCTTCCCCCTCACCAACCCTGATGGAACCTATTATGGCGGCAACAACACGGTGACTGGCGCACGGCGTTACAACGGCAATGGTGTGGACCTCAACCGCAACTATAAAGACTATTATCAAGGCGATCATCCCGACAACAACGCTTATGCGGAAGAGACCATCTGGACCATGCAACTGGGCGATGAGAACCTTTTCACGATGAGTGCCAACTACCACGGAGGCGCCGAGGTGATGAACTATCCTTGGGATGCCGTTTATGACAACCATGCTGATAAGGACTGGTATGAGCATGTTTGCACCGAGTATGTGCAGATCGCCCGACAGACCTATTCTTCATATATGTCGGACACTTACAGTGATGGTGTCACCAGCGGTGCTGAATGGTACGTCATCACCGGCAGCCGACAGGACTATATGAATGCCTACGCACAATGCCGTGAGGTCACCATCGAGTGTTCTACCACCAAGACTCCATCTGCCTCACAGCTGCCCAACTTCTGGAACTATAACCACAATAGCATGTTAGCTTTTATGGAGCAGTCCTTGAACGGCATCCACGGCTTCGTGTATGATGAGGGCAACGACCAACCCATCCAAGGGGTGAAGGTCACGGTTCAGGATCACGACAGCGAGACCTCCTTTGTCACCACCCATAGCGCGGGCGACTTCCACCGTCCCATCACAGGCGGTAGCTACACCTTGGTCTTCACCAAGAGCGGATACTGTCCCAAGACCGTTGAGGTCACCGTCGAAGACGACCAGCGTGTCGAGCTGAACGACATCAAACTCACTCCCGGCAACTGCATGATGCCTGCCTTCAGTGCCAACACGACGGAGGTAGCCATCGGACAAAGCATCAGCTTCACTGATGGCTCTTTTGGCGACATCGCCACCTGGAGATGGACTTTCGAGGGTGCCACGCCCGCCAGCTCCACGCAGCAAAATCCCACTGGCATCACCTATAACACGGCAGGCGACTTTGATGTCACCTTGGTTATCACCGACGCCGATGGTCACAGCGAAACCCTTGTCAAAGAGAATTACATCCATGTCATATCCTCCTCCTACTTGATGCAAAATGGCTCTGTCACGACCTGCGACGCCCTTTTCTACGACTCGGGAGGTGCCAATGGCAACTATGGAGACAATCAAGATTATACAATGACTTTTTACCCCTCCACGGAAGGTGCCAAAGTCCAAGTGACTTTCAAAAGCTTTGAGTTGGAGACAAGATATGACTTTTTATACATCTATGATGGCACTTCCACATCAGCAACCCAAATTGGCACAAGTTATTCTGGAACCGACAGCCCCGGCACTGTGAAGGCAACCAACGCCGATGGCGCACTCACATTCAAATTCACCTCCGATATTTCGGTGAACAAAACCGGATGGGTCGCCACAGTTTCATGTGATTACCCCAGCTATATCATCACCGCCACCGCTAACCCGCAAGAGGGCGGTGTCATTGAAGGAGCAGACACCTACGAACAAGGCGATCTATGCACGTTGACCGCCACCCCCGCAGCAGGCTATGCCTTCGTAGGCTGGACAGAGAATGGTACTGAACTAGGCTCTGACAACCCATACACTTTTGAAGTCACCGCGAACCGCGATTTGGTAGCACATTTCGAAGAAGTAAGCACCCTGCACTGGGAAGCGGCTCACACCCTTTATGCTGACAACATGACCTTGTGCGCCGTCATCCAGATCGATGGCGAGGAGCAATACCGCAACACCCTTGAAGTCGGCGTCTTTGTCGGAGAGGAGTGCCGTGCCAGCGACATCGCCCGTCTCTTCCCCTTCAACAACCGTTATATCTTGAACTTGGTCATAGCGGGACAAGACGGCGAGTCGTTCAGCTTCCGTCTTTACGACCATGAACAGGATGCCGAGCTAACCCCAGCACTTCACGCACCCGCCTCCATAAGCTTCAACAACGACGGCTATGGCTCACCCATCAACCCCTATACCCTGAATTTCGGCGCTCAAGGGACGGCTCAACAAAACTTCCAGATTGTCAATGGATGGATATGGTGGTCATCCTACATCACCTTCGACGAGAACAGCCTCGATGAAATCCAAAACCAGATTGACGCAGCGAGTGCTTCTGTCACCATCAAATCATCCGATTCGTTCACTGGGAATCTCGACGGAGCATGGTCAGGCACCCTCGACCATCTGGACAACACCAACATGTATTTGATAGCATCAGACCGCAGCTTGACCCTTACACTTGAAGGACAAGAAGTTGACCCATCAGAACTAATCCTTGAAGTCAAGCCAGGGTGGAACTGGATCTGTTATCCACTTAGCCAAGCCCTGGACCTCGAAACCGCCTTGGGCAATTTCACCCCTGAAGAGGGAGACGCCATCAAAAGCCAATATGCCTTCTCCTCCTACTCCGATGGCACCTGGCAAGGCACCCTTCGGAAGCTGGAACCCGGGAAAGGCTACATCTACTGCTCCAAGCGGACTCAGAGCATCCAGCTCATATTCCCCACGATTAACAAATAAATAATATTATACATTTATTTTATTATGAAAACCACACGTCTATTTTTATTCTTGCTTGTCATGATACTCAGTGGCACCATGACAGCACAAACTCAAAAACAATTAGGAGAGCTCATGCACAGCCGCGGTGAGTATTATTTTACGCTCAGTGTCAATCACCCGAGCGAAATCCAAGCCCTTTGTCAGCTCTGTTCCGTTGACAAGACCGATGGCAGGACCGTGGTATGCTATGCTAACCAGCGGGAGTATGACCACCTGTTGAATCTGGGTTACCAACCCACTCTTGAAACGCCGCCCTCGATGCTTGAGGAAGCCAAGATGTGGGACGGCAACCGCGCCACCTACGAATGGGACAGCTACCCCACCTACAGTCAGTATGTATCCATGATGGAAGCCTACCCCACCTCGGTGGTGGAAGGCAGGACCTGCACATTGATGACCCTTGGCACCCTGTCATCGGGTCGTAAGATCATGGGAGTCCGAATCAACAATGGTCAAACACAGGGAAAGCCCAAGTTCCTTTACAGCTCCACCATCCATGGTGATGAGATTACAGGGTGGATGCTTATGCTCCGCCTCATCGATGAGCTTTGCACCAGCACTGACAGCCGCATCGTCCGATTGGTTGACAGTCTCGATATCTTCATCTTTCCTAACGCCAATCCTGATGGAACCTATTACGGGGGGAACAACACTGTTTCCGGGGCTCGCCGTGCTAATGCCAATAATGTTGACATGAACCGAAACTATCCTGATCCGCATGGCAGTGCCCATCCCGATAACAATGCATATCAAACAGAAACCCAATGGTTTATGCAACTCGCAGAAAACTATCCTTTCGTGATGGCCGCCAACTACCACGGTGGTTCCGAAGTGATGAACTATCCTTGGGACAACACGTATACACGTCATGCTGATGATGATTGGTGGCAATATATTTCAAGAGAATATGCCAACCTTGCACAAGCTGTCCATTCAAGCTATATGACAGATGAAAACAATGGTATCACCAACGGTGCCGATTGGTACACCATCGGCGGCGGACGCCAAGATTACATGAACGGTTATCGCCAATGCCGTGAGATCACCATCGAGTGTTCCACCGAGAAAGACCCTGCCGGTTCGGAGATGCCGACTTTTTGGAGCTACAACCACAACGCTATGTTGGCTTTTATGGAGCAATGCCTTAACGGTGTACACGGCTTTGTTTACGACGCCAACACCAACCTGCCCATTGATGGTGTCACCATCACGGTGCTGAACCACGATGACGAGTATTCAAAGATATCTTCCCACGAGGACGGTGACTTCCACCGTCCTATCAAAGGCGGCACCTATTCCTTCAAATTCAGCAAAGAGGGCTATTGCTCTGAGACTGTCGATGTCACTATATCCGACGACCATCGCGTGGATCTTGAAATCTATCTCAACCCAGAAGGAAACTGCCCCGTGGTCATGAATTGCTATGAACCCGTGATGCCATCCGCCGCCGGCGAGTACGTGATGGGCTACCTCAACGGTTCCAACCTCATCTCCCCCTCAAATAACAGTTCTTCAACAATGACCACCACCTCAACGCAGGTGACCACCACCGACAATGGCTTCTCCGTTGAGGAAGAGACAACAATGCCCAAAGTCACTTTGACCGCTTACGGCAATAACGGGCAACAATATTATATCTCTTATAACGGTCGGTATCTGGCAAGAAGCAGCAACAATTATGGAGGTAACAGCCTCACTTGGGGAGCCAGTCAAAGTTCGTATGGAAGGTGGTATATCAACAGCAATGGCATCTACGTAACCATTAACAGCAGAAGCTATTACCTATACTACAGCAACAACGCTTTTGCGCTTAGCACTACGGCACAAAACAACATCACCTTCTACACAGAAGGCGATTGCCCTGTGACAGAACACACTATCACCGCCATCGTTGAACCATTAGAAGGCGGCACCGTCACTGGAGCTGGCACCTACGATGAAGGCACAACCTGCACTTTAGTCGCCACGGCCCAAGCGGACTACACCTTCGTGAATTGGACAGAAGATGGCGTGGAAGTCTCCGACCAAGCTTCCTATAGCTTTGCAGTCACCTCCAACAGAACCCTCGTCGCACACTTTGAGAGCATCTCAATTCCACAATATACCGTCACAGTCACTACGGATGAGTATTTCGGATCGTTCGGAACGGTTGAAGGCGCTGGAACCTATTCCTATGGTGAGACCGCCACGTTAGAGGCTTGGTCAAATACTGAAGGCATCATTTTCACAGGCTTTTTCATCAACGGCGAGGAGGTTTC
>JAEEII010000090.1 GCA_016281295.1 Bacteroidales bacterium
GAAGAGGCTCCTAAGGCTGAAGTTGAAACTAAATAGTTAATAAAAAAGAAGAAGTAAACAATGGGACAAAAAACTAACCCAATTGGAAATCGTTTAGGTATTATCCGCGGATGGGATTCTAACTGGTACGGTGGTCGTAAGTTCGAGCAGAAGCTTGTTGAAGACGACAAGATCCGTAAATATCTCAATGCCCGTCTTGCAAAGGCCAGCATCTCGAAGATATATATTGAGAGAACGCTTAAGCTCCTCACTGTCACTATCAATACCGCCCGTCCGGGTCTGATTATCGGCAAGGCTGGTGCAGAGGTCGAGAAGCTGAAGGAAGAGTTGAAGAAGCTCACTGGCAAAGATGTCCAGATTAACATCTCCGAAGTGAAGCGTCCCGAGCTGGATGCCGTTTTGGTTGCCCAGAATATCGCCAAGCAGATTGAAGGACGTGTCCAGTATCGTCGCGCTATTAAGAACGCTATCGTCTCCACGATGCGCTCTGGTGCCGAAGGTATCAAGGTCTCTATCTCGGGCCGTATCGGTGGGGCCGAAATCGCCCGTAGCGAGCATTACAAGGAAGGCCGTACCCCCCTCCACACCCTCCGTGCTGACATTGACTACGCCCATGCCGAGGCACATACTACCTATGGCCGTATTGGTGTGAAGGTGTATATCTGCCGTGGTGTGATTTATGGCAAGCGCGAGCTGGTGCCCTCCACCGTCGGTGGCCAGCAGAAGGATCACCGTCCCGCCATGGGTGGTGACCGCCGTGGTGGCAACGGTGCTCCCCGTCGCCGTTCGAGCAACAATAGAAATAACAACAGTAAATAAATAGGTTATAGGTTAGTGGCTGAAGTGGTAGAAAAAAGACACAAGACGCTAAACACTAAACGCAAACAATAAGAAAATGTTACAACCTAAGAAAACAAGATATAGAAAGCAGCAGAAGGGTAAAATTAAAGGCAATGCTTTCCGTGGTCACGAGTTGGCTTTCGGTACCTTTGGTATCAAGTCCCTGGAAACCTGTTTTATTACAGGCCGTCAAATAGAGGCTGCACGTCAAGCTGTAACGCGTCACATGAAGCGTGAAGGTCAGATTTGGATTCGCATTTTCCCCGACAAACCCATCACTAAGAAGCCTAACGAGGTGCGTATGGGTAAAGGTAAGGGTGCTCCCGAATACTTTGTTGCCCGAGTCATGCCCGGTACCATCCTGTTCGAATGCGAAGGCGTTCCGATGGATATCGCCAAGGAGGCTCTCCGTCTGGCAGCTCAGAAGCTCCCTATCACGACCAAGTTTGTTGTTAGAAGAGATTATATCGAAGAATAAAAAGAAGACCAGTCATGAAGAATGAATTAGTTTTAAAAGAGCTTTCGACTGCTGAAATAAAAGAGAAGTTGGACAATGAGCGCAACATGTATCAGAAGATGCTGCTGACCCATGCTGTCTCCCCGCTCGAGAATCCTAACAAGTTAAAAGAAAGTAGAAAAACCATCGCCCGCTGCCTCACCGAACTCCGCGCCCGCGAAATCGCTGAGCAGAAGCAGAACTAACAGTTGATATGGAAAGAAATTTAAGAAAAGAAAGAGTCGGTGTTGTGGTGAGTAACAAGATGGACAAATCCATCGTCGTCATGGTTGAGCGCAAAGTTAAGCACCCCATGTATGGCAAGTTTGTGAAAAAGTCCTCGAAATTTATGGCTCATGATGAGAAGAACGAGTGCAACATTGGCGACGTCGTCCGCATTATGGAGACCCGCCCGCTGAGCAAGAACAAGTGCTGGCGCCTCGTCGAAATCGTTGAAAGAGCTAAGTAAATTGGTCGCAACAAACCAGACAAAAAAGATTAAAAAGAAATGATACAGCAAGAAACTAGAATGACCGTTGCCGATAACAGTGGTGCCAAGAGTGCCCTGTGTATCCGCGTTCTCGGTGGCACCAAGAAGCGTTATGCTACCATTGGCGACATGATCGTCGTGGCTATCAAAGATGCCATTCCTTCGGGCAATATTAAGAAGGGTGCCGTCTCAAAGGCAGTCGTGGTGCGTACCAAGAAAGAGGTTCGTCGCAATGATGGTAGCTACATCCGCTTCGACGACAACGCATGTGTCCTGCTCACCGCCGCTGATGAGCTTCGTGGCACCCGTATCTTCGGCCCGGTGGCACGTGAACTCCGTGACAAGCAATTCATGAAGATTGTTTCACTGGCTCCTGAAGTTTTGTAAACATTAAAAAGAAGAAAAAGAAATGAAACTGCACATCAAAAAAGGGGATATCGTAATGGTTATTGCCGGCGATTTCAAAGACAAGGGTAAGACCGGCAAGGTGCTTAAAGTGTATCCCGAAAAGAATCGCGCCATTGTGGAGGGTCGTAACCTGGTGAAGAAGCATACCAAACCTAATGCAAAGAACACCCAGGGCGGTATTATTGAGCAGGAAGCCCCTATCCATATCTCTAACCTCATGGTCATGGATGGCAAGACCCCTACTAGAATCGGTCGTAGAATCAGTGAGAAGACTGGTAAACTCGTTCGTTATTCCAAAAAAACAGGAGAGGAGATTAAATAATGGCATATATTCCGACATTAAAGACTAAATACACTGAGGAAATCTTGCCCGCTCTGATGAAAGAGTATGGCTACAAGACTGTGATGCAGGCTCCTCGTTTGAAAAAAATCACCCTCAACCAGGGTCTTGGCAAGGCTGCTATTGCTGACAAGAAGGTCATCGACAAGGGTATCGAGGAGATGACTCTTATCGCCGGTCAGAAGGCCGTTGCGACAAAGTCGCGTAAGGACATTTCCAACTTCAAGCTGCGTCGCGGCATGCCCATCGGTGTCCGTGTGACCCTTCGTGGTGACCGCATGTATGAGTTCTTGGAGCGTCTGATTACCGCCTCCATCCCCCGTATCCGCGACTTCCGTGGTATCAACGACAAGGGATTCGACGGTAAGGGCAACTACACCTTTGGTATCGCTGAGCAGATTATCTTCCCGGAGATTGACATCGACAAGATTGACCGTATCCAGGGTATGGACATCACCTTCGTCACCACGGCCAACACCGATAAGGAAGCCATGTCGTTGCTCAAGCAGTTCGGCATACCTTTTAAGAATCAACAAAAATAAGAAATAATGGCTAAAGAATCAATTAAAGCTAGAGAACGCAAAAGAGCCAAGATGGTGGCGCGCTATGCTGCCAAACGTGCTTCTTTAAAGGAAATCGTCCGCACGGGTAGCCCCGAAGAGGTGGAGCAGGCTGTCATAGCCCTTCAGAAGCTGCCGAAGAACGCTTGCCCTATCCGTATGCACAACCGCTGTCAGCTGACCGGCCGCCCCAAGGGCTACATGCGTCAGTTTGGCATCTCCCGTATCAACTTCCGCGAGATGGCAGTCAGCGGCCTTATCCCTGGCGTTAAGAAATCCAGCTGGTAATAATTAAAAACATTGGTAGCTTTGCAAGTTGGCAAAACCAATACTACAAAACTTAAAATCAAGAAATAAAAATGGTAACAGATCCCATCGCAGATTATTTGACCCGTATGCGCAACGCTATCGCTGCCAAGCATAGAGTCGTTGAAATTCCTGCATCCAATTTGAAAAAAGAGATTACCAAGATCTTATTTGAGAAGGGTTATATCCTGAACTATAAGTTCGAGAATGAAGGTTCTCACAACCAGAGCATCAAGATTGCGTTGAAATATCATCCTGTGACGAAGATTTCCGCCATCTCCGAACTCAAGCGCGTCAGCAGCCCCGGTCTGCGCCGCTATGTCTCTGTTGACGAACTGCCCCGTGTTCTCAATGGTCTGGGCATCGCCATCATTTCCACTTCCAAAGGCCTTATGACCGATAAGGAAGCCCGCACACTCAATGTCGGTGGCGAAGTTATTTGTTACATCAGTTAA
>JAEEII010000091.1 GCA_016281295.1 Bacteroidales bacterium
AACATCATCCATCTGCGCACGCTGACAGCCGCTTACAGCGCATCACCATATTATCTTTATTACAAAGATGGACTTGAAGCACTATTGATGAAACGCTATGACAAACTGGTAGACCTGAACGAGGCAATACTGAAATGGATACTCCAGTTGCTCAAAACAAACTGTTTACTACAAAAGACAGATGACTACCAAAAGGAGTATGCGTTAGATTATCGCAACACATTTTCTCCAAAAGTACCCTACCCTACCGATCATTTCACGCCATACTATCAAGTCTTTAACGATCGAATACCATTTGTTCCCAATCTCAGCATTCTCGACTTGGTGATGAATCTGGGGCCAGAGGCAAAAGATTACCTGAATACATTATGAAAGTAAAAGGTTTTTTCATACTATTGTTGCTTCTCCACCTACAATTGCAAGCACAATACATTCCCAATGTGCTCTTTATCGGTAACAGCTATACCGAAGTAAACAATCTTCCCCAAATGGTATCAGACATCGCCACAAATATGGGCGACCAAATGACCTATAGCACAAACACTCCCGGCGGATGCACTTTCATGCAGCATTGCAACAACCAATCCATGTCGATGATCCGAGAAGGAATCTGGGATATTGTAGTGCTACAGGAACAAAGCCAATTGCCTTCGTTTCCACAATGGCAAGTAGAACAGCAATGCTTCCCTTACGCGAAACGACTTGTGGATTCCATATATGCAAACAATCCTTGTGCCGAACCAATGTTCTACATGACCTGGGGGCGCAAGAATGGTGACGAAATCAACGCCAGCGAATTCCCAGTGCTTGGCACATACGAGGGCATGGACAGCATGTTGTGCGAGCGCTATACCTATATGGCAGAAGCCAACGAATCAAGCTTATGTCCCGTAGGACGCGTATGGAGATACATCCGAAGCAACCATCACGAAATTGAATTGTATGCCTCCGACGGCAGCCATCCATCGACAGCCGGAACATATGCCGCCGCATGTGCATTCTACGTAATGTTTTTTCATCGAGACCCAAATAATATCACCTTCAACTCCTCGCTCGACGACACAACAGCACGGATAATCCGAACTGCTGTAAAAAGGATAGTATATGAAAACCTCGCTCATTGGCAACGCCCTCAACCCCAAGCCAGACTCTCTGTCGAAATTGACAATTATACAGCATTCTTTA
This sequence comes from Bacteroidales bacterium, assembly GCA_016281295.1. The sequence goes on from JAEEII010000091.1 coordinate 1,186, forward strand.
CCAACACATCCAACAATACCGATAGTATAACCTGTGATTTTGGCGATGGCGCAACACTCTCCCTCGATGCCACAGAACAACATTTTAGTCACACCTATGCTGACAGTGGAATTTACCAGGTGAGGCTTGTTGCACATCATCGATGCATGAGCGACACAACCCTATTGGACGTCGAAATCCGACTCATCCCGAGCAACATCAATAGCATCCACACCATTATTCCAGTGAAAGTCTACCCAAACCCAACGACAACAATCCTCAAAGTAGACGCCCCCACAATGCAACATTTCGAGATGAAAGATCTCCACGGATGCACGTTAATTACCGGAAACACCAACCAAGTTGACATTGGAGACCTTCCCGCAGGAATCTATATACTTCAAATCCACACCACAAATGGAACCACGTCACAAACCGTTATCAAACGACCCTGACGTAAAAAAAGAAAGCCCCGTTGTTTCACACGAAACAACGGGGCTTTCTCATTTATTATCTGGCAAATACAAGTAACAAAACAGAAATGTCTGCAGGAGAAACGCCACTAATACGGGAGGCCTGTCCGATCGTGACCGGACGATACCTATTTAGTTTCTCCCGACATTCGTAACTGAGAGCCGTAAGGGTAAAATAATCATAATTGGCAGGCAGTGGGATATCCTCGAACTTCAATATTCGATTAGCCACTTCCTGTTCTTTTTCAATATATCGCTGATATTTTATAGCCGTCTCCACCTCATGCTTTACCTCATCACGGAGGGCATCGGGAACCACCTGCAACTTTGCCGTCACCTCAGGGGACAGCTCCAACAACTGCTCAAGGGAAAGTTCCGGACGAAGAAGCAAGGACGAAAGCCTCACACGCTGACTAAGCGCTGCCGACCGGTGCTCTTCGAGCCAACCGTTCACTTCAGAGGGGAGAGCGGAAGATTCTTCGACAGCAGCCTTCAACTCGACTGCATAGCGCTGTTTATCCTCCACCCGGCGCATGCGTTCCTCCGATGCCAAGCCCAAAGCAAACGACAATGGAGTGAGACGCTGGTCAGCATTGTCTTGCCGAAGAAGAATGCGGTATTCAGCACGCGAGGTGAACATCCTATAAGGCTCATCAACCCCTTTGGTTACTAAATCATCAATAAGCACACCGATGTACGCCTGCGAACGACCAAGAACAAAAGGCGAACGGCCTTGCAGCTTGAGCGACGCATTGATACCCGCCATCATTCCTTGGCAAGCAGCTTCTTCGTAACCTGTGGTGCCGTTGATCTGACCTGCGAAATAAAGATTCTCTATCTTCTTTGTTTCAAGGGTATAAACCAATTGAGTGGGGGGAAAATAATCGTACTCGATAGCATAGCCGGGCTTAAAAATGCGAGCCTGTTCAAAACCCTCGATGCTATGCAAAGCTTCAAGCTGCACCTCGAGAGGCAACGAAGAGGAGAAACCATTGAGATAGTAACTCTGCGAGCGCCAACCTTCAGGCTCTACAAAAAGCTGATGATGATCCTTGTCAGAGAAACGATCAATCTTATCCTCTATAGAAGGACAATAACGGGGGCCGCGACCCTGGATGCGCCCCGTGAACATTGGAGAGCGGGAAAAACCTGTGCGCAGGATAGCATGGGTGCGCAAATTAGTGTTGGCAATGTAACATGGCTTTTGCTCGGCAAGGGGTTTGGTGTCGGCGAAGGAGAACTTGGCCGGATGCTCATCACCCGGCTGCATCTGCAAACGCGAGAAGTCAATGGTGCGCCCGTCAACGCGGACAGGAGTACCCGTCTTGAGCCGTTGCACTTCGAAACCAGAATCACGTAACTGATCTGAGAGGCCCACTGCAGGAACCTCCCCTACCCTACCGCCACTCCATGACTCTTCACCGATAAATATCTTTCCGTTTAGGAAAGTACCGTTAGTTAGCACCACAGCCTTGGCAGGAACAGAATGACCCATTCTGGTAACAACGCCCGACACAGCCTTGCCATCGAATACGAGCGAGATCACCTCATCCTGCCAAAGAGAGAGGTTGGGGGTAGACTCCAGCACTTCACGCCAGTTGCGCGAAAAAAGCATGCGGTCACATTGCGCACGAGGGCTCCACATAGCAGGACCCTTGGAAAGATTGAGCATGCGAAATTGTATGGCTGATCGGTCGGTGACAATGCCCGACCAACCGCCCAAAGCGTCTATTTCGCGAACAATTTGCCCCTTGGCAACGCCACCCATGGCGGGATTACACGACATCTGACAGATATTGTCGAGCATCTGAGTAATCAGCAATACCTTTGAGCCCAATCGGGCTGCTGCCGCTGCCGCTTCTGCACCAGCATGTCCAGCACCAACCACGACAATATCGTATGCTTCAAATGTCATAGAACATGGTATTTAGCATATTTGTTCCACGGGAAACATTGCATTCCACAATGTAAGTGCCTCCTCCTCCTGACGGCGCATTTCAGTTGCTTCAGAGTCAGATTTGTCACCTTGACCCAAAAGATGGAGCACACCATGTATAATCACACGATGGAGCTCTTGCACATGCGGTACGCCAAACTTCTCTGCATTCTCCCCTACCCTATCCACACTAATCATGATGTCGCCCGAGATAAGGTCGGCCACCACATAGTCAAAAGTAATGATGTCGGTATAAGTGTCGTGATTTAAAAACCGCTGGTTGACCCCGAGCAGGTACTCATCGTCACAAAAGAGGTAAGAGATGTTACCAACCCGTTTCCCCCTCTGCAAAACCACTTGAGTAATCCATTTCTTCACTTTTTCTGTCTGCGGAAGCTCGAAATCTATATTTTGAGATGTAAACCGAATTGGCATTACTATTTATATATTACTGATTTTCAAACAATTACAATTGTTACATGGTATTCTTTCCTCAAAATCCCTGCGATAATTCTGGACCAATAGGATAGTTATGCTCTTCAGACGACGGAAATCGACGAATCATCATGCCGCCACGAAGGCAAAGTGTGCCTGAAGAATCGAAGCTCGTTCGAGGGCATCGGCGGGATCGATACCGGCAACGTCGAATTCCAACTTCACCTGCCGACCCTTGTCCGAGAA
>JAEEII010000092.1 GCA_016281295.1 Bacteroidales bacterium
AGCTCCCTGACAGATGCCACCGACAGCGACGAGTACCTTCTGGACCGTATCGTGAATTACTCCATTCCATACAACATGGGGACTTCGTGGCGCTACGGCACTTCGCTCAACATGACCTACCGCCCAACTGGTTTCTTCAACGTGCGAATGTATGCCAATCTCTATAATTATGGTTATCGCCTTGACAATTACAATGGCAAGCCTTACGAGAATGACAAGTGGTCGTGGAGCGTCCGCGTCAACGCCTGGGCTAAAATCTTCGACCAATACATGCTGACTATGTCGGCAAACTATAACTCTCCGACTATCAGCTTGATGAGCGAACGCAAAGCGCGTTATTACTTGAACATCGGTGCGCGTAGCGATTTCTTTAATCGTCGTCTGTCAGTGTTTATCAACGTGCAGGATATCTTCAACTGGGGTGCTCGCATCGGTTCGGGTTCTTCCAACACCAACCCATACTATCTCTCTGACAGCACTCGCAAAATGCTCAACAGCCGTTACATCTCCGCAGGCATCACGCTCCGCTTCGGTAAACTGGAACTGGAACAGGGTGCTAAAGAAGGTGACAACGAGACGGGCGATACTTTGTCTGAATAACCTAATTTTTAACGATATAACCTTTATTCCCATGAGACTTCTTTTAATTAGCAACTCCACTAATTTTGGCGAGACCTATCTGGCATGGGCCGTCAACCAAATCGAATATTTCTGCTTGCAGAACAACCTCAACTCTAACAGCAAGATTGTGTTTGTGCCTTTCGCAGGTGTCAACATCGCTGGAAAAGCTTATCCCGATAGCTACGATGCCTACGAGGCTCGTGTGCAGAAAGTGTTTTTCGAGAAATTCGGTTTCACCGATTTCACTTCTGTGCATCATTTTGATGACAAAGTGAAGGCGGTGAAGGAAGCTGACTGCATCGTGGTGGGTGGTGGCAACACCTTCCATCTGGTGGCTGAGATGCATAAATACGGCTTGATGGATGCCATCCGCGAACGCGCCCTCGCCGGAGTGCCTTACATCGGTTGGAGCGCTGGCAGCAACGTGGCCTGCCCGACACTCTGCACCACCAACGATATGCCTATCGTACAACCGGCTTCGTTCAAGACACTCAACCTGGTGCCTTTCCAAATCAACCCGCATTACCTGGATCCTCATCCTGAAATCGACAAGATGATCAAACACGGTGGAGAGACTCGCCAAGACCGTATCAACGAATACCTTGCAGTGAATCAAAAGATGGTGGTAGTCGGACTCCGTGAAGCCACCTCGCTGTGGGTCACTGATAACCGCATGATGCTGAAAGGCGGAAAGAAGATGATCGTCATGCAGTATGGTAAAGAGGCTGTCGAGATTGAGCCGAACACCGATGTTACCTTCCTCTTGGGGAACCAAGAAGCCTGACCAAGGGATTAATGTAAGTCATCGATGACCATCCTTCGGTCGAGGTGGATTTTTCTGGTCTCCCCACTAAGCCCTTCGATAAGGTAATCTTTTGCCTGCGCTCCCAATAAAGCCGTAAATGCTTTTTTGATTCTTGAGAGCAAGGGGTTGATGGTATTGCCCACGCTGTTGATGAGGTTATCTACAGCGATTCTAAGCTTTTGCTCGTCATTATAGTCGGAGATCATGGCATAAATCCCCAATAACTCCTCACGATAATCTGTCAACTCGGTGAGTGCGATGCCTTCTTCATGACGCAGATAAAGGATGTATAACGCTCTACCTATGGATTGTATCTTGACTTCTGCGTTGTTTCGGTCTGTCAAAAAGAGATGACCGTTGTTTGTGATGTGTAGCCGACTCAGCCCTTGTGAACTGTGGTATTTTAATAAGGTGTCGATGATGATTTTGTGAAAGCCGGTATATAAAAACGCTTCGGTGCCGTATGCATCCTCTGCCATCGTCAAAGCGCTTAGGCGTTTTTGAACATTCTTGTTTTCCACCTTTGGCCGGATCTTCATCACGATGTCGTTCAACGTGAAAAAGGCTTCAAGCGTTTGCAATGGGTCCTTGTGGATATCCAAAATAAGGAAGTCTTGACTCTTGTGGGGACTCATACTGTCAATCTTGAACAGAAAGGCCGGACTCTCAATGTGGAATCCTTTGTCGTTTAGGTAGTTGAAGAAGATTTCCTTGGAGAGTGCGCTGCTATTGAAGGTCTTAAGGTCATTCTCGATGAGCGACCACTGTTCTTCGGAAAGCAAGGGCTCCAAATAGGAGAGTATTTGTTTGAAGGTGTGTTTTTTCTTTTGGATGTCTTGGATGACATGAGGGAGATAACAGAAAGGATGTCCACGCGGTTCCAACATCAGTTTGATTGCAGCGTATTCTCTTTCAATGAGTTGATGGAGCTCCTCATGTTCGCTCGACTCTACATAGACAACCGTGCCACGTGGGTCAAACCCGATGTTGGGGATGGTGACAATACGGGCCGTCATCCCTTCGGTCTCGGGAAGGCATATTCCTATGGAGAGAAGCAGTGCACTGACCAGCAGCGACTCAGTGGGGTCGATATCATTGTCAGAGACAGAGAGTTGCTGGATGATATACAGTAACAGTGTTTTTTCAGATTCGCCACAGTCACTGAGGATGCTGACGGCCTCAGAGAGACTCATCAAACTGGATTTCTTTAGGTGACCATTGTTGATTTTCAGCACTTTAAACACTTGTCGTAAATA
>JAEEII010000093.1 GCA_016281295.1 Bacteroidales bacterium
ACTTCAGCATGAAGGAAGTCGGAATGCAAGGTGATACCATCACGTATAACATCGAGCCATTCACCCTCGCCCTTAGCGATGGCCACGACACAAAAATCAGTTCAGACAATCTCAAAATCAGGGTTGTCAGTCAGCAGGACCGAGACAGCATCTATAACATTGTGGAGCAAATGCCGGAATTTCCCGGAGGTGTGGCTGAAATGATGACCTATCTCTCAGGAAACATCAAATATCCTGAAGAAGCCAAGGATAAAGGCATCAGCGGCAGGGTGTTCATCAGCTTTGTCGTTGAAAAGGATGGTTCTGTCAATCAAGTCAAGGTGATGAAAGGCATCGGGGGTGGCTGCGACGATGAAGCGGTCCGTGTGGTGAAAGCCATGCCAAAATGGAAACCGGGGTTGCAAAAAGGCAAACCAGTTCGTGTAAGCTATATGCTTCCCATTGCTTTCAAACTGGATGAGGGTGATAAATCACCGGAGGAACAAATGGAACAAGCCTTGGAAAAAGCAAAAAAACCTAACAAAGATGGTGTCTATCAAATTGCTGAGACGATGCCTGAGTATCCTGGTGGCATGGATGGCCTGAGGACTTTTATTCAGGAAAACCTGACCGTGCCCGAGAAGTACAAAGACATGGATACCAAGGCGGATTATCGTGTCTTCGTTCAATTTGTAGTTGCCGAAGATGGCTCTATCACCAATGTTGAGTTGCTGAAGCCGGAGCCTTCCAAAAAAGATTTGAACGATGAGGCTGTTCGCGTCGTCAAAGGCATGCCGAAATGGAAACCTGGAACAGTGGATGGCAAACCTGTCAAGGTGAGATACACGTTGCCGGTGACCTACCGGTTAGGGAAATGAAAAAAGGGGTCGCAAGACCCCTTTTTTATAACATTACTGCTTTAGCAAGACTCTCCCTTACAAACGCATTTAATGAAATACCGAGTTCCTGGGCCATCATAGCAGCTTTGGCGTGTAGCTCGGCTGGAATCCTGATATTAAAGCTTCCACTATAAGACTTATGTAATGGAATTCCGTTTTCAGTACAATGGGTGATATAGTCATCCACCGCGTTGACAAAATCTTCTTTCAGTTCTGAAAGTGTTTGCCCTTCATACGTAACAAGCGTCCCCTTGTCTAATCCAAGCACCTTTCCATAAAGCGTGTTTTCGCTCAATTCCGCTTCGATGCTTCCGATAAAACCTTTGTATCTCAGTGTTTCCATATTATAAGAGTTTGTTTTCTTTTAGAAAATCAACGATATCTTTTAATGCTTTTTCTTTAATAATGCTTTGAGGGTGAGGTTTGTGGGCTAAATATTGTAACTGTTTTTCTTGATGGTAGAACCTAACCCTCGATCCAGATGTTTTTCCTTTGTTGTCTCGTTTAAAGCCAAGCTGAAAGAGTACCGATTCCAGCTCCTCAAAAGTAAAATCTTTGGGAAGTTGTTGGATTCTCCGTTTCAGTTTTTCTTTATTTGTCATTAAGCAACTAAATTTTAGTTGCAAAAATAGAGAATTGTTTTGATTTGTCAAGTGTTTTTAATGAAAAAAGGGGTCTTGCGACCCCTTTTTTCATCATTGGGCTTTTGCCCAAGTATCTTTCAAAGCCACGGTTCGGTTAAAGACCAGATGTCCTGGGGTGGTGTCCTTATCCACCGTGAAGTAGCCGATGCGTTGGAACTGGAAGTGATCCAGCGGCTTGGCATCGCCTAAGAACTCTTCCACGTAGCACACGGGACGGACTTCCAATGAGTTAGGATTCATCATCTGTTTCATGGCGTCGAGAGAGCTAAGGCCTTCGTCTTTCAGGCGGGCCAGCTCATCGCGGGGGTTCTCCACCTTCCAGAGGCGGTCGTACATGCGGACTTCGGCTTGGAGGCAACGCTCGCAGCTCACCCAGTGGATGGTGCCTTTCACCTTGCGGTTGGCGCCAGGCATGCCGCTCTTGGTGTCAGGGTCATATTCGGCATAAACCTCGACCACCTCACCGTTCTCGTCTTTCTTGCAACCGGTGCATTTCACGATGTAGGCGTTCTTGAGGCGTACCTCGTTGCCGGGCGTCATGCGGAAGTATTTTTTCGGAGCATCTTCCATGAAGTCCTCCTTCTCGATCCACAGCTCACGACCAAAGGCAATCGTATGGCTGCCTGCCGTCTCGTCCTCAGGGTTGTTGATGGCATCCATCTCCTCGATTTGTCCTTCGGGGTAGTTGGTGATGACGAGCTTCACGGGGATAACCACAGCGGCCACGCGGGTGACGGGGGCGTTGAGGCCCACACGGAAGGCACTCTCCATCAAGGCGAAGTCGTTCAAAGCATCGTAGGTGGTGTAGCCAATTTTGTCGATGAACTTATGGATGCCGCTTGGGGTGTAGCCACGGCGACGGAAGCCGCAGATCGTGGGCATACGCGGGTCATCCCAGCCACTCACCAAACCTTCGTTCACCAACACTAGCAAGTTGCGCTTGCTGAGCAGGATGTAGTTGAGGTTGAGCTTGTTGAACTCGGTCTGACGCGGACGGTTATCGTCTAAGTTATCGCCTTCGCCACGAATCTCTTTCAGCCAGTCGATAAACAGGTCGTAAAGGGGGCGGTGCACCACAAACTCCAGGGTGCAGAGCGAGTGGGTGACTCCCTCGAAGTAGTCGCTCTGTCCGTGGGCGAAGTCGTACATCGGGTAAGCGTGCCACTTGGTGCCGGTGCGATGGTGAGGCGTGTCAACGACACGGTAGATGATGGGGTCGCGGAAGTGCATGTTAGGGTTGGCCATGTCGATCTTGGCACGGAGTACCATTTTGCCCTCGCCAATCTCACCGTTGTTCATCTTGTTAAAAAGATCCAACGATTCTTCAATCGGGCGGTTGCGATAGGGGCTCTCGATGCCAGGTTGGGTAGGCGTGCCTTTTTGTGCAGCGATTTCTTCCGAACTCTGTTCATCGATGTAGGCCTTGCCGCGTTTGATTAACTCAATGGCAAAATCCCAGAGTTGCTGGAAGTAATCGGAGGCGTAATATTCGTTACCCCACTGGTAGCCAAGCCATTGGATATCCTCTTTGATGGCATCGACATATTCCATGTTCTCCTTGGTGGGGTTGGTGTCGTCAAAACGCAGGTTGCACACACCACCATGCTGGGCGGCGATGCCGAAGTCGAGACAGATGGCTTTGGCATGGCCGATGTGGAGATAGCCGTTCGGCTCTGGGGGGAAGCGGGTCTGCACCCGACCACCGTTTTTGCCGTTGCTGAGGTCTTCTTCCACCTTCGCTTCAATGAAATTGAGCGACTTCTTTTCTGTTTTTTCTTCTTCTGGGTTTGTCATAATACTTACTCCTTCCTTCGGTCTTCTTTAATAAGCCTTATACTTATCTCCAGTCTTCTCAATCAGAATCCGGTAGTACTCATCGCTGTACTTGGGATGCTCGCTCTTGATGGGCGTGTATTTACTTTTGGATTTTGCGGGCTGAGCGGTGTTCAGGTTGCCGTCCATGTACTTCATGAACAGGTTGTGATAGAAGGTCTTCCAAGTGGAGCAAAGCTCGTTGCCAAGGTTGCAGGAGAAGCGGGTCAACTCCTTCACCATGCCATCATGGCCTTTGATAGCGGAAACTTTCTCATCTATTTCTGGGACTAACTTTTCGGCCCATTTGCTCTCCATCTCACGCTGCATCTTGCGGATCTCGGGATGGATGTAGTTATATTTGGTGTAGGCCCAGTTGCTCATCTGGTTGAAGATCCAGAAGGCGGAGCTTTCCGACCATTGGCTCATCGAGCCGTTGCCTTCACGGTAGCTCTCTGGGATTTCAGTCATGCAGGTGTACATGGGGCAATACACGCAGTTGTCGGCATCGTCAACGCCGAACCAGATGATGCCGAAGGGGTTGTAGCCACGGCAATGGGCGACGAAGCTGAAGCCAGTCTGCTGGGTGGCGGTGGTGCGCTCATGCACGTAGGTCACGCCATCGACTTCCCAGTCCATTGGACGCCAACGGTAAGGGCAGTGGAACGGGCCAGCACCCACGTCCTGCGACATGTCAAGCTCTGTGCCTTCGAGGTGGTCGCGCATGAAGTCCATCATGTCCAAGACACTGACTTTCTTGTTCGGCAACACCCACAGCGGCATGCGGTTGGTGGGGAAGTTGGCTGGGGTCTGGCACATTTGTGCTTTATAAGGCTGTTCGCGCTTGATGTCACGACCCGTGGCATAGCCCCAGTATTCTTTCATGTTGTCGGTCACTTTGTTGAACATAGCCCACACGCGGAGATCGCAGAAACGGGCTCCGTCGAAGGTGACGGGGTTGTACACGTCGGAGAAGGAGAACTGGTTGTCGGGACCGTCATAGAGCTTGGCTTCCTTGGCAAAGCTGATGACATCGTCAGCATACACGCAGTCGATGTTCTTGTCTTTCAAGAGCTTGTCAATGCTCTTATAGGTGATGCTGGTCTTGCATTTACGGGTGGCTAAGGGGAAGGTGGTGATACGAGCCTGGTTGGCATGGCCGCTCACATAGCCGTCAGGGATGCGGCGGGCAACCCACACAGCGCCTTTGTTTTGGGGACCTTTGCCGATCATCTCCATGATCCACACCTCTTCGGTGTCGCAGATGCTGAATGACTCGCCTTCGCTGACGTAGCCGTAGGTGGTGACAAGGTCAGCCATCCATTTGATGGCCTCGCGAGCGGTCTTGGAGCGTTGAAGAGCGATGTACATCAAGCTGCCGTAGTCGATGACACCTTGGCCATTATAGAGGGCTTCGATGCCGCCGTAGGTGGTCTCACCGATGGCGACTTGCCATTCATTCATGTTGCCTACTACATTGTAAGTGTGAGCAATCTCAGGAATCTGGCCGAGATAGGCACCGCCATCCCAGTCATAGACATCGCGCATCGACCCGGGGGCGTGGTCGGCGGCAGGGTAGTGATAGAGTTCGCCGTAAAGCACATGGCTGTCGGCAGCGTAGGAAATCATGCAGCTGCCATCAGCAGAGGCACCTTTGGTAATCAAGAAATTAGTGCAGGCATTGGCTTTGCCAAAAGCAAATACCAGAGCCAAGGCCATCATTGCAGTGAAAAGTCTTTTCATGTTGAATAGTTTATTTGTTTAATTATCAATTATTTATTTGTTAATTACTTTTGTTATCTAACCTTCTTACTTTTTTACAAAGATAGTCTTTTTTTCGCTTCCAGACGATCTTGTTCTAATTGTCTCTTCAACGCCTCAAGTCCTGTGAATTTTTCTTCGTCGCGGATTCGGTCAAAGAACCAAACTTTTAAGGTTTTTCCGTATAAATCTCCATCGAAATCAAAGACGTTGACCTCGATGATGAAGTCGCCGTCGGCACGGTCGCCGATAGTGGGCCGCACCCCTGTGTTGGCCATGGCGTTATATCTTTTCCCGTCGATGATGGTTTGGCAGGCATATACCCCAGGGTTGTTGATCATCATGAACTCGTCGGGGATGTCGAGGTTGGCGGTGGGGAAGCCGATGGTGCGTCCAATCTCGTTGCCTCTGACCACCGGTCCCGTGACAGAATAGGGATATCCCAGCAACTCATTGGCTGATTTCACGTTGCCAGTCCAAAGGAAGTTGCGGATCTTAGTGGAGCTTACCGCCACGCCGTTGATGTATTGGGCTTCGAGCTGCACGGTCCTGAAACCGTATTGGCTGCTGAGACTGTTCAACATCTCATAGTCGCCCATTCTGTTCTTGCCGAAATGATGGTCGTAACCCACCACGATGACGGCGGGATGAATACGTTCGATGATGTAGTCGCGGATGAACACTTCAGAAGGTGTGCTGGCAAATTCTTTGGTGAATGGTATGATGACCACGTTGTCGATGCCATAGTTTTCGAATTTCTCCATCTTTTCCTCTTGGGAGCAGATGAAACGCAAACGCTCTGTTCCGATAGCCAGCACTTGGCGGGGATGAGGGTAAAAGGTGACCACCACGGTCTCTCCATCGACTTCCTTGGCCAAACGACGCATCTCCTTGAAGATGGCTTGATGGCCAAGATGCACGCCATCGAAAGTGCCAATGGTGACTACTGCGTTTTTGATGTTTCGGGCTTGTATGTTGTTTTGGATGATTTTCATAGAATGTGGTTAATAAGGTATCGTGCGATTTGCACGGCGTTGGTGGCAGCACCTTTGCGGATGTTGTCGCTGACAACCCAGAAGTTAAGGCCGTTCTCGATGCTGAAATCCCTGCGGATTCTGCCCACGAAGACCTCGTCTTTGTCGTAGGCGGTGATGGCCATGGGGTAGAGGTTTTGGGTGGGGTTGTCCTGAACCACGATACCAGGAAAGCGCTCCAGCAGACGACGAACCTCCTCCAGCTCAAAAGGCTTGTTGAACTCGACGTTCACCGCTTCAGAATGACCTCCGGTGACAGGAACCCTGCATACCGTGGCAGTGATGGCAATCTGGGGGGCTCTCAGAATCTTGCGAGTCTCATTCACCAACTTTTCTTCCTCAGTGGTGTATCCGTTCTCCAAAAAATCACCGCCATGGGGCAGTACGTTCCGGTATATCTGATGGGGATAGGCGTTGGGGAGATTAGAGGTGAGAGGTGAGAGGTTAGAGGTTTCTTCGCGGTTGAGTTGATTAATGCCCTTTAGGCCGCTGCCGCTGACACTTTGATAGGTGGCAATGACCAGCCGTTTAATGTCAAAGGCCTGGTGCAACGGTGCCAGTGCCATCACCATCTCGATCGTAGAGCAATTTGGATTGGCGATGATATGCGTGTCTTTGTTGATGGTGTCGGCGTTGATTTCTGGAACCACCAAAGGAACCTCTGTGTTCATGCGCCAGGCAGAACTGTTATCAACGACGTATGTGCCTTTTTCCGCAAACAATGGGGCGTATCGCTTCGAGGCGGTGGCGCCTGCCGAGAAAATGGCAATGTCAGGACAGGCTTCTATGGCATCTTCCACACTCACCAAACGATGCGTTTTCCCTTGAAACACGATTTCTTTGCCGATGGACTTCTCTGAAGCGGCGACAATCAATTCGTCGATTGTAATTTTCTGTTCATCAAGAACTTGAAGCATCTTTGAGCCGACTAATCCTGTGGCTCCCACCACTGCTATTTTCATTTTTATCGGAATAATATTCAACTTTTGTATCAACGCATATTCTTCTGCTTATCTTTGCAGAGAAAAAATGCAACTTGCAAAGATAGTTAAAATATGAAAACGACATGGCTACTTTTATTATTTCTGCCTCTCGGTTTATGGGGACAAGTGGTCGATGATTTCTCGGATGGCGACTTCACGGAGAATCCGGCATGGGTTGGCATGGATAGCTGTTTCACGGTCAACAGCAACGGGCAGCTTCAGTCGGCAGCCACCACGGCAGGTGAGTCATGGCTTTCTCTTGCCTTCGATGGACGTGAAGCGTGGGAGTGGCGTTTCTGGATTCGGGAGAATTTCAGCCCGTCGGCCAACAACTATGCGGAAGTCTGGCTGGTGGCCGATTCCGCCAATTTGCTCCATGCCTCGAAGGGTTATTATCTAAGGTTTGGCGCTGCTGGCAACCAGGATGCCATCGAGTTGTATCGCAGGGATTTGTCAGGGGATCAATTGGTGTGTCAAGGCACTCCCGCAGCCATAGCCTCTGCTTTCAAGGTGGGGGTGAAGGTCAACCGTGACAATGAGGGACGTTGGCGAGTGCAGACCGACGATGAGAACATGGGGATTTATTCCTTGGAGGCTGAAGGCGTTGATGATGCCTATCCTTGCTCGGGCTACTTCGGATTCTGTATCAGATATACAGCCAGTAATGCCAAAAAGTTTTATTTCGACGACATCTATATCGGGCCTACGGTGGTCGATACCGTACCTCCCGAACTGAATCATATAGAGGTGAGGGATGCGAGCCATCTGCTGTTGGTTTTTAATGAGGCGCTATCGTCAGCTGTGTTGGATACAACGCTCTACACAGTCGTGCCTAACGTGGGTCATCCCGACACAGTGTGTTTTGCATCCCGACCCTCTGAGGTGTTGTTGGCGTTTGATCCGCCTTTGCCTATCAACCAAAACTGTCAACTCCGGGTCTCTGGGATCAGCGATCTTGTTGGAAATATCATGGGAATTATTGAAGTTTTTTTTGCAGTTTACGCTGTCACTGGGAATGACGTTGTCATCAACGAGATTATGGCTGATCCCTCCCCGGTGGTTGGCATGCCGGAATGGGAGTACCTGGAGCTGTTTAACACCACTGCCTTCCCCATCGACTTGACAGGATGGAGCTTGTGTATCGGAACCTCAGTGAAAACGTTTCCGCAGGTTTCCATCGATTCATCAGGGTATTTGATTTTGTGCAAGTCAGACGCAGCGCAAGAACTGTCTGCATACGGCTCTGTTTGCGGCTTCTCTTCCTTCTCGATTGCCAATGCGGGCACTACCTTGCGCCTGTTGTCGCCTGACGAGACCTTGGTGTCGGAAGTCGTTTTCAATGACAATTGGTACCATGATGCCGTTAAAAAAGATGGGGGATGGGCTTTGGAACAGATTGACCCTTATAATCCTTGCGCAGGCACTTATAACTGGACAGCCTCCGTGGATCCTTCTGGAGGTACGCCTGGGAGGATTAATTCGGTGAACGCGCCCAATGCGTTTCAGCCTAGCTTGGAACGGGTTAGTATGTTGGGCGACGACATCGTATTGCTGTGGTTCGACCAGCAGATGGACCCAGCGAGTTTGATGAATCCTGCTTGTTATCAGGTGATTGAGTTGGAGCTGAATCCCATAGAGGTGGTGGTGAACCCTCTTGATGCCACCTCTGTGGAGCTGCTCTTTGCGAATTCGTTTCAGGAGGGGATGCTATATACCTTGTCGGTGAATGGAGTAAAAAATTGCAGTGGAAACTTGATTGAGGAAGGGACGGAGATGAGGTTTGGCATCCCTTTCTTGATAGGAGAGAACGAGATTCTTATTAATGAGATATTGTTCGACCCTATCGAGCCTGGAGTGGATTATGTGGAGCTTTATAATCCTTCTGACAAGACATTCGATGTGAGCGAGTTAAAGTTGGGCCTTATCAAGGACCATTTCCCAAATCCTACTGATACTGTGTTGAAAGAGATTACCGAGGAGTCGCGCCTTTTCCTTCCTGAGACTTATTTGCTGTTATCGACGGACGGTTATGTCGTCACTGAACAGTATGGTGTTGGTGTGGGGAATCATATCGACATGAAGTCGTTCCCTTCCTATCCCAACAGTGGGGGTACGGCGCTGTTGATGAGTCGCCAGGGGGTGGTGGTGGATCAGATGGACTTTGGGGAGTCGATGCATGATCCTTTGCTCAAGGTAACCAAAGGTGTTTCGTTGGAAAGGGTATCGTGGACGGTGCCCTCATGGCAACCCGACAACTGGCATTCGGCGGCTGCATCAGTGGGCTTTGGGACACCGGGCTATGCCAATTCCATGAAAGGTGATGAGGGAGTTTTGGATGCTGAAGGGGTCACGGTGACCCCCAAGGTGTTCTCACCCGATGGTGATGGTTTTGAGGATTGTTGTATTATAAATTATAGTTTTATAGAAGTTGGATATACTATAAACACTTATATTTTCAGTGTGGATGGCCAGTTGGTCAGGCATTTGATCAAGGGCGAGATGGTGGGGAGTACGGGGAGTGGTGTTTGGAATGGCTTGGATCACCGTGGCGTTCGTGTTCCTTTGGGGATGTATGTCATGGTGACGGAGGCGTTCGATTTGGCAGGTACGGTTCACCGTTATCGCAACGTGGTGAGTGTTGCTTCGCAATGAGTTACATGTCGAGGTTGGTCATGGCGAAGAGCTCGTTGGTGTCGGGGTTGAATGCCATCAGGTTGCCCATGTCGGTTTTATCGGTATAGAATACGCCGTTGTCCAGGGCGATGAAGTCGTGGTTTTTCTGGTTATGGATGACGTTGTCGATGAAGCTATGGCCTACAGGGATGTGTCCGTGGATGATTCGGCGTCCGTTGGTTTTTTCGAAATCGACTTTGAAGTTGCGTACCCAGATCATGCTATGGGTGTCTTCAAAGGGGTTTTTGATTTTGAAGTTCATGCCTGCGTGTACGAGGATAAAGTCTTCGAGTTCGTAGTAATACTCGAGGTTTTTCATCCAGTCGATATAGTCTTTGGGAATCTCGCGTGGGTGTTTCACGCCGAAGCTTTTAAAGGTTTCCGCGGCTCCGACTTTTTCCCAGTCGCGTTGGATTTGTGGCTTAAAGAGATGGAAGTGCTGGTCGGCTTCCCAGGTCTGGACGCAATAGTCCTCGTGATTGCCTTTGAGACAATGAAGGTGATAGCCTTTGGCCTGGAGATCCCAGAGGTAGTCGATGACCTCTTTGCTCCTTGGGCCTCTGTCGATATAATCACCCAAGAAGAACAGCTCGTCTTCTTGGGTGATTCTTAGCATGCTCTCCGCCAAGGCCTTCAAAGTCTTGGCGCAACCATGAATATCTGGAATGATCCACCGTGCCATTTTCTTACTTCTTATTTCTTCCCTTGATTAGCTACAGCGGCCATCAGTGCGGCAACTTTCTCGGGATCGCCGAGGAAGAAGTCCTTTTGGAGATTCATCTGGTCGTCGAATTCAAAGATATACGGGATGCCTGTGGGGATGTTGAAGGCGATGATCTCATCGTTCGACATGTTTTTCAGCACTTTGACTACTCCGCGGAGGCTGTTTCCGTGGGCCACCACCATCACTTGGTCGTGGTTCTCAAAGGCTTTCATGATATGGTCTTTATAGTAAGGCATGACACGGTCGATGGTGTCACAGAGTGCCTCGGTGAGCGGGATCTGGTCGTCAGTAAGTTCGGCATAGCGAGGATCCATGCGGGGGCTTTTCGGGTCGTTCATCTCCAACGCCGGGGGACGCACGTCAAAAGCGCGGCGCCACAGACGTACCTGTTCGTCACCGTATTTCTCAGCGGTCATCTTCTTGTCAAGGCCTTGAAGCTGTCCGTATGACTTTTCGTTCAGACGCCAGGTCTTGTAAACCGGAAGCCAGTCCATATCCATCGTGTCAAGAACATAATTCAAGGTCTTGATGGCGCGTTTCAGATAGGAGGTGAAGCAAATCTCTGGCTTGTATCCGTTCTCTTTCAGTACTTTACCTGCTTCGATAGCTTCCTGGATGCCTTTTTCAGACAAATCCACATTCGTCCATCCCGTGAAAAGATTGAGCTTGTTCCACTGGCTCTCGCCATGTCTAATTAATATTAATTTTTTCATATAAATATCTATAAATTATAAATTATAAATTCTAAATTCTAAAGTGATTTGAGCCATTTCCACTGAAACAGTATCATATAAAAGACTCCGATTGTGATGGCAGAGTCGGCAATGTTGAAGATGGGACGGAAAAAGATAAAATGCCCATCTTGGCCATAGAAAAAGTCGGGCAGCCAGCTAATGCTTCCTTTGGCTACATCGATGATGGGGAAGTAAAGCATGTCAACGACTTTGCCGTGAAGCCACCCAGCGTAATGAAAAATCTCTCCGTAAAACACGCAGTCGATAATGTTGCCCAAAGCTCCCGCGGTGATGAGGGAAAGTCCAAACAACACACCGAATTTTGTTCCTTTCTTTGAGAGGCGGAACAGAAGATAAATCAAGGCGATTACCGCCACAATTCTGAAGATGCTGAGTGCGGTTTTGACAACGCCTCCGCCGCCCATCCAGCCAAAAGCCATACCTGGGTTCTCGATGAAGAGCAGCTTGAACCAGTTGCCCAGCATGGGGATTTCCTGTCCGATGGCCATGTTTGTCTTGACCCAGACCTTCAACAGCTGATCCAGGACTAAGACGATGAAAATAATAACAAACGAGGCGGTTAGGCCTTTCCTTTTTACTTTTGTCACTTTTTCTTTTCCTTCATTTTTGCATCCAAACAAATGGTTGTGGTGGGGACACAACGCAACCGTTCTTTGGGAATCAGCTTGCCAGTGGCGCGGCAGATTCCGTAGGTCTTGTTTTCGATGCGCATCAAAGCGAATTCGAGGTTCTGTATGTATTTTTCCGTACGGGAAGCCAACTTGGCATTCTCTTCTTTTTGTGAGACCGAATAACCTTCCTCCAGGATTTTGAAGGTCGGGGCAGTATCATCTGTGCTGTGCTCGCCGCCAGCGATATTTTCTTTCAGGATCTCCAGGTTCTCTTGCGCTTGTTTCAGTTTCTCAAGGATTAACTCCTTAAATTCTTCCAACTCTTCATCGGAATATCTTACCGTTGACGCTGTTTTTTTCTTCTCGTCCATAATGCATATAGTTTGTGTCTTTAGGAGCTTGATGACTCGGGCAGACTGATTAGTGTTTTAAGAGTGCTAAATTATGTTAATTTTTGAAAATATGCAAGTATTTTAAGCTTTTAGAATCATCATTTTTACTTGGACGTTTTCTGTGAGTTCGTCTTCCAGCACGTTGTCGCCGGAGAGTTGCTCCACAGTGGTGATGGAATCGGCCAGCGTTTCGGCACAGATATAGTTGCTGAAGCCTTGGATGGCGTTTTCAATCTGAACGTTTTTCTCGATGTTGATTTTGATGCGGTCGGTGACCTCGAGGCCGCTGTTTTTGCGGAGGGTCTGGACGCGGTTGACGATTTCGCGGGCGAGGCCTTCGTTGAAGAGCGGTTCGGTGATGGTCATATCGAGGGCGACGGTGTAGTTGCCTTCTGAGGTAACGGTCCAGCCGGGGATGTCTTGGGTGGAGATGAGTGCGTCCTCAAGGGTGAGCTCCACGTCCACGCCGTCCACATCCAGATGGGTGCCGTTGTTCTTTTCGTAAGCATGGATCTCGTCCTGACTCATATTGGCGAAGTAGTTCTGGATTTGTTTCATCTGTTTTCCGTACTTCCTTCCCAAGGTCTTGAAGTTGGGTTTCACGTTCTTCACCAAGATGTTGTTGTCGGCGGCAAGGAACTCGATGTCTTTGATGTTGACCTCGCTCATGATGAGGTGCGACACTTTCGACAGCTGTTCTTTCATGGTGTCGTTGGCGACAGGAATCATGATTTTGGACAGGGGCTGCCGCACGCGGATGTTGGCTTTTTTACGCAGCGAGAGCACGAGTGAGGAGATGAGCTGAGCGGCTTCCATGCGTTCCTCTAAGGCCTTGTCGATGAGTTTGGCGTCGGCCATGGGGAAGTCAGTGAGATGCACAGACTCGGCGCTGTTGTGTCCCGTGGCGTTGTTGAGGTCGCGGTAAAGCTGTTCGCTGAAGAACGGAGCGATGGGTGAGCTGAGCCGTGCCACGGTCTCCAAGCAGGTGTATAAGGTTTGATAGGCCGAGAGCTTGTCTTTGTCGTCATCGCTTCTCCAGAAACGACGGCGTGAGAGTCGAACGTACCAGTTGCTCAGGTGAGCGTCAACAAAGTTGGCGATGGCACGACCGGCGCGGGTGGGCTCATAGCTCTGGTAGGCGTTGTCCACCTCAAGGATCAGCGAGTTCAGCTCGGAGAGGATCCATCGGTCGATTTCGGGACGCTCGGCGTATGGGAGGTCGGCCTCTTGATAGTCAAATTTGTCAATGTTAGCATACAAGGCAAAGAACGCGTAGGTGTTGTACAACGTTCCGAAGAACTTGCGGCGCACCTCGTCAACGCCCGCCTCGTCGAACTTCAGGTTGTCCCACGGTTGCGAGTTGGTGATCATGTACCAACGCACGGCGTCGGCGCCGTATTTCTCGATGGCTCCGAAAGGATCCACGGCATTGCCGAGACGTTTTGACATCTTGTTGCCGTTCTTGTCGAGTACCAAGCCATTGGAAATCACATTTTTATAGGCTACGCTATCGAAGCACATCGTGGCGATGGCATGAAGTGTGAAGAACCAACCACGGGTTTGGTCCACGCCCTCAGCGATAAAATCAGCTGGGAACGGGATAGGAGAGAGGTTGGCATTGAGGGGTGAGAGTTTTCCGCCTTCGTTTTTCTTTGCCATGCAATGGTATTGGGCGTATGGCATGGCTCCGCTGTCGAACCACACGTCGATGAGGTCGGGTTCGCGGAACATCTTCTTCCCGCTTGCGGAGCAGAGTATGACGCCGTCGATATAGGGACGGTGCAGGTCGAATTTATTGTAATCGCTTGAAGCATACGGATTTTCGGTCATGAATCCCGCCTTGATGGATTTCTCGATTTCGTTGCGGAGTTCTTCGACGCTGCCGATGCAGATCTCTTCTTTTCCGTCTTCGGTACGCCAGATAGGCAATGGCGTGCCCCAGTAGCGTGAGCGTGAGAGGTTCCAGTCAACGAGGTTCTCGAGCCAGTTGCCGAAACGTCCGCTGCCCGTGGCTTCGGGCTTCCAATTGATGGTCTTGTTGAGCTCGATCATACGGTCTTTCAGAGCGGTGGTCTTGATGAACCAGCTGTCGAGAGGATAGTATAGCACGGGTTTGTCGGTGCGCCAGCAGTGTGGGTAGTTGTGGGTGTGTTTCTCGCTCTTGAAGAGTTTGCCTTCTTCCTTCAACAGGACCACGATATCGACGTCAAGTGACTTGTCTTTCTCAGTTTTGGTGGGGTCGTAGGCGTTCTTCACAAATTGTCCGGCGTAGGGACGATAGGCCTCGACATCCATGTTGTTTTTAACGAAGTCGGGATCCAGGTCCTCGATGCGCCAGAACTTGCCAGTGCGGTCAACCATCGGCTGGGCTTTGCCGTCTTTGTCGATCATCTGAAGGGGCGGGATGCCTGCGGCGGCGGCCACACGTTTATCGTCGGCGCCGAAGGTTGGGGCGATATGAACGATGCCAGTACCATCTTCGGTGGTGACATAGTCGCCGCCGATGATGCGGAAAGCACCTTCGCCTGGGTTCACCCACGGAATCAGTTGTTCATACTCTAAACCAATCAGTTCCACGCCTTTGTATTCCTTAATAACTTCAGGGGCTTCTTTGAACATAGTCTCCACCAAGGCTTTTGCCATCAGGATTTGGCAAGGTTCCTCGGTATAAGGATGCACGGTCTTCAATAACACATAGTCGATATTGGGGCCGACGCAGAGGGCTGTGTTTGAAGGCAATGTCCACGGTGTGGTGGTCCAAGCGATGGCGTAAGTGGGGGCTGCGCTGTTGAATCCGTCTGTTCCTTTTTCGAATTGTGAAGGCTTTAGTTTAAAAAGCGCGACACAGGTCAAGTCTTTTACATCGCGGTAGCAGCCGGGCATATTCAGTTCGTGTGAACTAAGTCCTGTTCCAGCAGCGGGCGAGTAAGGCTGGATGGTGTAGCCTTTGTAGAGCAAGCCCTTGTCATAGAGGTCTTTCAGCAAAAACCACAGGGTCTCAATGTAATCGTTGGTGAAGGTGATGTAAGGATCGTTGAGGTTGACCCAATAGCCCATCTTACGGGTGAGGTCGTCCCAAAGGTCTTTGTATTTCATCACTTCCTCGCGGCAGGCGCGGTTGTAGTCATCGACGCTGATCTTCTTGCCGATGTCCTCTTTGGTGATCCCCAACTTTTTCTCCACTCCGAGTTCCACGGGGAGGCCGTGGGTGTCCCATCCGGCCTTGCGAACCACATGTTTGCCTTTCAGGGTTTGGTAGCGGCACACCACGTCTTTGATGGAACGAGCCATCACATGGTGAATGCCAGGTACGCCATTGGCACTCGGTGGTCCCTCGAAAAACACGAAGGCGTTGTTTTTATCACGGTTGTCCAGACTCTTTTGGAAAGTGTCGTTATCCTCCCAGTATTGGCGGATTACATTGGCTGTCTCGGTGAGGTTTAGCTGTTTATATTCCTTGTAATTCTCTTTCATTGTACTGCTTTGAAATGAAAGTGCAAAGGTAAGAAAAATAATTTTTTCTCAGCGGAAAGAGATATATATTTACAGATTCTGTTTAAAAAATAAAAAAAGAGGATGACCACAATGGATCATCCTCTATCTCTTTAGATTCTTAATTCTTAATTACTCAATGACAATTTTCTGGGTTTTCACGTCGTTGCCGTTGATTAAACGCAAAACGTACACGCCAGGGGTCATGTTGGTGGTGGAGACGTCATAATTTGGCATCTCTACATTCGTGATGATGCGTCCTGTGATGTCGATTACCTGGAGGGTACCCGTGTCGTTGACGATGATGTTGCCGTCGCTGATGAAGGCGAAAGTGGCATCGTCGTCATTTGCGGCTCCGTTGCTGGCTGCAAATACCAGTTTGAAGCGGCTTTCGTGGTTCGTCGTCTTGGCCTCGAACGTGTAGCTTGGGTTGATGAGCAAATCGGTGTTCACACCGGTCATATTATCAATAAGGTGCAGATAATCAACATCTACGTTCTCGAGGTTCACCGAAATCGTGTAGATGCCGCTCTTCTCAGCCTTGAAGCTGAAAGGAAGCTCGCCTTTGGCCTCGGTGTTGACCACGGCGTAGTCCTTGCCATCCTGCGGGATATAGAGCTTGCTGTGGTTCGGGTTGAGTTGTAACTTCTCAAGCCCATGGCCTTCACCGAAACGGATGCGGGCGTTGTCGATGACAGCACCACGGGCGCGCGAAACGCTCAGGTTGAGTTCCCTACCCTTGGAGGGTGCCGTTGTGGTGAAAGTAATAGCGTTTTCGTCTTCAGCAGCCTGTACAAACAAGCCTTGCGTCGGGGCGATGGCACCGCTGGCAGTGATTAAATCATCACCGTCTTCATTGAGGACGTAGAAATCACGCCCATCAGCCAAGTAGGCATTGCAGACAAAGGGATTGCCCACCAAGTTGAAGCCAGTGAAGCTGGCATTGGCATCGTAGGTCAGAGGCACGGTGATGTCGTCATTGGCGGGGTTGAGCACACCGCTGAAGGCGATGTCGGTGTCGGCGCTGTTGGCGTAGAGATAGCCCATGCCGTTTGCAAGGTCGAAGCTGTTATGCTTGTGGTTTTGCCATTCCAGGTCTTGTGCCTGGTCGAACCAGTACAGGTCGTAGTTGTTCTCCAACAGGCCGAGTGCCGAGGGCTGTTGCACGTCGGCAACGGGATTGGCCAGGAGGTAGTAGCCACCTTTGTTGTCGTTCGTTCCGAAGCCTTCGATGTGTTTCTCCACCGTGGCATGGACGCCCTCGTTGCTGTGGATGAGCTGTCCGCCCTCTTTAACGGTGATGCTGCCGCCTTCAAGGGCAACATCCGATGCGTATGCAGTATAACCTGCAGGAATGACAGCATCGGCTTGGATGATGACATCGCTGCCTTCTTCGGGCACTACGCCGATACTCCAGTTGCTGCCATTGTTCCAGTCGCCGTCGAAAATGAAAATGGGCCTGCAGTCCGGCGTGAAATAGACGGGTTCGCTCATTGCGCCCTCTCCGGAGAATACTTCATTTCCGTTGACGTCAGTGACGATATAGGTACATTCGTTAGGCCAATCGCCGCTCACCCATTCGAAACGAAGCTCACGGTCGTCGCACACGGCAAGGGTGTAGGTGTCGGTAGTGGGAGTATCGGTAAGGTCATGGTTTGGTGCCGACATGGAAGCCAGCAAGATGTTCGTTGCCGCATCAAAAACTTGGATGGCATTGTCGTTCCAACCGTCGCCGTAGCTGTCGGTGAGAGTGAAAGTGAGTTCACACTTGTCTTCATCCGCACAAAAGGCCGGTTCGAAGTTGAAGTTATCGAGGAAAAGATAATACTCGTCGTTAGAATTGAGTTTGACGGCGACATATTTGGTGTCTTTTGGGAAAATCTCTTCATAAAGTTGCCAATTGTATTGGTCATTGGCGGTCACTTCCTCGCCCCAAACGAAGGCATTGGGCGATTTTGTGGTTGTGGAGTAACCCACTTGGAAAGTCTCAGGCCAGTCGTTCGAAGCGTTCTTGTAGTAGAACGACACGTCCATGCCCGAGGTTCCCTCAAACTTGGGGGAGATAAGGTATTGGGGTGGGTTGGTGGTCCACCGGAAGTGGAAAGAATAGTTGCCTTCGTGGGTTTCCATTTGTTCGATGCCTGAAGAGCCCTCGCAATCCAGCATGGCCCAGCAGTCGAATTCATCAGGGTCTTCGAAGCCGTATGCGTAGGGCAAACTCTTGGGCTCACAAGCGGGAGTGAAGCCGAAAGTGGTCTTGGGAATGAATTCGCGCTGGATGGGTTGCACGTCATCCAAGCTAGTGGAATTGTAACCCGAAATGGAAGCGCCAGTCACCGGTTGACCATAGAAATTAATGTTTTTATAATTCACGTTATTGGTGTTCTCTATGCCCACTAAGAGATTACCGCCTTGGTAAGCGAAGGGCGTGCTGAAGTTGATGGTCATTTCACCACCGTTATCTGTGCTCACGATGTCGAAAAAGCCACTATAGACGATGGTGGCGGATGATTTGGGTTCGTAGGCACTAATCGAGGTGTAATTCACCTCCATCAGATAGACATCCGCTGAGCTTTCCGTGGTGTAAGGCACATTGCTACTGGTGGTATAGAACGTCAGGCTGGTGATAGATGCGCCTGCCATTTCCACCAAGTCGTTGGCGGGGATGACGAACTGGCTTCTGGTGAATTCGTCGAAATAGAAGATGTAGGCAGGGACAGTGTTGTTGGAGATTGTGTCGTCATACACGGTCAGCGTTTCCATGTATTGCATGTTGGTGAAGGCACTCCTGCCCGAGGCCGATTGATACTCCGCCAATGAGACGGATGGCAGCGTCACCGGTGTCTGTGCCCAAACGCCATGCGCGAAAGCGAAAATCGAGCAAATGATAAGTAAAGTTTTGCGTAAGTTATTCATTTTATTTGATTTAACTTATAAATAATCTGTTTCAACAATGAGCGGCAAAAGTACAAAAAAGAATTGATACTCATTTTTTTTGATTGATAGACTAAAAAAACAGGCGACCCTGTCAGGGTCGCCTGTGAAGGATTCCAACAAAGGGATTTCCAACACATAGTTTTCAGCACCCTAACATCGCGGCTGGCGTAATGTTCAAAGTGCGGCAAAGCAGGCGGGCGATTTTCAAGGTTGGTTCCGCCCTGCCAGTCACATAGTCGTTGATTCGCGAAGGACTTACACCGATAAGGGAAGCCAATTGTTTCTGCGTCATTTGTTTCTCTTCGAGCGACAACGCTATCAAGTCGGCCGGAGAGGGTTTCGCAATAGGATAATGCTCCTTTTCGTACTCAATCACAATGTCCGACATCATGGTTAATTCGATGGCGTTGCGGTCGTTGGCAGGAGTCTCGTCCGTCACCAACGGCAACAATTCCTCGATTCTCTCCAAGGCAAATTCGTATTGATCTTTCGTGATTCTGCTCATGTCGCCTTCCTCCTATATTGTTGAAACATCAATTTTGTTATTCTTTGTTTTTGTTAGCAAGTATTTTCAATATTTAGAAATAATCTCAAACTTGTATCGTGATTTGAAACAACGTATATGTAATTTTACAGCGTCTTGACATGAAATGATTAGACTTATTGTGATATGAATGGGGAAAAGGGTTATGACACGGGGGCAAAGCAAATGGGTGTTAGATACTATGAATATGGTATGCAGCTCTTGAAGCAATACAAATATGACAGAGCGAATGCCTATTTTCGTGTTGCATACGATTTGTTACAGGAGCATAAAACATCAGAGTGTTATCCTGATTTGTGTTTCCGTGTTTATTGTGGACTGGCGCCATATTCTTCAACGGACAAAAGGATTCCGTTGTTGGAAGAAGCTTTGGATGGCTTCAAGCGGCAGGCTTCTATGGGCGAGCAGATTCCGATAAAGATCATGAAGGATATTGAAAGGAGCCTGGAGTTTGCGCGTATCGAGCAGTCTGAAAATAGTTGTGAAGATGTTGTTTCGCCAAATGCAGCATCAAAAGTGAAAGGCCTTGAATTAATCGACGAATTCATGGGGTTTGACTACACAAACAGTTGTCAGTTTCATGATGCGGAAATCCATGACATCACATGGAAACGTGATGAGGTGGTATTGCGAATCAATATCAACTGTGAATGCATCGCAACTTTTCGATTCATTGATGCGGTAGAAATGAAGGGGACGTTTGAGCTACCGTATCTACATGAAATGAAATTCCGCATGTATAACAGTTTTGTTGATTGTTCTCTGGATGGTGTGGGAGTTACAATTACTAGTCAACAAGTTGTTTGCGAGAAGGTGGAAAAGTACGAGAACTATCGATGAATTCCACCTCGTATTCCACTGCATCGTTACTAAATGAGTCCAAAAGGTCTTGGTGCGAATCGTGAACTTTTTCCCAAGCATGATACGCCGGCGGATGATGCACCTGTATCATGCCATCGTGAGGGTCTCCGCTCTTGGCTTCCAAGTCTTCGCAAATGCCCCTTAGAATTTTCCGATGTATTGATTTTAAGTTCTTCGAAATGTAGGTGGAATCTAACAAGCCAACGTTTTGTTCCGCTTCTTTGAGCCTATCGGCATCTTTTTCCGAAAACTCCATTTCAAACTTGTCTTTTGGAGCATCGGAACCTATGAACGTATAAGTGATTTCAGCTATTTCCGTAAAGCCATAGTCCGAGTAAAAATCATCAGAAGAATCGGTTTCATCATCCTCACAAAGAAAGGATCCCTTGGACTTGAACATTGGCACTTCATAGCTGTCATTGGCTTTTTCAAGATTACTGGTGTCGGGATTATTTCCTTTATCATTTTTGACAATCCATTCATTTTCCGAAGGAGCCTTTAACACAAGAATTTCAGCTATAGTTGCACCGAGTCTGTACATAAGATTTCGGTAAAGCTGTTTGTCTTCTTCGCTATAATTTCCAATCAAATCACATATTTTATAGTCCTCCTGTCCGATAGAAGGGTTATAATGAACGAATGTATCAAAACCGGTGTTTTTAGTTTGCCTAAATTCAAAAAATAGCGATTCAGGGTCGCCGACGGTTCTTTGGTAATCAAAATAGGAATATGGACTGTCATAATTAATGTGGCTCATCGTTTCAGAAATAATCAGCAGGCAATGGCCTTTTTTTGTTTCGAAATCAATGCGGCAACATTTCAACATTTCGCTTATTTCTGCACTATGGTCGCAAAGGCACCCGAGACGGTCGAAAACCCAAAGGATGTCGTGAAGAGAATCGTGCATATAGTGTATATACATATCTTCGCCATTTTTAAGGGCATTGGTATGGTCGTGATTTTCGTGAACATACCGAATAAAGCGCTCATCATAGCAAAGGCGATTCACCAACTTCTGGATTTTGATTGACACTTCCGATAAGGCATAGAATTGCTCCTCAGTCACGAGGATTTTCTGCGGAATCAGTCGTTTCCTTTCTTCTTCAGCTACCTTTTCCCGATCTTGATCAAATTGTTTTTTCCACTTCCAATCTTCTGAGTTTTTTCTACGACGAGCAATGATAACCATTGCAATAATTACAAGCAGCATTAGTGCCACTAATCCAGTCGGCCCGGCTATATACATGGTTATTTTCCTTTCTAGCATTGTTTTCGTCAACAAAAATACTCAAAGATTGTTTCAAATCACGGTACAGGCTTGTTTTTTCTAATGGATTTCTCAAGATAGGCAACGCTTCCTCAACGACCCATTGGCATTTATTTGGCGTTTTAAGCATTATCTTCATTCCATTTAAACACAATATCAGTGTTCTGGCCAGGCAGTTTCTGCTTATGCCCATTAGCAATTATAATTCCACAAGGAATACCTTCTGGGAACGCAGGGCATGAGCCACTTTTATAATTAGAACAAGTTTGACACTCATAAGACGGAACTGATTTTGGAATAGACTCAGAGTCCACATAGAACGATATAACAGGTTCATTTTTAAACCTCCAAGTATCATCATCCTTCTTTTCGTAAAAATCGAACGGACATTTGTCTGTTTCTCCATTCAACAACGCACCTTCTATCGTTTCGTCAGTATCAATCTGAAACAAACATTTCACCTTACCCTTTGGAATGAAATCTTCGTCAAGATTCTTACAACTCAAACAAATGCAATTCTTTTTCATAGTGTTTAATTCGATCCGGATTACAAGAAAAGCCATTAGCAATATCCATCAACAGCAGATCTTATCTCATTATAACCTATACCATTCTTTGAGCTAGTTAGTTTTCGCAGGCGCCCAAGAGAGATTGTTTTATGGTCACCACATGCACGATTGATAGTTTCTGTAGGCACGACCCAAAAACGCCAATTATCCAAGATAAGCGGATTAGAGGATTCTTTTGTTTCTCCTGTGTTAAGACAAAACACATAGATGTCGCTCTGGCGTTTGGATTCAGTTTTAGAATTTTTGTACATCGTATATGCTCTAGTTATGCTAAATGTCCGTTGGGAAGAAACCTTACCATCGTTACGCCAAGAATGGTAATAGGCGGTCTCTTTCACCTCAATACGCTGACCACGATAATTGATGTCCCATAGTGTCCAACCATTCTTGTTATATGGTTCCGTTTGTCCAAGTGCTTTGGCCACAATAAATTCAGCAATCTGGTCCTGAATATCCCAAATGTTGGAGAACTGGAATCGCCAAAAGTCAATTACATAAAAACCAACAGGTTGACCCGCAAATTCAAAAATTTCTGATCCTAAGAGGGATGAGTGAGATTGTGTGAACATATATAATGTTTTATGATAAGAGTTATAAAGTATTACTGTTTTGATTTTATAAATCAATTTAGAAAAGATTATTGATAAATGAATAAATCTGTTTTTATTCAATCAAACATTCCAACCTCTTCACCAACTCATCCACCCCTTCCACTGCTTTCGCCTTTATATGCTGGAATCCAGCCGGCATGCCGCCTTTCAAATCTTTCGGGTCAATCAAAAACTTCGGGATCTCATTTGGGACATCATCGACCAATCCCGCCGCTGGATAGACCACCAACGAAGTGCCAATGACCACAAAAATGTCCGCTTGTTGCACCCAATATGCCGCCAACTCCATACCATCGACATACTCGCCAAACCATACGATATAAGGCCGCAGTTGCGAACCATCGGCGGCTTTGTCACCTAATCGAATCGGGACATCAAGTGGATACTCCTTGATGCAATTGGAGTCGAGGCGGTTGCGCGAGGATGTCACCTTGCTCAACTCGCCGTGAAGATGCAGCACCTTGCTACTGCCCGCCCTTTCGTGAAGATTGTCCACATTCTGGGTGATGATGGTCACATCATATTGCTTTTCCAATTCCGCCAAAACACGATGGGCATGGTTCGGCTCCACTTCCAACAGGTTTTTCCTTCGGGCATTGTAAAAATCAAGCACCGCCTGCGGGTCTTCCTCAAAACCCTCCACACTGGCCAACTTCATGGCGTCATATTTTCCCCACATTCCATTGGCATCACGAAAAGTGGGGATTCCGCTTTCGGCGCTGATGCCTGCGCCGGTGAAGACTACAAGTTTTTGTAGCATGAGAATAAAGTTTTCTGTTTCTGCAAAAATACAACAAACTTATTGTATTCACAACAAGTATATTTAGTCTCCGTACAACACATCTATTACATGGTCTCTGAAGTCTTCATCAAGAACACACATCGTGTGGCCACAATTTGGACAGTTAAAAGAAGATTCATCACGTAAATCTTCTGGAATTGGCTGAGAAAAGTCCCAACTCATGAAAACACCTTTTGGAATGCTAAATTCTTCTCCGCATTTCGGACATTTGATTGTATATAACTGAGCCATAATTACTCTCTCCTTTCATTTCTTTTAACCTTAATCACCAGATGCATATCAAAGGCAATTTTTCACTCGTTATTTGCTATTCTTCCTTGCAGCCAAAATGCACCCCTTAACAAAGTACCTTTTCGCACACCTTCCATCGTTCTTTTATTGATATATAGCGGAATATAAGTTTCTTCAGGCTCATGGCAAATAGAAATGATGGCCTTGAAATATTTGTTGCCAAAAAGCGATACATTTTTCACCGACTTTACCTTTGAGGCAAATGATACGTCATCGGGATAATCGTCATCATAGTTGAGGAAAGCGACAAGTTCGTCATTATAAAACGTTAATGGTTTCAGTTTTCCTTCTTCATCATACTTCTCTTCCAACCCCATATCCTTACGCAATCTGGCAGAAGTTTCTTCATCAAGCACGGTTTCTTCCTCACCTTCGTACAAAGAATATGCACATGCCGATAATTCAACATCAATCTCGTTTCCAATCACATATTTACTCTTGTTCAAGAAATAATCTGTTGCAAAAAATGCTAAAGAAAGTTCCTTTGTTTTAGCATGGACGACCGCCTCTATTTTGCTTTTAAATTCCTGTATTTCAGTAATCTGCAAACAATGGATTGCTCCCTTGTGCATCGGATAGGCAGTCAAGAAATCGTACCTGTCCTCTGTTTTGTTTTTCAATAACAAAGCCACCACACCCATCTCAGTGCCAACTCTTAGCGCTGTTATCTCCACTTCCTCATTTTTGATTTCTTTATTACTAAACTTGCAAACAGCATTGCCATAAAATGGCCAAGAACCAATCTCTGGAAGTTGTTCATCCGCAAATTGAGTAGCAGACATGATTGTTTCAATATGGGCACCTTGCAAATCAAAATATCGGTTAAATCTATTCTCATCGACACCATCTATGAAAAGATTCTCCCCATCCACCTTGTCTTTCACGGAGAGCAAATACTGGGCAAAAATCTCCTCCAATTTTCGAGCTTGGGCATCAGTAAGCAGTGTGCCGCTATGGCCTTTGCTCCACTCGAAGTCAGGAATGGCCTCCTTCAACTGCGCCGTGGTGATAATGGGCATGGTTTCAGGATTGACGATGAAGTTGGGTTGCATGTCCATATAATAGATTTGACGGCTCTGACGCAGGCGATTCCAGTCACGATCGGTGTATGGTTCAGAGGTGAAGATTCCACTCATCACAACGCCAGTGTTGCCTTCTCCGACGCGCACCATGAAAAAGCGGTCGCCTTTGTGAGCCTTCTCCCATTCATATACACTCCAGTTGAACTCCCAATCATCTATATGGGCAATGCTGTCAATGTGGTTATGAATGGTGATACTCGAGATGGCCGGATTCCACATCAGGATGAAAGTATGTTGGTTGGCATTAAAACCTTCCCCGGGGTTTTGGTACATTGGATCCATGGTTTTCATTTTTTTGTCCTTAAATCATTTTTGTTCGTTCCTTTTGATCTTAATCGTCAGGTGCACCTGCTCTTCGGGATGCACCTGCTCGTTGATTTGGTTGATGCGGCACTCGAAAATCTCGTTGTAGTCCAGATCCATCAGCAGGGCGATGGTGCTGTTTTGCGCCCGTGGGATGTAGCCGAGACAGACTTGCTCGTCGTTCTCTTGGTCGTGGTAGCACACCATCACCGCATTGGGGTCGTAGCGGTTGTCGGCCTCACGCACCAGTTCCAGTTTGGTGCCTACTTTCAGCTGGTCCCAAACCTCATCGGCTTCGTGATACATTCTTCCTGCCAGGTGGCAATTCATGAAAAACATCTTCTTTGCATTCATAATCGTGTGTTTTTAAGGGTTAAACATGCTTATCACGATGCAAAAATAGATGGTGGTTGTGCCAAATCATGGTACAAGTTTATGTTTTTTTCCTTTTTCTGAAATAACAATAAGAAAAAAACTAAGAAGCTGTTTTGATTTTTTTCGAGCTTATTTGAGAGGGATTTTTGAGGATGATTTTTCTGTTGAGCGAACGACGATAGCGGGCTATCGGAGCGAGCGAAACAAAAAATCAGACCAAAAAGACCCTCAAAGAAGCCG
>JAEEII010000094.1 GCA_016281295.1 Bacteroidales bacterium
AATCTATCGAAAAAAGTTTTGATTTCTGCTCCTTACTGACGATGTAAAACATTTGGCAGCCGATATGGGGTTCTCGTTTCCATCTCCTTGAGGATGGCTTTGAAGTCATCAGGGATTAACTTCCATATCTCCAAGGCGATGCTGTCGGGAATGTCGTTATAGAAAGCCTCGGCGATGCCTCCGGTGATGCAGGCGAGGGTGTCGCTGTCGCCGCCCAGGGAGACGGCCAAATGGATGGATGATTCGAAGTCGGTGCTGTCGAAGAAGGCTGCCATGGCCTCGGGGACGGTGCCTTGGCAGGAGCCATCCCAGCCATAGACGGGACGGATCTCGTCGCAGGTGCGGTTGAGGTTGTAACCGTATTTCTCAGCGATGTACGAACGAATCTCTTCCTTGCTGCTGCCGTTGCGGGCCATGAAGATGGCTGCCGCTGTGGATTGGGCACCCTTGATGCCTTCAGGATGGTTGTGGGTGATGGCGGCGGAGAGGCCTGCCACGCGCTCGGTCTCTTCTAAGGTGTCGAACATCCAGCCTGTGGCACTGGCGCGCATGGCAGAGCCGTTGCCCCAGGAGTTGTAGGGCTCGCGCTTGCCGTCGCGCCTAAACAGCCAACGAAAAAACATCCTGCCATAGCCGCCCATGGGGCAGGGATACTTTTTGGCAAAGCTGAGAAAACTCGCTTCCAAAGTATCCATGCCGTGTGTGGGGTCCTTCAACAGCCATTCGGCCACTGCCATGGTCATGATGCTGTCGTCGGTGTAGTCGCTCTGCGATGAGAACAACGGAAAAACTATAGTCTTTATATTGTTGAATTCATATACCGATCCGGCGGTATCGCCTATGATTGCTCCAAGCATTTTTTTAGAATTTAGAATTTAGAATTTATAATTTATAGATAGAGTGCGATACCCCATTTGGGGTTTAATCTCGGTAGAAAAGGCCTTAGGGTAGAACCCTCCCCCTCTCCACAATGGAGAGGGGGTCGGGGGGTGAGGCCTGGGGTTTGATCTCGGTAGAAAAGGCCTTAGGGTAGTATACTCCCCCTCTCCACAATGGAGAGGGGGTCGGGGGGTGAGGTGGGTGGCTTAATCTCGATAGAAAAGGAACTGAGAATTATTCTATTGCCCAGTAATTATTAAACAAGTTCTTTCCAAAAGTCAAGGGGAAGATGGATGTTGGGAATGTTGACCGCGCCGGCGAACAAAGGGGCGATCTCTCTGGCGGTGAAGCCTGCGATGCCACAGCCGATGCGGGTGACTAAGAAGGTCATCTTGGGATGAGCGTCGGCGAAACGGATGAAGTCATCCACGTAGGGCTTGATGGTGTTCACACCGCCTTGCATGGTGGGGATGGCATAGCTCTGTCCCTGTAATCCCACGCCTTGTCCCATGATGGCGCCAAAACGGTCAACAGCTAAACGAGCGGCTCCGCCAGCATGCATCCCGGCCAGGTTGCTTCCGAAGACGAACACTTCGTTGGGGTTCAGACTCGTGATGCGTTCGGGCGTGATGCGGCTCTTAAACTCACCCAACTCACGGTAGTTGCGATTTTCGCGATTTGACCTGGAACGGAACAGCTTGCGTTCAGCAGCTGCCATGGGCGCCATGGCCTCTGCTTCCATCTCAAAGCGGGTGTACATCATCATCTTCGCTTTGCGTTCTTTCTCCCATGCAGCCCTCATACCAGCATCGTCGTCTTCGAACGACATGTGATTATCGATGTTGAGCGAGGCCGCGGTGGCTTCCACGTCTTGGTTGGTGCCGATGTAGGCGAAGTTCCAGCCTTCCTCGTTCTTCATTTTTTCCACGAGGGCTTTGATAGCACTGCCTGAATACTCGGTGGATGCGTTTTCCAGTCCGTCGGTGATGACGGTGACCACTGCGGTTGCATCTTCCTTGTCTTTGATGTCTTTAAATAATGCGTTGATGCTGATGCCCATAGCATCGTAGAGAGGAGTGCAGCAGCATGGCTGATAGTCGCGTGAGGTGAGTTCCTTGACTTCGTTCACTGGCACCTTGTCATAGACGAGGCGTTTCTCGCAGTTGCAGAAGATCATCAGCGACACGAAATGCTCCTGCGTGTCTTTGAAACGTTCTTGCGCGGAACGGATGCCCCCGACGGTTTCGTTAAATCCGGCAATGGCGGCCTTCGCGATGCTGCTCATCGATCCGCTCTTGTCGAGGATAATCAGGTTGTAAATCTGGGTCTTTGTCTTGTTCTCATTGTTTGTTTCCATAATCTTTACTTTTAGATTGTTAATTGTTAAATGATTATATTCTTTTAATGATGTCTTTTGTGTTCTATCTTCTAGAATTCCAGCCTAAAGTTCTTGTCTTCTTTTAACCTTTCGTATCTTTCTTTATTAAAGGAGAACTTGGTGCCTTTGCGACGGCGAGGTTCTTCTTCGGTGAGAGCTTCTGAGGGAAGAGGCATGGCCTGAGGGTGCGGCGTTTCGTCGAACAAAGCGTCGATGCTCATGGAACGCATCTCTTTGTTTTTTCCGAAGAATTGAGGCTCGTTTTCCACGAATGATTCCTCTGTTTCCTCCAGGATGCCCGTCTGCATCATCTTCTTGTAGAAGTTGCGGCGGTCGAAACGCACGCCTAATATCGACTCGTAGAGACGTTGTAACTCGGGCATGGTGAATTGCTCGTCGAGGAGGCCGAAGCCGATGGGCTCGAAGTGGATGTCTTTTTTCAGCTGCTCGGTGGCCTTTCGCAGGATATAGTCGTGGTCGAACGCTAAAGGTGGGATGTCCTCGATAGGGAACCATTGTGCATTGGCCGCGTCATCGCCACCTTGTACCGCCGATTTTCTGGCCAAAGCATAGAAGGCGATGGTGATGACCCGCTCGCGTGGGTCACGGTTCACTGCCGTAAAGGTGCCGAATTGTTTCAAGTACTCGAGCTTCAGCCCGGTCTCCTCACATAACTCGCGCATGGCACCTTGCTCAGCCGTCTCGTTGATGTTCATGAATCCGCCTGGGAACGCCCAGCAGCCTTTGTAAGGCTCTCCACCTCTTTCTATTAAAAGGATGTTCAGACGCTTCCCGTCAAAGCCAAATACCACGCAGTCAGTGGTGACCGCCGGGTGTGGATACTTATAACAATACTTGCCTGCTTCCATAATTGTGTAAATTTGACGCAAAATTACAACAATTTTTGAAACCTGCAAGCTTTTTTGTGTAAAAAATACGCTTTTTTTGAAAAAAAGTTATTTTTCTTCAGAATCAACGTGGTCGGGTTGTTGAAACATGCCTTCACGTTGCAACTCGGTTAACACCATTTTGATTTCGTCGTAGTCGTAATCGTCGCCAAGTACTTCTTTGGCGGAACCCAGTGCTGGGTCTTCCGTCGAGTCGAAATAGTCGCGGATGGTGTTGTAATGTTCTTCGCTGACAAATTGCGAGGCGTCGTACTCGTTTTGCGCGATGAAGCGGCTGATGTGACCGTAGATGGTTGATAGTTTCAAGTTTCGTTCCTTGGCAATCTGTTCCGGACTGAGTCCTTCGTCAAGCAGGTTCTTTGTGACCTCGAAGGTGCTGACCTTGGGCTCTTTGGGTGTTTTCATGCTGTTTTTTTGCGGCTTGTCAATAGGTTCTGGTTCCTCAAACTCGTTTTCTTCTATCTGGATACCTTGTTGGCCGGTACTTCTCAGCACGATGTCGATGATCTCTGCTCCGAATTGCCTAGTTCGTTTGTCGCCCATGCCTTTCACCAGTCGCAGCTGACGCAGGGTGATGGGCTTTTCTTTGGCGATGGCCTTGAGGGCCATGGTGGGCACGATTCTGTAAACTTCGACATCCATCTCGTAGGCTTGATCGGATCGCCAGGCGAGGAGCCTTTTATATAAGGTGTCGCCTTTTAGGTCGTCGTCTTTGATGGTCACCTTGTTCTTGGTCTTCTTGTCGGCTTCAAGCACGGCGACTGCTTTAGCTCTTTGGTATTCCTTGATGCTGAAGCACTTGCAGCTAGTTTCGAGGCAAGCCTGTTTCGTTGAAAGGTCTTCGCGAAGATGTTCCAAGGCTTCAGTCAGCAGCTCGTTGACGGCTTTGTTGTCGGTCTTCAGGGGTAAGTCGAAGAGTCCGTTGGTGATGCTGTCGAGTTGTTCTTTGAAATAGACGCTGCCTTTGACGAGGCGTTCCTGCAAGGCAGTGTTCTGCTCGTAGTTGGGTGCTTGGGCGTGGAGTCGTTGCACCTGTCCCTCAAACTTGGAGGCTACACCGCACAGCTTTTCTAACAGTTGGCTTCGTCGTTGCGAGAGGTCTTGAATCAACTCAGCTTCGAACAGGGTGTTGTTGTCATACAGAATCTTCATCACCTTGCCGAAATCCTTGTAGAGGCCGTAGAAGTCGATGAGTTCCAACATGGTCTGCAACTCGTACTCATGGCGTAGCTGGTCCACTTTGTCCTGAGTGGGTTCTTTTTCGGGGAGGTGATCTACAAACTGGTTGACGGAGAGGTCATTCACCAGGGCGTTCTGCGGGATGCGTGTCTTCAACACCAGTCCTTCCAGTGAGGTGCATCGACTTAAGGCCACATAAACCTGTCCGTGGGCGAAGGCTTGTCCTGCATCGACAATAAGTTTGTCAAAGGTCAAGCCTTGGCTTTTGTGGATGGTGACGGCCCAAGCCAGCCGCAGGGGAATCTGTTTGAAGCTGCCGATTTCTTTCTCTTCGATGTTTTGGTTCTCGGCGTTGATGGCGTATTCTGTGTTCTGCCATTCGAGTTTCGTGACGGTGAGGCGTTCGTCAGCGCATTGCACCTCCACCATCTCTTTCTCTTTGTCGATGCTGACCACCTTTCCGATTTTGCCGTTGAAGAAGGCCTTTGCCGCGCTGGGGTCGTTTTTCACAAACATGACCTGGGCGCCTACCTTCAGCTCCAGGGTTTCTTTGGTGGGGTAGGTGTTCTCGGGAAAAATGCCTTTGGTCTCGGCTTTGAAGACGATGGAAGGGGTGGGGAGTGCTTGCAGTTTTGAATCGTTGATGTCGTCGGCTTGATAGTTATGGGTGGTGAGGGTGATGTAGCCTTCGTTGTCGCTGGGGGTGAAGTACGGTTGATAGCGTTGGTTGAGTAGTTGCAGACATTCTGCGTCCATGCGGTTGTCGCGCACCTTGTTGAGTAGGGTGATGAATTCTTCGTCGTGCTGCCTATAGATATGGTCGAGTTCCACGCAGAGATAGGTGGTGTTTTGCAGGACGTGGCTTCCGAAGAAATACACGCTTTGGTAGTAGGGGGCGAGGATCTCCCATTCCTCGGGTTTGGCCACTGGAGCCAGCTGGTGTACGTCGCCGATCATGAGGAGCTGCACGCCGCCGAAGGGCTTTTGCGACCTCCGGGCGCGGCGTAGCACGGCATCGATGGCGTCGAGTACGTCGGCGCGGACCATGCTGATCTCGTCGATGACGAGGAGGTCGAGGCTGCGCATGATGTCCAGCTTGTTTTTCCGTAGCTTCTGGTATTGCGAGGCCATGGCACGCGCGGAGTACTTCTGAAAGTTGTCTCCAGTGGCTTGGCTTTGGTTGTTCGCTAATGGGGCTTTTTCGGGCAGGATCTTCGCGTCTTCGGGAATCTGAGGCCCGAAAGGCAGTTGGAAGAACGAGTGGATGGTCTGTCCTCCTGCGTTGATGGCGGCCACTCCGGTGGGGGCTACCACTACCATGCGTTTGTAGGTCTTTGATTGCAGCGACCGTAGGAAGGTGGTCTTGCCAGTGCCGGCTCTTCCCGTGAGGAAGAGGTGCGCGTCGGTGTTGAGGACGAGTGCTTCGGCGTATTTGAGTTTGGTGTTGTCGTAGGAGGGGGACATAACATGATGTGATTAAAAGCGCAAAGATACTGTTTTTTATTAAATTCCCTATAAATAAGTGAGAAATTTCTAATGCTGATTAAAGTGTGAAAAGTGTATGTCATGAAACAAATTACAACTTTTAGCTGTCAGCCTCATGCGTGCCGTCGGGGCAGTCATCGTGGTCTCTGACGATCCCGGCAAGAAAACCCAGGGGCGCAAGGTTTACTTCTCCACCGACCTGACCCTGTCGGGCGAGGACATCTACTGAGTTTACCGCTCGCGCTTCGGTATCGAGTTCCTCTATTGCGATGGAAAACAGTTCACCGGTCTGACGAACTGCCAAGCTCGCAACTCCAACAGCCTAAAGGGGGATGTTTCCCGATTGCAAAACCACAGCGGTTTCTTCCGACTTGTCAAGTGAAATGGCAAATTAATTTATGAACAAAAACAGCTAAACGTGTAAAGGATGTGGCGGGGCTATCGCGATTGTTTTACCTTTGCAAAACAAAACCCCTGAGATCATGTTGACGGAAAACACCATGGAACGGCTACGCATCCTCGCTGAATCGGCGAAGTACGACGTGTCATGCTCGTCGAGCGGCACGGTGCGTCGCGGCAAGAAGGGCATGGTGGGCAACACAGTGGGGGGCATCGGCATCTGCCATTCGTTTTCCGAGGATGGACGTTGCATCTCGCTCCTTAAAGTGATGCTGACCAACCATTGCATGTACGACTGTGCCTATTGCGTCAACCGTCGCTCCAACGACATCAAACGGGCGACGCTTTCTGTGTCGGAGTTGGTTGACATCACCATGGAGTTTTACCGCCGCAACTACATCGAGGGACTCTTTCTCTCCAGCGGTGTGGTGCGCAATCCCGACTATACCATGGAACGTCTCGTGGCGATTGTCCGCGAGCTTCGTACCACCCAGCGTTTCAACGGGTACATCCACCTGAAGAGTATTCCGGGTGCCTCGCAGGAGTTGCTCAGTCAGGCGGGACTTTATGCCGACCGCATGAGTGTGAACATCGAGATTCCCAAGGAGGAGTCGTTGAAACTTCTCGCCCCCGAGAAAGACCACCAGAGCGTGTTCCAGCCGATGAAACTCATCCAGCAGGGGGTGTTGGAGAACAAGGAAGACCGTCGCCATCTACGTAATGTGCCGCGTTTTGTTCCGGCTGGACAGTCAACCCAGATGATCGTCGGAGCGACCAAGGAGACGGACCGTGACATCCTTACCATGTCGTCGATCCTTTACACCCAGCCCACGATGCGTCGGGTGTATTATTCGGGCTACATCAGTGTGAACACCTACGATTCACGTCTGCCGGTGCTTAAACAGCCGCCATTGGTGCGTGAGAACCGTCTTTATCAGGCCGACTGGCTGCTGCGTTTCTATCAGTTCAAGGTGGAGGAGATTGTTGATGAGCAACATCCCGACCTGGATCTCGAGATCGACCCGAAGCTGTCGTGGGCGTTGCGTCATCCCGAGGCCTTTCCCGTGGATGTCAACACCGCTGATTACGAGATGCTGCTGCGAGTGCCGGGTCTCGGTGTGAAGTCGGCGATAACCATCGTGAACTCGCGTCGTTTCAACAAACTCACCTCCTACGACTTAAAAAAGATTGGCGTGGTGATGAAAAAAGCCAAGTATTTCATCACCTGTCATGAGTTGAGTTCTCCTTCGGGACTGATACTCAGCGTCAACGAGATGCGTCCAGAGCGGCTGCGTTCCATGCTGGTGTTGCCGCAAGAGCGAAAACAAGCCGAGATGGAACAACAACTCACATTGAATCTGGGGATATGACCATCTACCTTTTTGACGGGACTTTGGACGGTTTGATGACGGCGGTGTTCGATGCTTTTGAGCGTCATGAGCAGCCGGAGCAGCTGTTGACTGCGGGTGACGCTTTGCCATTATTCTGTGACCTTGTCCATGAGGTGGTCACTGACGAGGTGAAAGCCAGAAGGGTATGGGCGGGGCTGGAGAAGCGTCTCTCGTTTCAAGCCTTGCGGATCATCTCTCTCAGCTGGCTGTCGGAGCTGCCCGAGCTTTCCAATCCTTTGTTCAACTATGTGTGCAAGACCTTCCGTCAGCCTGTCGGTGCTCCGAGTATCGCGTTGAACTATGCCGATCCTGATGTGCTTGCGGTGACCCGTGTTGCCTGGAAAGTGTCGCATGAGCAGCTCCGAATGAAACAGTTTGTGCGTTTCCAGAAGGCCAAAGATGGTACTTATCTCGCCGTTATCTCACCCGACCACAATGTGTTGCCTCTTGTCATAGGCCATTTTCGCGATCGTTTCAACGACCAGCCTTGGCTCATCTATGATGCCAAACGTCATTATGGCTTCTATTACCAAGGGACGGATATGCCTGTCCAAATCACTTTTGAGGACGAGTCGTCAGTGCCTTTCGATCTCGCCGACGGTAAGCTGAATGAAACACTATTAAGCGATGATGATCAGCTCTTTCAGGAGCTTTGGCGCACCTACTTCAAGGCCATCTGCATCCGCGAGCGTTTGAATCCCCGGAAGCACCTTAAGGAGATTCCACGACGCTATTGGAAGTATATGACTGAGAAACAGAGAGGAGGGTGAGTCAAAAGATGGTGATTATTCTATATCCAGTAGGGTGGAGATATCCTTCAAGATTGATTTCTGAGGATATGATGGCTTCTTTTCATTGTTTTTTGTTGTTCTTTCTTTTCTTGAACGCATAGCCAAAACCTGCTGCTGCAAGGATGAACAACCCGCTGCCCAAGGGTGCATCATTGTTACCTTGTCCGAAAGTTTGGTTTTGGATGTCATAGCCGCCGTTTTGGCCGTCATCAAACTTTTGGTTGTAGTGGTAGTTGCCGCCTTCAAAGCCTCGCCTAAACAATCCTCTTGTGCCAGTTTGTTCTTGATTGGAATATTGATGGCTGTGATTGAGCACTTGGGCATCAAGTGGAAGCGTCAGGACCGTCAATCCAAGCAAAAATACAAGGGCTTTTTTCTTTAATATATGTTTCATTTTAAACATAATTTGTGAATTGAAAGTGCTTTTTGTGGCTACTCCGATCCCTCTCGGAAAAGCGGCTGCAAAATTATATTTTTTTGGAATGGATAAGTATTTTTTTAAAATAAAAATAGCCATATATTTGCCCCCAGAAATTGAGGATTAAAAAATCAATAATCGAATGAAAAACAGTATAATCTTTTTACTTGTCATGTTTTTGCTCACCCTCACCTTGGGAGTGAAGGCAACCCCCGTTGATATGGGTGCCGCTCGCGAGGTGGCGATGAAATTTATGAATGCCAATGCTAACATGCCATTGCGAAGTATGGATGAATTGCAATTGGTGACTACGTACAACATTGCTCGTGGCGATGCTGCTTTTTACATTTTCAATACATCGAACGGTTTTGTCATCGTCTCTGCTGACGATTGCGTCACGCCCATTCTTGGGTATTCTGACGAAGGACGACCATTTGACCCTGACAATGTGCCGATTCAGTTGCAGGACTATCTGCAAGGTTTTGTGGAACAGATTGCCTTCGGCATTGAAAACCATTTGGAAGCCAATGAACAAATAATACGGCGATGGGAATTAGTAAGAACCATGGGGCGTTTGGCCGAAAACCGAACCAACGATGGAGTATCGCCGCTGCTTTCTACCACTTGGCACCAAGTCTGTTACTACAATGCGCGTTGCCCAGAGGATCCAGATGGCCAGTGCGGTCATGTAGTGACAGGTTGCGTAGCTACGGCGATGGCACAAGTTATGCGTTATTGGGGCTATCCTGAACATGGTATAGGCTATCATTCTTATACTCCAAACGGCTATCCAGAACAAAGTGTTGATTTTGGAGCGACGACTTATGATTGGGATAATATGCCGAATATCTTGTATGAATCTAGCAGTGCTGAACAAATTGATGCTGTGGCCACACTGCTGTGGCATTGTGGCGTGTCGGTCGATATGAGTTATGGTGCGGGGGAATCAGGAGCGTTTTTAAATCCTGGTTCATTAATCAATTATTTCGGCTATTCCGATGAGATGAGTTTTGAATCTCGAGATGGGTATTCAGATGGTACTTGGAAAGCAAAGCTAAAGGATTGTCTCAATTTGAATAGACCTGTGTATTATACCGCCTCAGGAGGTCTTGGTGGACATGCATTTGTGTGTGATGGATATGACCAATACGATTTGTTTCACTTTAACTGGGGCTGGAATGGTAATAGTGATGGCTATTATTTCATCGACGCTCTTCTATATGAAGTGTATTATCTTGGTTTTATCATCTCTTTTGGAGGATTAAACGATGGACACGCGGCCCTCTTTAACATTCATCCTCAGCCTGAAACAACAGATTATGTCATCAATGTCTCAGCTAACAATGGGGTAGGTGGCATTGTTTCGGGCGGTGGCAATTTCACATTTGGTAGTACTGTGACACTTTCGGCTATTGCCAACAATGGTTATCATTTTTGTTATTGGGAAGAAAATGGGGATATCGCTTCTACCGATTCAAATTATTCCTTCGAGGCCAACTTTAACCGTAATTTGGTGGCTGTGTTTGCCGAACCGTTCGCCGTTAACGTAACTGCTGCAGAAGGAGGCGCTGCATTTGGTAGTGGCTCTTTCCCTTATGGCCAATCATGTACAGTGACGGCCATAGCTGACGAAGGATATAGTTTTGCTAATTGGACAAAAAATGGCGTGGTTGTTTCTTTAGACGCAAACTATACTTTTCCAGTGACCAGCGAAAGCCTTATTACTGCACATTTTGTAACAGCCGGAAA
The DNA here is from genome assembly GCA_016281295.1 of Bacteroidales bacterium. Next base: position 10,578 of record JAEEII010000094.1, read on the forward strand.
TATTGTTTTTGCTGATGCTAATGTAAAAGACATCTGTGTAGCCAATTGGGATGCCAATGGTGATGGCGAACTAAGTTATGTTGAAGCAGCCTTGGTTATGAGCCTTGGGGAAGTGTTTAGAGGCAATGTGGATATCACCTCTTTTGATGAACTTCAGTATTTTATCAGTTTAACATCCATTGATAATTATGCATTTTCTGACTGTGTTGGGTTGAATTCGATAGAGATTCCCTATTCTGTGAACAAAATAGGCCCGTTTGCCTTCTCTGGTTGTAGTAGCTTTTTTGGCGCGCTAACGATTCCTAATACAGTTAGAGCTATAAAGCATCAGGCTTTCATGGCTTGCGATGGCTTTACATCATTGATTGTTCTATCGGAGTTTCCTCCTTCATTGGGAACAGATGTGTTTTCTGGTGTTTCAACCGAAATACCTGTGTATGTGCCACTTGAATATGTCGAAGCCTATCAGCAGGCTTATGGTTGGAATGCATTTTCAAATATAATAGGTATATGTTCGTCAGGGACCATTTCTGTTTCAGCCGATCCTCTTGAAGGAGGTGTGGTTTCTGGCGGTGGGACATACGAGGGTGGTTCTTCTTGTAATTTGGTTGCAACGCCTAATGAAGGATACGCTTTTGTAAATTGGACTAAAAACAATCATGTGGTTTCCAAGGATGCCAATTATACTTTCTTAGTAACCGATGATGCTCTTTTGACTGCTCATTTTGTACCGCAAGGAAACATTGTTTTTGCTGATGCAAATGTTAAGGCCATCTGTGTAGCCAATTGGGATACCAATGGTGATGGCGAACTTAGTTATACTGAAGCTGCATCGGTTAAGAGTCTTGGAGAGGTGTTCAGTGGCAATACGGAAATAACATCGTTTGAAGAACTGCAGTATTTCATTGGTTTAACTTCGATAAATAATTATGCTTTCAATAACTGTAGTGGTTTGGCGGGTTCTTTGATTTTGCCTGGTTATATTAAATCAATAGATTATTATGCTTTCGCAGGTTGCAGTGGCTTTACAGGCGATTTAGTCATACCCGATGCTGTTACCATGATAAGCAGTTATGCTTTTGCTGATTGTAGTGGCTTTACCGGTAGCCTGACCATACCCAATTCTGTTATCTTGATAGGTGATAATGCTTTTAATAATTGTTCTGGTTTCACAGGCCCGTTATCCATCCCGAATTCTGTAACCACGATTGGCCATTATGCTTTTAATAATTGCACTGGTTTGACTGGAACGCTGTCCATAGGCAATTCAGTGACTTCTATTGGTTTTGGTGCTTTCTGTTATTGCCAAGGTTTGACGGGCGAAGTGTTCATCCCAAATACTGTGACAAGGATTAGAGGCTACGCCTTTTTTTATTGTAGTGGTTTGACCTCATTGATGTTAACGAATTCTGTCACATCAATTGATGATTGTGCTTTCATTGGATGCAGTAGTTTGATGTCAATGACGGTTTTATCGGAGATTCCTCCTACATTGGGAGCGGATGTTTTTGCTTTTGTTGCGACCGATATTCCCGTTTATGTGCCATCTGAGTCGGTTGAAGCATATCAGTCAGCTGAGGGTTGGAGTAGTTTCTCTAATATTATTGGGATTAATTCTTCGGTAATAATTACAGCTGCCTCTGATCCTGTTGAAGGAGGAGTGGTTGCGGGTGCTGGTCCCTACAGCTATTACTCAAATTGTACCTTGACAGCGACAGCCAATCAAGGTTACACCTTTGTCGGATGGGCCAAAGACGGTGTATTGGTATCCACCAATGCAAGCTACAGCTTTACTGTTACTGAAGAAGCACACTATGTCGCTCAATTTGCACTGAACCAGTACTTCATCACGGTTACTGCCTATCCGAGTGGAAGTGGTGATGTGTATGGTGGTGCTGCTTATTGGTATGGTGAGAATTGCACGTTGACGGCTTCTGCTAATAATGACTATCATTTTGTCAAATGGACGAGGAATGGTGTCCCAGTGTCAACAGACATATCCTGTACTTTCACTGTTACGGACAACGCTGATTATGTTGGATATTTCGAATCGAATCACTATCAAATCAATGCGTCAGCAGACCCAATGGAGGGCGGTTCGGTAACGGGTTCGGGCCCATACACTCTTGGACAAACTGCAACCCTGACCGTAACGCCTAATGAGAGTTACGTGTTCCAAAACTGGTCTGAAGACGGAGAAATCGTTTCGGAAGAAGCGTCCTATTCGTTTGAAGTAACGCGGAACCGCAACTTGGTCGCCCATCTTTTGTTTGTGAATAACATCGATGAAAATACCCCTGCTGATATTAGTATTTATCCGAATCCAGCATCTGATCAAGTGACCGTAGAGGCATCACAAGTCGTCACGCGTTGGGAAATCATAACGACCACGGGTTCCTTGGTTTATAGTTCTGATGATAGCACCTGCAAAAAGGAGTTTGGGGTGAACCATCTTGCCCCAGGAACTTATTTGATACGTATGACCATCAATGACGCTGTATTGACCAGGATGTTTGTTAAGAAATATAGTACCATTCATTGAGGAAGTTTTGATGGCATTAGGAAAGAGATTGTGATTGTCCGAGAGATGGAAGGTGCCTGTTTGAATTGCAATTCATGGGATGCTAAGGTGTTTAGTGAACAGGAGCAAAGGACGCTCGATGTTGTTTTATCCAAGATTCGGCCTATGAGTACTCAGCAAGTAATCGACAGAAGCCATGAGGAAGATGCATGGAAAAACCATTTTGAAGGTAACCAACTTATTCCTTATTCCGAAGCGTTTTCGCTAAAACTCTTCTGATTTCATGAACAGGTGGAGCGGGAGCGAGGTGATGCTTTCCAATAGATTCTTTTTCATGTTAATTTTTTTATTTGTTATGTGGTGAATCGCAACTTTATCCTTGATGTGCTATCGTCCTTATTGCAAGGATTTTGTGGAAATAGAGAGTCAAGGATAAGTTGCGATTTTCTATCTATTCACTAAGAAGCTGTTTTGATTTTTTTCGAGCTTATTTGAGAGGGATTTTTGAGGATGATTTTTCTGTTGAGCGAACGACGATAGCGGGCTATCGGAGCGAGCGAAACAAAAAATCAGACCAAAAAGACCCTCAAAGAAGCCG